>NZ_JBFAHB010000028.1:0-98059 GCF_040653975.1 Kribbella sp. NPDC050820
GGCCAGCCTTCACACGCACCCGCCCCGACAGCATCCGCGCTACAGCCCACACAGCGACCAACCCCAGAACCCGCCCTAATTCAGCGCCCTCCTAGACCACTTTCGTCGTCGGATGCTCACTTCGGCAGGTCGAGCTCGAACGTGTAGTAGCCTCCACCGACCGGTGGAACGTCTGACGCGGTGACAAGCACCTTGCCGTTGTGGACGACACCCGCCTCGAGGCTCTGCCGCCCCAGGCCACGAACCCGGTCGCCGGGCAGACCAAGCAGCCGCCACGACCGTCCGTCCCGAGTGAACCAGGCAGCGGCATCGAGTTCGTCACCTTCGCCCTGATTCCCCAGCGCCAGGAGACCTTCCGGCACCGCGACGAGCGTCACTGCGGTGGCGCCGGTCGGCGCCACGACCGGACTCGCTTGCCAGGTCTTTCCACTGTCATCTGATGTCCAGCTCGTCCATCCTCCTGACGTGTCACCGTCGTGTCGCGTCGTACGCCCGACGGCGACCAGCGTCTGATCGACCTGACTGAGTGCTGCCAGATCGGTGTCATGAACGCCTCTGGGGTTGGGCAGCCGGATCGGCGCGCTCCAGGCGACGCCGTTCGATGACAGCCAGACCGCGGCAGTGCTGTCGCCCGGGTCGCCGGCAGCGACGAACCCCTTTCCAACCGGAAGAACGGCGTTCATCCACGCTGCACCGCTGCTGACGCTGCGCAGGTTCTGCCACGGCGTCCGACGGGTGTCTGGATCCGAGGCCGAAGAAGCTGGTAGCTGACGACCGCCCTGTGCATCGGTCCAGGTCCTGCCGTCCGTCGAATGCACCACCCAGGGGTCGAAGTGCCCGTCTCCGTCGTGCCGGTCGCCGACGATCACCCATCCGCCTCGCCCGACGGCGACGGCACGAGGTGTCGGACCGCCGTACGGCGATCTGGCCTGCACCCCGAACGCTGGTGCGTCGACCTCGGCCCACGTGCCGTTCGTTGCCCGGATCCACACGGTCGCTCGGCTGCCGATGGCGAGATTCTTCTCACCGACGGCAACCACGCGGCCGTCCGCCGTGCCAGTTACTGCGGCCGAACTGACGCCGACGCCGTTCGTGCGTCCCGGAAGTGTCATGGCGTGCCAGTCCGAGCCCGACCTGGTCCAGGCGGTAGGTGCGTCAGACACATCACCGACGGCCACAAGTTCGGTACCGGCTTGGCGGATGCCCGTGATCCACGTCGACGGCCGTCCGCCCGACGCCTCGGCCGGGAGCGCGACCTGGCGGACCGACTCGTCGTGGTACAGCCAGACGGCGGCCTCGCTCGTCCCGCTGCGATTGTTCGAGCCGACCAATACGACGTCGTCCCCGATGGCTGCGGATCCCGCGACGAACTGGTCTCCGCGCCCGCGCTGAGTGCCGGCGTCCGTCCGGTCCGCGAGTTGCCGCCAGCTAGGTCCCGCGGCGATCGTGAGGTCTTCCGTGCCGGTTGTCATCTGGCTGGCTGCGACCCAGTCCTTGGCTGCCTTGGACAGTGTCGACGGGATGTCGTCGTAGTTGGATCCGAGAATCCACGGCTTGGCTACGACCTGCCAGGAACTGCCGCTCGGGCCGCCCTCGAGGACGACGCCGTCCCACGAACTGTCGTCCACCTCGTCGAAACCGCCGCCTTGTGCCAGTGCGACGAACTTGCCGTCCCCGACGGTCAGGACGTTGTTGTAGACGCGATAGTGACTGGCAATGTCGCCCTTGACGGCCGAGGCGCGGAAGCTGTTGCCGCCATCCATGGACGACCAGAACTGGAGCCGATCGCTCTGCTTCGGGTCATCCGGGGTCGACACACCTCCGCTGACCACGATGGCGGACCCTTGCGATGCGACGCCGGCGGCAGACACGGAACCCGCCACGGTGGGCTTCAATCCGATCGCGGGTCCGAGCCTGCGCTGCCACGAACTTCCATCGGCGGATGACCAGTACACCAATTGATTCGGGCTTCCCGCCGAACCGACGGAATTCGTCCCCACCATCGCGAAGCCTCGTCGCCCACTGGTGACCGCGGAAACGGAATCCGTCACCGCGAACACCTTCCGGTCGTCCGGTAGGCGCCGCCAACTCACACCGTCACCGCTTGTCCAGACCACCGGACCTTCGTCCGTGTTCCCGGTCACGACGAAACCGGACGGGCCGGCGGCAACGCCGGTCGCCCCCTCTGAGGTTCCCGATCGCTCGACCGATTCCTCGTCCAACTGGCGCCGGTGCCAGGTCGTGCCGCCGTCGTCGCTGCTCAGGAACAGCGGCTTACGGACGTTGGACGATTGGTCGGAGCCGACGGCCACGACCTGCTTGCCTCGCGCGGCGACAGCTCGGAGGGCTTGTGGTGTTCGGTCGCCCGGCGGGTAGGCCTTGTCTGCTGCCTGCGCCTCGGAGGGCGGCCCGAAGTCCCCCGGGTGCGCAGTCGTCTCGTCGGCTCGCGAGTCTTTCTCCGAACGCGTGCACCCCGCGGCCAGAGCACAGGCGACAAGTATGCCGAGGGCAACGAACTGGACGCGTCTCATGCCCTGAAGTCTACGGAGACTTCGGTGCGGGCGCGGGGGCCGAAAGGCCGTCTGTGGATAACTCCGCGGCGAGTTCACTCACCAGACTCCGACGGCCTCGCGGTGGTGCGTCGGACGGTCGTACTCGTCCACGAGCGCGATCGCGAAGTCGGCGTACGACGTCAAGGCCGCCGGATCGCCAGGCGCGAAGCGATAGGTCCCGGTACGGCGCGGATCGGCGTGGTTGAAGTCGCCGGCCGGAGCAACCGAGACCCAGTCGAGCGTGGACGCGGCGAAGGTGTCGAGCGCGGCCTGATGCGCGAGGAAGAACGAGCGGTACTCCTGTGGACAGCCGCCACTGTCCATCAGCGGCACACCGTCCGGCCCCGGCAGGATCGACGCCAGACCGACCCAGATCAGCCGCGTGTCCCGCAGTCCGTCGATCAACGCCTGCGCGGCCTTGGGGAAGAACACGGCCGGATCGGCGCCCCCGTCGTACACCGCCGCGATGACGGCGTCGTGACCGGCAGCAAGCTCGGCGATCCGGCCCGCGTCCGTCACGTCTCCCGCGACCAGGTCGACACCGCCTTCCGTCGTACGCGCGACCGCAGTCACCTCATGGCCGCGGCGGCGGGCCTCCTCGACGGCGGCGCGTCCGGCGCGCCCGCGAGCGCCGATGACCAGAATCTTGCCCATTGCAACCTCCTCGGTTTCGCTGACGGAGCGACCGTAGGAGGAGGCCTGGTTACCAGTTGGGTACTACGCTCCAGGGCATGGAGGCGCTGCGGGCGGACATGTTCGAGGAGATCTGCCCGTCGTCGTTGCTGCCGTTCCGGATCGGTGGGGACAAGTGGGCTGCCCTGGTGATCGCCTGCCTGGAGGACGGCCCGCGCCGGTTCTCCGAGCTGCGCGTCCCGTTGGCGCGGGTGACGCCCAAGGTGCTGACCCAGACCCTCCGCAACCTGGAACGCGACGGCTTCGTACGACGGACGCAGTACGACGAACCGGTACGACGAGTCACGTACGAGCTCACCGACCTCGGCCGCAGCCTGCTCGAGCCGATGCGGCTGATGTGCGACTGGGCGACCGACCACTGGGACGAGCTCCTGGACGCCCGCGACGCGTAGTACCGGCCGGAATCGTAGGTTCGGCCAACGGTAGACTGCCGATCGTGGACAAGCAGACGCCGACCGTACTGATGCAGACCCCCAGCTGGCTGCTGACCCAGAGCGCGGCGCACGCGGGCCGGATCGTGAGCGAGGCCTTCGCCAAGGCCGGCGCGCGGGGATACCACTTCCGCCTGCTGGCGACCCTGGTCGAGTTCGGCCCGGCCAGTCAGGCCACGCTCAGCCGGCACACCGGCATCGACCGCAGCGACGTGGTTGCCGCTCTCAACGAGCTGACCGCCGGTGGGTACGTCGACCGCACACCGGACCCGGCGGACGCCCGCCGCAACGTGATCACCCTGACGGCCGCGGGCCGCCGCCAGCACAAGCGCCTCACGACCCTGGTCGCCCAGGCCCAGGACGAGATCTTCGCCCCGCTCACCCCCACCGACCGGGCCCGCCTGACCACCCTCCTCACCCGCCTCCTGGCCCACCACCAGGCCGGCGACTGAGGTCACCAGACCGGCAGCTGAGCCCGCACAGCCTTCTGGGTACGGCGGACGCGGTACTCGCGGGCATGGACGCGCCGCTTCGCCGCCCGGGAGATCTTCCGCCGGGAGTGGTCCGCCGTCTCGGCCGGCTGCTGACCCGTCTGCATCGCGTTCACATCTCTACCGATGCACGGCCGGGCCGATCGGTTCCGTCGTACGGTGGAAATGTGCCGTTCGGCCGAAAATCCGCTCTGTTGAGCGCAGATCGGGTGCTGCTGGGCGATACGGCGGTTCCGCGCCGCGGGCCGCATTGGTAGAAAGGGGACCGGGCGCTCCAGCGCGCCGAAGCTAGCGAGGAGGAGTCCGCGACGTGACGAATGCAGAGTCACCCCAATCCGAGGCCCTGTCGAACCTGATGCACGAGGAGCGCAGGTTCGAGCCGCCCGCCGACCTGGCCGCGAACGCCAACCTCAAGGCCGACGCCTACGAGCAGGCCGCGGCCGACTTCGAGGGGTTCTGGGCCGAGCAGGCCAAGCGGCTGACCTGGGCGGTCGAGCCGACCCAGACGCTGGACTGGAGCAACCCGCCGTTCGCGAAGTGGTACGCCGACGGCAAGCTGAACGCGGCCTACAACTGCGTCGACCGGCACGTCGAGAACGGCCTCGGCGACAAGATCGCCTACTACTTCGAAGGTGAGCCGGGGGACACCCGCGAGATCACCTACGCCCAGCTCAAGGACGAGGTGAGCAAGGCGGCCAACGCGCTGCTCGAGCTCGGCGTCCAGGCCGGCGACCGGGTCGCGATCTACATGCCGATGATCCCCGAGACCGTGGTCGCGATGCTCGCCTGCGCCCGGGTCGGCGCCCCGCACACGGTCGTGTTCGGCGGCTTCTCCGCGGACGCGCTCAAGGGCCGGATCCAGGACTGCGACGCGCGCGTCGTGATCACCTCCGACGGCGGCTACCGCCGTGGCGCCCCGGCCGCGCTGAAGCCGGCCGTCGACGCTGCGCTCGAGGAGTGCCCCGACGTACGGAACGTCCTGGTGGTCCGCCGTACCGGGCAGGACACCACCATCGTCGAGGGCCGCGACCTGTGGTGGGACGACTTCGTCGGCAAGCAGTCGGCCGAGCACACTCCGGAGGCGTTCGATGCCGAGCACCCGCTGTACGTGATGTACACCTCCGGTACGACGGGCAAGCCGAAGGGCATCCTGCACACCACCGGCGGCTACCTCGTCGGGACGGCGTACTCCCAGTGGGGGGTGTTCGACCTCAAGGCCGACACGGACGTCTACTGGACCGCCGCCGACATCGGCTGGGTCACCGGCCACAGCTACATCGTGTACGGCGCCCTCGCGAACGCGACCACCTCCGTCCTGTACGAAGGCACCCCGGACACGCCGCACCAGGGCCGCTGGTGGGAGATCGTGCAGAAGTACAAGGTGTCGATCCTGTACTGCGCGCCGACCGCGATCCGGACCTTCATGAAGTGGGGCGCGGACATCCCGGCCAAGTTCGACCTGTCCTCGCTGCGCGTCATCGGGTCGGTCGGCGAGCCGATCAACCCGGAGGCGTACGTCTGGTACCGGGAGAACATCGGCGGCAACAACGCGCCGGTCGTCGACACCTGGTGGCAGACCGAGACCGGCATGCACATGATCTCGCCACTGCCCGGCGTGACCGCGGGCAAGCCCGGCGCCGCGATGAAGGCGATCCCGGGAGTCAGCGTCGACGTCGTCGACGACGCGGGCAACTCGGTGCCGGACGGCTCGGGTGGTTACCTCGTGATCACGAAGCCGTGGCCGGCGATGCTGCGCACGCTGTGGGGCGACGACCAGCGGTTCGTCGACACCTACTGGTCCCGCTGGCCGGGCGTGTACTTCGCCGGCGACGGCGCCAAGAAGGACGAGGACGGCGACCTGTGGCTGCTCGGCCGGGTCGACGACGTGATGAACGTGTCCGGCCACCGGCTGTCCACCACCGAGATCGAGTCCGCGCTCGTCTCGCACCCGAAGGTCGCCGAAGCCGCGGTCGTCGGCGCCTCGGACCCGACCACGGGCCAGGCGATCGCCGCCTTCGTGATCCTGCGCTCCGAGGCCGGCGACGGCGGACCGGATGTCGTCCAGGAGCTCCGCAACCACGTCGCCAAGGAAATCGGCCCGATCGCCAAGCCGCGCCAGATCATGGTCGTCGCCGAGCTCCCGAAGACCCGCTCCGGCAAGATCATGCGCCGGCTCCTCCGCGACGTCGCCGAAAACCGCGAGGTAGGCGACGTCACCACCCTCGCCGACTCCACCGTCATGGACCTGATCAAGTCCAACCTGGAATCCGGCAAGGCCGACGAGGACTGATCTCTCCAGCACGTGAGCCCCCGGGGACTGTCTCCCGGGGGCTCACGCATCTGCTACGCGTGTCTATCCCACGCGTGCTACGCAGGAGCTCCTTCGTCGCCCCCGCTACGCCCGCTCCCACCCACCCTTGGCTCTGCCGGCTACCGCCGCCCCCAGCGGGCTGCCGCCCGCAACCTCCGGGCTATCGCCCGCGACCGCCGGGCTGTCGCCCGGGAACTGCTGGGCTTTCGCCTAGGTCTTGCGTGCTGTCATTCACGATCTCCGGGCTCCGCCCGGGAACTGCGGTGGTGCGGTCGTCTGGGGGCTCGCCTCAACCAGTCACGTGGCTGCCGGCGGCGTCCGGCGGGTTGTCGGCCGGGACATGCGGGGATGCGGTTTGTGTGAGTGCTCGCGTCGTACCTGCTCACATTTCTGGATTGGTCCGACCGCGTGGGCGCACCGTCGTACCGCATGTGCTTTTGCCTGTGGCAACCATGGCGTGATTTGTGGGGTGTGTGGCGTGGACGTCATCGCCAAGCGGGCGCAAGGTGGAGGTATGGGACCTGGAGTGGTGACGTTCGTCATCTTCGACGGGTATCAGACGCTCGACCTGGTGGGGCCGTATGACGTGTTCGCCGAGGCCGGGTACGAGTGTGTGATCGTGGCGTCGGAGCCCGGTCCTGTGCGGTCGAACATGGGGCTGCCGGTGCTCGCCGACCTCGGGATCGCGGACGTCGACCCGCAAACCGTCGGCACGCTGGTCGTCGTCGGGGGAAGCGGTGTGCACGATGCCTGCCAGGACCAGCGTCTCGTCGAATGGATCGCGGCCGCGACCGCCGACGCGACGCGGGTGACGTCGGTCTGTAGCGGCGCGTTCCTGCTCGCCGAAGCGGGGTCGCTGAACGGCCGCCGCGTCACCACGCACTGGAGTGAGGCGGCGAAGCTGGCCCGTGAGTATCCGGCGGTCGACGTGGACCCCGACCCGATCTTCATCCGGGACGGCGAGCTGTGGACCTCCGCCGGCGTGACCGCCGGGATGGATCTGGCGCTCGCGCTCGTCGAGGCCGATCTCGGGCGGGACGCGGCGCTCGAGGTCGCGCGCGATCTCGTTCTGTACCTGCGCCGCCCCGGAAGCCAGTCGCAGTTCAGCCTGCCGCTCTGGTCCACCCAGCCGTCGAGCGACGTACTGCGCAAGGTCGTCGACGCCATCCACACCGACCCCGGCGGTCGCCACAGCATCGCCGACCTCGCGGACGTGGCGGGGTTGAGCCCGCGTCACCTGCAACGACGGTTCACCCAGGAGATCGGCGTACCTCCGGCCCTGTACGTCGAGCGCGCCCGGATCGAGGCTGCGCAACGTGCCCTCGCGGAGCTCGACGACTCGGTCGAGAGCATCGCCCGCCGGTACGGGTTCGGCACCGCCGAGACCCTCCGCCGCTCGTTCCACCGGATCGTCGGCATCGCCCCGTCCGACTACCGCGACCGCTTCCGCACCGCCTACGACAACCGCCCCCACTGACCGAGGAGTCAGTCATGCAGATAGCCATCGCCCTCTTCCCCAAGGTCACCATCCTGGACGCCATCGGCCCGTACCAGGTCTTCGGCGCGATGCCCGGCGCCGACGTTGTCGTGTGCGCGGCGCAACGCGGCCGGCTCAGCGACGCCGGTGGCCGGTTGCACTTCGACATCGAGCACACCTTCGACGACGTGCCGACTCCCGACGTACTCCTGGTCCCGGGCGGCAACATCACCCGCCAGATGGCACGCGAAGGCGATCCGATCGTCGACTGGATCCGCTCGGCCCACGAGCACACCACCTACACGACCTCTGTCTGCACAGGCGCCCTGTTGCTCGGGGCGGCAGGCCTGCTACGCGGGCTGCGAGCAACCACCCACTGGGTCGCGTACGACGAACTCCGCAAGTACGGCGCGGAGCCCACAGAGCAACGCGTGGTGTTCCAGGACAAGATCGTCACCGGCGCCGGGGTCTCGGCCGGAATCGACCTGGCACTCGAGGTCGTCGCGAAGCTGACCCGGCCAGAAGACGCGCAGGCTGCCCAGCTCCGGCTCGAGTACGACCCGCAGCCGCCGTACGACACCGGCTCGCCTTCCAAGGCACCGCAGCACATCAAGGACATGATGGACGGTCTCGTCGCGCAGTGGCGGTGATCTAGGCTGCCGGGCATGACTTCTGTCGTCGCGATCGTGCATGCGGGGCTGGCGGCGGCTTGGGTGGGTGGGATGGCCTACTCGCTGTTCGTGGTGCGGCCGAAGCTGGCGAAGTACTTCGGGCCGGACGCGGATGCCCGCGAGGCGCTGACCACGGTGATTGCCTCAGGCAACCGGTGGAAGGTGGTCGGGCTGATCGCGGCGATCGCAGCCACCGGCGGTCTGCTTCTCGCGCTCGAGCAGGAACAGTGGTGGATCCACGCGCTGAAAGGCGTTCTGCTGCTCGTCGCGAGCGTGATCTTCTGGTACGTCTCCTGGCGCCACTGGCCGCGTCGGGTCTTCGCCACCGCCGCCGAACTGCCCACCCTCCAGCGCCGCCTCGTGCAACTGGCCGGCACCATGCTCGTCCTCACCGGGACCGCGTTCGCCCTCGGAGTCCTCGCCGTACACACCTGACCTTCGTCACGGACACATCCGTCGTCGTCACGTCTGCTCGCTACGGCGCCGGATTGGCAGGCCGGACCTAGGAGATCGGTCGGACGTGTGCCAGGATGGCGCTTCCTTCGGAGGAGGTGATCGCGATGGCACATGAGACTCTGCAACTCCTGGTCAGCATGCACCGGATCGTCCGGCACCTGCGCCGGAGTCGTACCACCACGGTCCTGCACCCGACCCAGTTCCTCGCGCTGATGCTGATCGCCGACGAGCAACCGATCCGGATCGGCGAGATCGCGACCCGCGTTCCGTGCTCACAGCCGACCGCGACCACCACGGTCGCCGCTCTGGAGGACGCGGGCCTGGTCCGCCGTGAGCAGGACCCGGTCGACGGCCGCGCGACCGCGGTCGTGCTCACGAAGGCCGGCGCGGAGATGGTCGAGGCCTCCGGACGGCAGGCCGCCGACGAGCTCGGCAAGCTGCTCCGCCGCCTCGACGACGCCGACCGCGACCTGGTGCTCCGCGCCGGCGTCGTCCTCGCCCGCATCGCCGACGACCTCTGACTCAGCGGTTCCGTTCCTCAGCGTCCATCTACCGCAGTCCTGGTACGACGGACACCGTGTACGGCGGAATGCCCGGAGCGACATCCAGTTGGCTGTTGACCCAGAGCAACCGACCGCGGTCGCGGGCAATGGTGGTCGGGGTCGCGCCAGGTGCTCCGGGCTCCGAGTCGGCGACGATGGTGGCCTTGGTCAGGTCTCGGTCGAGTACGGCGAGCCTCGCGACGTACTTGCCTCCGCCGGCGTTGTAGACGGCGTACAGGCGGTGCCCCTCGAGCAGGTAGCCGTCGCCGGACAGGATGCCGTTGCTGACTTCCAGCGTGCTGACCTGCTTCGTGTGGAGGTCGATGCGGTAGGTGACGTCCTGGCCCTGCTCGCCGACCAGGAGGGTCTTTCCGTCGGTGACGATGCCGTTGAGGAAGTACGGCGTGGGCTGGATCTTGTCGCGGGTGAGCCAGGGCTCGAGCTCGCCCAAGCCGTGGCGGGTGAGCGGGGCGCGCCAGATCTGGTTGTGGGCCGAGTCGGTGACGTAGACCGCGTCGCCGGCGAACGTGAAGTCGTTGAGGAACGAGCCGTCTGCGGCCTTGCGTACGGCGAGGAGTTTGCCGGTCGCGTCGTACAGGAAGAGCTTGGAGGTGCTCGCACCGGCGACGAGGACGCGACCCCAGCGGTCGACGTGGACGCCGGTGGCGGAGGTCCGGCCGTCCTTGCCTGCGGGGAGGAAGGGCTTGAGGCGGGGGTTGCGGGTGCTGCCGCGGTACACGGCGCCGGTGCCGACGCTGGTCACGTAGATCATGCCGTCGCGGGTGACCTCGATGCCTTCGAGCGTCTCACCGGGCGTGGTGGAGACGACGTACTCGGTCGGGCGTTGAGGTACGGCGTGGGCGGCGGCGGGCTGGGTGGACGCGGCGAGGGCGAGGACCGTGAGGGCTGCCAGGAGCTTCATCGGGTCAGACTGCGGTTTGCGGCGTGGGAGCGGCGACCGGATTCGGTCAGAACCGAAGAGGTCGGCGTGGTGGCCCCCGGCTGGGCACAATCGGTGGATGATCCGGATCCACTTCACCGCGGCGGACCTCGGCCGGGTGACGTTTCCGGCCGACCCGGAGCCGCTGTGGGAAGCAGCGCTCGCGGCTCGGGCGCTGCGCGCGCGGGCGTTGGGGTCGGGCGGTCGCGCGCTCGGCGATCGGGTCGTCGGAGACCTGGCGGTGCCGCCGGTCGCTCGGCGCTGGCGGCGCGAGGCGGGCCGGCGGCTCCGGCCGTCGATGCGCGCTCTTCAAGCTGATCGCTCCGGCTGGGCAGTTCCCCGACTTCCTCACGCCTGAGGTGCCGGCGCCGGGTCTCGAGCCGGCCGTCGAGACGCTGATGAACACGCCGGCTTCCGTCGTTCACGACGAGCTGGCGCCGTGGCTTCCGCCGGAGGTCGACGAGTTCATGGCAGGCCTGCTCGCGGGCCGGGCCGGATCACGGCGGGCGCTCGGCAACGCCGTACGCGACTTTCACACCGAAGTACTCGCGCCGTCGTCGAGCGAACTCGAATTCCGGTACGCCGCGGACCTCGCCCTCAGATCGCGCACGCTGCTGCACGGCGGGGTCGACGCTCTGCTCGAGTCACTCCACCCCGACGTCGAGTGGTCCACTCCGATCCTGACCACCTACGGCCTCACCGCCGGTCCAGTGCTCGACATCCACCTGAACGGCCGCGGCCTGCAGCTCTACCCGTCACCCCTGACCGCCGAGTGCCTGGCCCTAGACGCACCTGATCGCCGCCCGGTCCTCGTCTACCCCTGCGCCGACCACGCGACGGACGACCTCCCCGACACCGACGCCCTCGCCGACCTCCTGGGCCGAACCCGAGCCACCGTCCTCCGAGCCCTGACGCATTCAGCCACCACCACCCAACTCTCCCGCCGCACCGGCATCTCCCTGCCCAGCACCTCAGACCACACCCGAATTCTCCGCAACGCCGGCCTGATCACCACCCACCGAACCAACGGCACCGCCCTCCACTCCCAAACCCCCACCGCCCACCACCTGCTAACCGGGGCAACCCGGGGCATCACGGGGCAGATCCCCAAAACGCCAGCAATCACTGCCGACAACCGGTAACGTTGGTCTTGCCGGGGGACAAGAGTCCCTCGGAAGTGGACCCGGCAGCCCTCCGGACGGTGGACGAGCCGGGTCTCGCGCTGTTCAGAGCTCTTGCATCTGGCAGAACGGCGCAACCGCGCGCCGCCACGCGCCACCTCGCATCCAACTCCACGCCACCGCATCCGGCACCCACAGCAACGGATCCGCCTTGGCGACCAGCACGTCCTAGCGGAGAGTCTCGTGGCAGCCGAAGCGGTGCGCAGCCTCTCGTAGGCACCGCCAGTCGTGGTCGAACGTCGACTCCTCACGCTCGAACACAAGGCGCTCGGCGGACGCTGCGCTGTCCCGAACGATGGCTTCGAGGCACGCACGGCGAGCACCGTGGTCGTTCCGCTCGGCTCGGTAGATGTCCACCAGCAGGTGGAAGTCGGTGATTGCGCTGAGGATCTTCTTCCGGCGCCGATCGCTCTCGTGCCGGAAATGCAGTCGCTCCTGCCCAGGCAGCAGAAGCGCGCGTAGTGCCTTGCGGTTCACGGCGACATCGTCTGACGGGCACCGTGCGGCGGCCATCAGGAATCCTCGGGACTTGGTTTCGTCGACGAACACGTGGATCGGCATTTCCCCGCCCTGTTGAGTGGCAAGGTTCGACCTTGGCACGTGGGCAGGCGGGGAAACCGCTGTAACACCGGGGCATCGTGGGGCAGCTCGGGGCAGATCGCGAAAGCGGCAGACAATGCCTCTGGAAACCCGCTACGTTTGTGAGGCCTCGGGATAAGAATCCCTTGGAAGTTGGCCCGGCAGCTCACCGGACGGTGGACGAGCTGGGTTGGCGTCCTCGGTCAGGGGCCGCCGTGAGGATGCTCTGGCGGCCCCTGAGTGAGGTC
The DNA here is from genome assembly GCF_040653975.1 of Kribbella sp. NPDC050820. Taxonomy (NCBI): domain Bacteria; kingdom Bacillati; phylum Actinomycetota; class Actinomycetes; order Propionibacteriales; family Kribbellaceae; genus Kribbella; species Kribbella sp. NPDC050820. The sequence goes on from NZ_JBFAHB010000028.1 coordinate 12,573, forward strand.
AGTTCTGGGTGAGGGTGAAGGTTGTGGTGGGGTTGTGGATGTTGGTGTGGTTGTTGGTGAGGGTCAGGTTGGTGAAGGTGGCGGTGCCTCGGGCGGGGCCTTCGCCTGGTTCGGGGAGTTCGTTGGCCCAGATGCCGTAGCCGGACTTGGCGTCGAAGGCGTCGCCGGACTTCTGGGCTCCTGAGATGGTCGTGTTGGTGAAGACCGTGTCCGCCACCGGGAACAGCGGCTGCCCGCCCACATAGTCGGTTTGGAACATGATTCCGGAGTACGTCGGATCGACGATGTCCAGATCATTCACCCGAATTCCCTGGAAGATCTTCGTGGCCGAGTAGATCCACAACGCGGGGAATGTCTGATTACCCCAGAAATGCCCGCCCGCGCGCACCAGGCTGACATTCTCGAACCGGGTCGGCGGCGTCGCGCCGAAACCGTTCATCGGGATTCCGAAGTCCAGCGACGAGATCGTCACCCCCGGATAGGTGAGCATGTCCGCGGCGTACAGGTTCCGGAACACGTTGTTCGTCCCGCCGTACACCGCGAACCCGGCCGCCCGCCACGTCAGCGTCGCGGTCAGGTTCTCGAACACGTTGTCGCGGACCTCGCCGCCGCCGGAGTCGGTGGCGTTGAAGAGCGCGAAACTGTCGTCACCGGTGGCCCGGGCGTCGTTGTTGCTGACCAGGTTGCCGCCCGACCCGTTCGTCATGTTGATGCCGTCGGCAAACATGTTCCGGATCCGCGAGTTCCGGATCGTCGACGAGTCGGTGTTCGCGCCCCAGTACAGGCAGACCATGTGCTCGACCCAGATGTTGTCGATCGTCATGTTCGCGGTGTTGGCGAAGTCGAACACCTTCCCCGGCCCGTCGATCCGGGACGTGTAGTTGCCGAAGTACGCGAACCCCGTGAACGTCGACCCGTTCGCCGACGCCTCGCTCCGGAACCCGACATCGGTGTTGTCCTGTCCGGCCGGAGCATGGAACCGCGTGTACCAAGGCCCGGCTCCGACCACCCGGACCGCCTTGCCGTACACCTGGAACTTCGACGACGTCTGGTAGTCACCCGGCGGCAGGTACACACCCTGCAGCGCGCTGTTCTGCCGCACCTGGTCGAGCGCGTTCTGCACGTCCTGGTGCGTGAACCCGGCCGGCGTCACGTATCCCGTGCCCGGGTTGGCGACCGGCGCGACCTCCTCGGTGTCGATGAAGTCGAACGTGTACGTCGTACTGTTCGCCGGATCCTTCTGCAGCTTGATAGTCGTACCCGCCGGGTAGCTGGCGTCGAGCATCAACTGAGCTTCGTCGTAGATGTGCCGGGCCGGTCCGGAGCCGGGCGAGTTGTTCGGGCTCGCCTCCGCGCCGTACAGCCAGGCGTACCGCGAGGTCAGCGGCAACGCCTTGTGGAAGGTGCCGTTCACGTACACGTTCACGGTCGAGTTGATCCCGCCGCCACCGGCCGCGTCCGGGATGGAGAACCGGGTGACGAGCGTGTTGGTCCGTGCCCGGGTGGTGAACTCGACGTACGAGCCGTTCGAGTTCAACGTGACCGCCCGCCGGCCGGACGCCTCGCCGGCCAGGTCGCCGATCGTCCGGTTCGGCCCGACCACGACCGCACCGCCACCGACGGAGGCGTCCTCAGCCTCCAGATGGTCGTACGGCATGTTCGCTCCACGGCCCACGAAGAACGGCCGCTCGCTGGTGTTGTTCGCCCGCTTCACCGGCAACTCGTTGGCGTCGTCCGCCAGTACGACGCGCACCGAGTAGCGACCATTGGCCGCCGTCCAGTTGCCCAACGCAACCGCCGACGTCGTCGCACCGGCCGCGATTGCGCCGTTGTGCGACCCGGTCAGCGTCGCCACGACCGTGCTGCCGTTCAGGATCGTCAGCGTGATGCCGTGCGCAGCGGACGCCGACGCCACACTGCCCTGGTTCTTCAGAGCGACAGAGAAGGCGACGCTGTTCCCCGCCGACGGGTTGTTCGGCGTCCAGTTGACCGCTGCCGCCACCAGGTCGGAGCTCGCGACCGGGGTGACCACCAGCGGACCGGCCGCGTTCGCGGTGTTGTTCGCGTCGTTCTGCTCGATGATCGTGTTCGACTCGTCGACCTTCGCGCTCAACGCGTAGCTTCCGGCGTCTCGCGTGCCGAGCGAGGCGCTGACCGTGGCCGACGCTCCGGCCGCGAGTGCTCCGACGGCCGCCGTACCGACCTTGGTCTGGCCGAGGTAGAAGTTCACCTCGGTCGCCGCGGATCCCGCCGTACCGGAGTTGCCAACCGTCGCCCGCACGGTGATCGCATCCGTCTCCACGGGCGAGGTGGGCGTCCAGGAGACGCCGGACACCGTGAGGTCCGGGTTCGGCGCCGGCACGCCCATCACCTGGAACTCGGCGACCTGCCCGGCCGGTGCGCCGGTGTTGGCGGTGAAGTTCAGCCGTACGTCGGCCACCCGCGCGCTGACCGGGATCGTCACGCTGTTCCCGCTACCCGGAGCGAAGTCGTACGACGCACTCGGCACGATCGTCGTGAAGGTCGACGCCCCCTGCTCCCGGCCGAGAATGGACAACGTCTGCGTCCGTGCGCCCCAGACCGGATCCGGGTTCAGCCGGATGACGACCGAGTTGAGATCCGCGTTCGCGCCGAGCGCGGTCGTGAGTGTCGCCGGGTTGGCGTTGCCCTCCCAGTACGTCGTCACGTCGTCGTCATTGGCGTTGGTCGCGACGAAGGTGTGCACGGCCCCGGACGCGGTGATCGGTTTGCCGAGGGCGAGGTTGCTGCCCGGACCAGAGCTGCCGCCACGGGTAACCGTGTTGCTGTTCGCCGACTGGTTGCCAGCGGCATCTTTCGCGCGGACGAAGTACGAGACCGACACGCTGGCCGGCTGGTTGTCGGTGTAGGTGAGGACGTTACCGGCCAGGCTGGTCCGCAGCTCGCCGTTGGCGTAGACGTCGTACCCGGTGACGCCGACGTTGTCGCTCGACGCGGCCCAGGTCAGCCGGATCTGGCCGGCGGCGGGCTCGGTGAAGGCCAGGCTGCCCGGGGCGGTGGGAGCCTGGGTGTCGCCGGTCGCGGGTCCGTAGACCTCGAGCTCGGACAGCTGCCCGGCCGGCCAGCCGGTGTTCGCGGTGATCCGGATCCGCACGTACCGCGTGGTCGCGGTGCCGTAGTCGATCGTCACGGTGTTGCCCGGCGGGTTGAACGCGCGGGGCGCGGAGGCGGAGAGGTCGGTGAAGTTCTGCCCGTCGGTGCTGCCCTGGACGGCGAGGGTCTGGGTTCGCGCGTCCCAGTTCGCGGTCGGCAGCTTGAGCACGACCTGGTTGGTGGCGACTGTCGAGCCGAGGTCCACCTGCACCCACTGTGGGAAGGCGTTGTTGGCGCTCTCCCAGTAGGTGCTCTGGTTGCCGTCGGACACGTTCGACGCGACGTAGGTCTGGGTGACGCTGCTGGCCGAGGCGCTCTTGCCGGCGGCGAGGTTGGGTCCGGCCTGTACGGCGGCCGTCGCGGAGTCCGCCGGTGTCGCGCGGACGAGCGGGCCGGCCGACAGCGCGAGGCTGGCGGCCAGCAGAGCGGCGAGTACCCGCCCCGCTGAATGTCGGGACTGCGGAAGCCTCATGGCCTCTCCTGGGTGGGCGGGTGAGAGTGGCCGACGCGCACGTTCAAAACTTGCGATGAGTTGCCAATTTCTTGCGCGAGGCTGCCTCATTGTTACGGCAGCCCAAACCCAGCGTCAACGGTTCGCGACGCCTGGAAAACAGTCGGCGGCGGTTTCCCGGGATCAACCCGGGGAACCGCCGCCGACTCTGTAGTGCCGAACGCTGGACCTGCCAGCGGGGTTGTCAGTGCTTCGCCGGGCCCTCCGCGCCGGCGCCGGTGAGGGCGCGGACGGACAGCTCGTTGTAGCGGGCTTCGCTGGACCGGTCCTTGCCGAGGAACGTGCCGAGCACGCCGAACAGGAAGCCGAGCGGGATCGACACGATGCCCGGGTTCGACAACGGGAACCAGGAGAAGTCGGCCCCGGTGATCATCGACGTCGGCGACCCCGACACGACCGGCGAGAAGAAGACCAGTACGACGGCCGACACCAGGCCGCCGTAGATGCTCCAGACCGCGCCGGCGGTGTTGAACCGCTTCCAGAACAGGTTGAACAGCAACGCCGGCAGGTTCGCCGAGGCCGCGACCGCGAAGGCCAGCGCGACCAGGAACGCGATGTTCAGCCGCTGCGCCGGGATCGCCAGCCCGATCGCGACCGCGCCGATGACGAGGGCCGCGATCCGGGCCACCCGCAGCTCGTCCTTCTCGGACGGCTTCTCCTTGGCCATCACGTTCGCGTACAGGTCGTGCGCGAACGACGAGGCCGAGGTCAGGGTCAGTCCGGCGACCACCGCGAGGATGGTCGCGAAGGCGACCGCCGCGATCAGCGCGAGCAGGATCGAGCCGCCGAGCGAGTCGGCCCCACCGCCGACGGACTCGGCCAGCAGCGGCGACGCCACATTGCCCTTCGATGTCTCGACCGCGGACCCCTTGGACGTGTCGAGCAGTGCGGCCGCACCGAACCCGAGCGCCAGCGTCATCAGGTAGAACGCGCCGATCAGGCCGATCGCCCACTGCACCGAGCGGCGCGCGGACCGCGAGTCCGGCACGGTGTAGAAGCGAATCAGGATGTGCGGCAGGCCCGCCGTACCGAGGACCAGGGCGAGGCCGAGGGACAGGAAGTCGATCTGGCCGACCAGGTCCTTGCCGTAGAGCAGGCCGGGCTGCAGGAACGCCTCGCCCTTGCCGGAATTCTCCGCCGCGGCACCGAGCAGGTTCGACAGGTTGAAGTCGAACTTGAGCAGCACCAGGAAGGTGATGACGATCGTGCCGGACATCAGCAGGACGGCCTTGACGATCTGCACCCAGGTGGTGCCCTTCATGCCGCCGATCGTCACGTAGACGATCATCAGCGCGCCGACGAGCACGATCACGCCGGCCTTCAGGCCTTCGCTCTTGACCCCGAGCAGCAGCCCGACGAGCGAGCCGGCGCCGACCATCTGGGCCAGCAGGTAGAAGATCGACACCACGATCGTCGACGTCGCGGCCGCGGTCCGGACCGGCTTCTGCTTCATCCGGAAGGCGAGCTGGTCGGCCATCGTGAACCGGCCCGAGTTCCGCAGCAGCTCGGCGACCAGCAGCAGCGCCACCAGCCAGGCCACCAGGAACCCGATCGAGTACAGGAAGCCGTCGTACCCGAAGAGGGCGATCGAGCCGGAGATGCCGAGGAAGGACGCCGCCGACATGTAGTCACCGGCGACCGCGAGGCCGTTCTGGGCGCCGCTGAACGAGCGTCCACCGGCGTAGTAGTCGGCCGCGCTCTTGTTCTGCCGGGACGCCCACCAGGTGATGTACAGCGTCACCGCGACGACCGCGGTGAACAGCGAGATGGTCAGCACCCGGTTGCCCGGCTCGGCGTCGGCAAGCGGGACCAGCGAGGGAATGCTCAAGACGTTCATCGGCGGCGCTCCCTCTTGTACTTGGCGTTCAGCCCGCTGGCGAGCGGATCCATCTTCCGGTTCGCGAACCGGCCGTACAGGGCCGCGATTACGAACGTGGAGACGAACTGCAGCAGGCCGAAGATCAACGCGACGTTGACATGGCCCACCACCTGCTGGCCCATGAAGTCGCGCGCCCAGTTGTTGCAGGCGACGTAGGCCAGGTACCAGGCCATGAACGCGATGGTCCACGGCACGACGAAGTTCTTGTAGCGCCGCTTCAACTCGGTGAAGTCGGCCGCTTCGTGTACGGCCTCATACGCGCGGGCGTCCCGCTCGCGTACCACATCCTCGTCCATGAGTTCGAGTTCCCCTCGTACTTCGACACAAACACGTGCACGTTAGCCGCTGGTGGCGCATTTGTGACCTACCGCAACCAAAACGTTTCGCGGGACTTCAGAGGTGCGGTGCCACCGGGGCGTCGAGAGTACGGCGGTAGTTCGCCAGGTCACTAGGGCGAGTTCGGTAACAACCGGTGAAGTACGGCATCCGCAGCGGCTCCGGCGGTCGCGCTGTGTTGTCGTAGATGGCGTTGATCTGGTCGAGCACGGACTCGCGGCGGGACTCGGTGAGGATGGCGACCCGGGAGTGTGACAGCGCGAGTTGCCGCAGCCCGGCGCGATCCAGGTCCTGCCAGTGCCGGAACCGGGCCGTCTCCACGCCCCCGAACAGGTCCGACTGCAGCAGGATGGGCACCGGGTCGAACTGGTCGCCGCCGAAGTCGTCGCCCATGATCGCGCGGTCCAGCCGCCGGACCCAGGGGACCACCCGGTCGGCGTCGTTCCAGAGCAGGCCGAGGACACCGTTCGGCCGCAGCACCCGGGCGATCTCGGGCAGCGCACGGGCGTGGTCGAACCAGTGGAACGCCTGGCCGACGATCACCGCGTCGACCGAGGCGTGCGCGAGCGGGATCGACTCGGCGGCGCCGACCATCGTGTCGATCCCGGGCCGGCGGCGGCAGATCGAGAGCATCTCCTCGGACGGGTCGACCGCGACCACGTCGTGGCCGAGCCCGGCCGCGACCGCGGCCAGCTTCCCGGTGCCGGCGCCGAGGTCCAGGATCTGCAGCCGGCCGGGACCGAGGATCCAGGTCAGCGCCTCGGCGGGAAACGTCGGCCGGGCCGCGTCGTACGCGGCCGCGACGGCGCCGAACGACTTGGCCCGGGCCGCGTCCATGGCCCGGCCGCCGTCGGTGCCGGCGCCGCCGTTCGGCGGGTCCTGGCCGGTCGACGGCGCGGGTGCTGGATCATCGGTGGTCATCACCGTAAATCATGCCGTAGCAGCAGGCTGCTGCGCTGTCACTCGCCGAGCTTCTTCTGCTCGATGTGTGCGTTGAGCGTGGCCAGTTCCGGCTGCGAGTCCAGCAGCGCGACCAGTTCGGCGCAGTTCAGCTTGTCCGCGGCGAAGTCCTCGATCAGGGCGCTGAGCAACTTCCGGTCGTCCTCGGTGTCCAGCGTGAGCCGGTACTGCGCGCCGCCGCCCGCCCACGGCAGGCTCACCAGCCGGACGTCGCCGGCCCGGTTCTGGTGCAGGTACGGCGTGACGTGCTCACGGTCGACCTGGAGCGTCGCCCGCTCGTCCGCCTCGAACAGCCGGGCCGCGGAGAACACCTCGTAGTCCATCCCGCGCGGGTGGGTGCGCTCGAGGCAGTTCGACAGGTAGACGCTCTCGTCGCCCTCGGCCCGGAACCGTTCGACGCCGTTGGCAACGATCTCCGGGTCGATCAGCGGGCAGTCCGACGTCACCCGGACCACGCCGTCCAGCCCGTACTCGCGGGCCGCGCCGGCGAACCGGCTGAGCACGTCGTCCTCGCTGCCGCGGAAGTACGGGATCCCGGCGCGCTCGGACAGCCGGACGATCGGGTCGTCGTTGGCATTCGTGGTCGTTGCCACGATCACCGGAAGCCCGGTCCGGCGCAGCCGGTCGACGTGGTGCTCGAGGTAGGTCCGGCCGCCCGCTTCGAGCAGCACCTTGGCCGGCAGCCGGGTGCTGGTCGCTCGCGCCTGCGTGACAACGGCAATCTTCAGGAATTCCACCGGAACATCTCCCGGATCTCGGCCGGGCAGGCGACGTGGTCGACTCCCAGCTCGGTGTCGGTGAACTCGCGGGCGGTCGCGAGGGGGACGAATGGCTGGTCCAGCTCGGGCCAGAGTCGCTTGATCCGGGCTTGGCCGCCGAACGAGGGGTGTTCGTTCTCCAGCACCATCGGGTCACCGTAGACCCCGGGCTGCAGGCCGAGCGAGGCGCCGTACAGGACGGCGGAGCTGAGCCGGTTGGAGGCGACGCGCCGATGTTTGCGGAGCTCGCGCAGTTGCTTGACCAGGAACTTGGCGTCGGTACGGCGCCAGTGCAGCCCACGGTAGCCGTGGGTGATGACCCGGAACCCGGCATCCTTGTAGACGTTTCGGATCGCGGGTTTCTCGAACTCGTTCCAGTACAGGCAGACCGTCACCGGACCGGTCTCGTGCTCGTTGATCGAGGCAACGATCCGGCCGTGGTCGCCGAGCACGTGCTGGCCTTCCCAGCCGTGGAACGGGTAGAAGATGGTGCCCTCGGCCCGCTTCGCGGGCGTGGCCAGCTCGGGGTGCACCTTGAGCAGGTACAGCCAGACCGAGCCGATCACGGCGTAGTTGCGCAGGCCCATCGAGTGGCCGCGCCGCCGGACGCTGTCGGACCAGACGTACTTCGGCATCCCCGGCGCGAACGCGGTGCCGTGGGCGAACCCGTCCAGGATGTTCCAGCCGTGCTGGAGGTATCCCCAGATCCGCGGCGGCTTCGCGAGTCCGGCGTACGACGCCATGATGTTGGCGTGGCCGTAGAAGTGGTTGGCGTGATGCATCAGCGCCGTACCTTCCGCAGCACCCGGCGGACCCGGCGGCGGACCACCCGGGCCGGGTTCAGCACCGCGTGACCGACCCGGTAGGGGAGCGACCGGCGGATCCCGCTGACCGTGCCCTCGAACAGGATCGCCCGCGCGCTGGAGGCGGCCAGCTCCTCGGACAGCCGCGCGACCGTCGCCAGTTGCTCAGCGCTGCCGAGCGGGCGGACCACCTCGATGGACTCCGGGAGCTCTTCAGGCACAGTGATTCCGGCCATCGAGGCGAGCCGTGCCGTCAGCTCGTGCACAGTGCCGCCGGCCGGCCATGGTTGCCGCGAGCCACTTTCCAGCGTACGACGGGCGAAGCGTGCCAGATGCCCGACGACGTCGAGCTCCTGCGCCTCCCCGAACAGCCGGTACGACGACCCGTCGAGAATCACGTTGTCCGGGGAGCCGTTGCCGCCGGCGTCGAGCCAGGCAACGTACTCGGGGATGATCCGGCGCAGGGTCGCCTGATCGTCCATGCGGAGGGCGGCCAGCAGGTGTTCCTCGAGCAGCACGCCTGGACCGGAGGGGACCACGTCGGCCGGGAGCGTGGCGGGCAGGTCGCCGGTGACGAAGTACCAGGCTGGTGCGAGCTCGAACGTCAGGCCGGCGTCGGCCGCGTCGAGCACGAGTCGGTAGGGATCCATCAGCGTCGGGCCCGCGTTGCGTGCGGCAACGGTCCGGGCGGCGGTGACGGCGGCCAAGCCCCCGACGGCCACGAGCGCGACCTGGGACTCGATCAACGACGGGAACACCGCGTAGGTCTTGGTGATGCCCGTGGCGCTCAGTGCTGCCTGCAGCGGCTTGAGGCCGGCGGGGGCGCTGTCGGCGACATCGCGACCCCAGTCCTCGTTGCGCGGGATCGCGGCGGCGATGCCGGGCTGGATCAAACGCTCGATACCGAAGGAGTTCGTGGCTCCGAGGAGCAGGCGGCCCTGTGGCGTGAGCCGGTCCGACAGTGCGGTGAGCGCATTCGCCCAGGTCAGCGTGGCAGTGTCGGGGCCGACGAGCCGTTCGAGTCCGTCCAGCGCGACGACGACGTCGTACGTCTCGTCGGTGTTGAAGCGGTCGAGGGAGCCGCAGTGCACGTCGCCTTTGGTGTCGGCGAGGAGTTCGGCGATCTCCTCGGCGTCCGGCGCGGATCGGACCAGGACGTCGACAGACGTCACCTGGCCGGCGATTCCGGTGAGCAGGTCAAGGGCGTGCGGCCCGGCGACCAGCACGGAGTCACCGGGGTGGAGGGCGGCAGTGAGCAGCGCCGCGGCGGCGGGTCCGGCGGCTGCGGGGCGAGCGTCGACCGGGTGCAGATCCGACCAGTTGAGCATCTCACCGCCGACCAGAATCGATCGGGTCACATCGAACACGTTAACTAACCAGCTTCACCAAGGTCTCGATCACCCGGTCGACGTCGCTGTCGGCCAGGTCCGGGAAGAGTGGGAGGGACAGTTCCTCGGCGTAGAACGCCTCGGCGTTCGGGCAGAGGCCGCGGCGGTAGCCCTGCTGCGCGAAGACCGGGTGCCAGTAGACGGGGATGTAGTTCACCTGGACACCGATTCCGGCGGCGCGCATGCCCTCGAACACCTCGCGCCGGCGCCCGCCGAGGACGCGGACCGGGTAGAGGTGCCAGGCGGGGTCCACACCCTCGCGCTGAACCGGGGTCCGCAGGCCGTCGACGTCGCGCAGCGCCTCGTTGTACCGCGCGGTGATCTCGGCGCGGCGGCGTTTGAATCCGGCCAGCCGCCGGAGTTGCGACAGGCCGAGAGCGCTGGCGACGTCGGTGAGCCGGTAGTTCACGCCGTACTCGTGGACCTCCTGGTGCCAAGGTCCCTCGTCGGTGATCTGGAACCGGTCCGGATCGCGGACCAGGCCGATGAAGTGGAACTCGTGGGCCCGTTGACCGATCGACGGGTCCTTGCAGACCACCGCGCCGCCTTCGCCGGTGGTCAGGTTCTTGGTCGGGAAGAAGGACACCGTGGTCACGTCGGCCAGGTCACCGACCGGACGGCCGTCGGCGCTGCCGCCGATCGAGTGCGCCGCGTCCGCCAGCGTGCGGGCGCCGACGCGATCGGCAATCGGCTGCAGGGCCGCATAGTCCGCCGCCTGGCCGGCGTAGTCGACGGCAGCAACCACCTTCGTCCGCTCGGTCACCGCCGCCTCGACCGCCACGGGGTCGATCAGCGCGGTGTCCGCGTCGACATCGGCGAAGACCACGGAAGCACCGAGCATCGCGGCGGTCGATGCCGTCGCGACGAACGTCATCGGCGTGGTGACGACCTCGTCGCCCGGCCCGACGCCGAGGGCGGCGTACGCGATGTGCAGCGCGGCCGTCCCCGACGTACAGCTGACGACGCGATGCCCGCCGGTCAGCTCGGAGACCGCGTTCTCGAACGCCGTGACCGCTGGCCCGGTGGTCAGCCAGTCCCCACGCAGTACGGCGGTGACCGCCTCGATGTCCTCGTCGGAGATGGACTGCCGTCCGTAGGGCAACATCAGTCACTCTCGAGGATCTTGCGGATCTCGTCGATCGAGTACCACTGGTCGTTGGTGTCCGAGGCGTAGTGGAACCCGTCCGGCACCGGGATCCCGTCCGACGGCGGCAGATAGCCCCAGGTGGCCAGGTCGGGCTGCAGCACGAACCGGTTGCCGATCGCGAGCGCGCGCCGGCCCTCCTCCGGGCTGATCATCTCCTCGTGCAGCTTCTCGCCCGGGCGCAGGCCGACGTCGTGCATCTTCGCGCCGGGCGCGATCGCCTCGGCCAGGTCGGTGACCTTCATCGACGGGATCCGCGGCACGTACAGCTCGCCGCCGGTCATCAGCTCGAACGAGTCGACCACGAACTCGACCGCCTGCGGCAGCGTGATCAGGAACCGGGTGCAACGCAGGTCGGTGATCGGCAGCGAGTCGCCGGCCGCGTGCAGCGCCTTGAACTTCGGGATGATCGAGCCCCGGCTGCCCATCACGTTGCCGTACCGGACCACGCTGAACCGGGTGTCGTACGCCGCCGCGTAGTGGTTGCCGTTGATGAACAGCTTGTCAGCGGTCAGCTTGGTCGCGCCGTACAGGTTGATCGGGCTGGACGCCTTGTCGGTGGACAGCGCGACGACCCGCTTCACCCCGGAGTCGATGGCCGCCTCGATGACGTTCTGCGAACCGATCACGTTGGTCTGGACGAACTCCCACGGGTTGTACTCACCGCTGTCGACCTGCTTCAGCGCGGCCGCGTGGACGACGTAGTCGACCCGGTGCATGGCCCGTAGCAGGCGGGACCGGTCCCGGACGTCACCGAGGAAGAACCGCAGCCGCGGATCGTCGCCGAACAGCTGCCGGACCTCCCACTGCTTCAGCTCGTCCCGGCTGAACACGATGATCCGGCGCGGGTTCAGCCGGTCGAGTGCGTGCCCGACGAACGCCCGGCCGAAGGAACCGGTGCCGCCGGTGACGAGGATGTCGGAGCCGGTGAGGATGGACACGTCGGCGGACCCTTCTGACGGACAGTTCCGACGGACAGTTCTGATGGCAGCACGCGCAGTGCAGACACGAACAATAGCTGCCCGGTTCGAGCCCCTCTCAATCCCGCGTCTCAGCGCGAGGTCAAGAGATCGCTTGATTGGGGGTGATCAGCTCGACCCTCGGGAAGTACGTCCGGAACGGCCTGGTGTCCCGCGTGATCAGGCGGTAGCGCTGCACTGCCGCGTGCGCGCCGATGTAGAAGTCGGGCAGCGGCGAGGTCTTCGCGCCGCCCCGCCGCCGGTAGGTCACGAAGGCGTGCGCGGCGAGGAAGCCGGCGTGGTAGGGCAACGGCTCGCGGCGGAAGTCCAGCACCGGGAGCGCGGCGTCGACGTCCTCGATCCGGTCGAACCCCGCGCACACCTCGGCGTAGATGATCGGGTTGATCGCCAGGTCGCCCTCGTCGCGCGCCCGGGCGACCGCGGTCGCGGACCAGTCGCCCCACTCCCGGTCGTCGGTCAGGATGTCGAGCAGCACGCAGGTGTCGACCAGCACGACCGGTTGGGGCTCAGTCGCCACGCAGGAGCTCCATCAGCTCCTCGGTGCTCATCTCGGTCGTCGCCCGGCCGCGCATCTCCCGCACCAGCCGCTGACCGCGGGTCTCCGCGTCGGCCACCCGGACGATCCGGAGTCCGTCGTCCGCCTCGATCACTGTCACTTCGTCCCCCTCGTGGAGATGGTGCTTGCGCCGGAGCTCGGCCGGGATGGTCACCTGGCCCTTGCTGTTCAGTCGCATCGTAGCCTCCCACGTAGTACGCGTCCTACGTATTACATGATATCCCCAAGTGCCACTTCTCACCCCGGGCCGGGGCCGGAAACCGGGTATGCAGCCGATACGGTCGGGGGCGTGGAGCGCGTCGGGGTTCGGTGTGATGTGGGGCCGGGGCGGGGGATCGGGCACGTGATGCGGTGCCTGGCGCTGGCGGAGGAGCTCCTGCGGCGTGGGCTCGAGGTGATCTTCGTCTGCGACGCGCACACGGTGCCGTGGGCCGAGGCGCAGATCGCGGCCCGGGGGATCGCGGTGGAGCCGGCGGTCTGGACGCCGGCAGAGCACACCGACCTGATCGCGCGGCTTCGGCTGGACGCCCTCGTCTTCGACTCCTACGACTTGGACGCGGCCGTGTATCCGGCTGTCCGCGCGACCGGCGTTCCCACGCTCGCGATCGTCGATGGTGACCTCCGTGGCGCCGATGCGGACGTGCTGGTGGACCAGAACCTCGCTGCCGAGCTGGACCGTCCGCAGCTGCCCGCCAGCAGCACCAGGCTGGCGGGACTGACCTACGTGATGATCCGCGACGAGATCCTCGCCCTCCGCCCGCTCGAACCCCCTGCGTTGCGGCCGGTTGCCGTACCGAAGGTGTTCGCGTTCTTCGGCGGGACGGACGCGTTCGGCGCCGGTCCGTACGTCGTACAGGCGCTGGCGGCGACCGGCGTACCGTTCGAGGCCACTGTGGTCGCGCCCCGGCCGGAGCTTGCGGACCAGATCGCTGCGGTCGAGCTCGGTCCGCAGCAGGGTGTCGCAGTCATCGGACCGACGGACCAGTTGGCTGCCGCGGTGCGCGAGGCCGACCTGACCATCAGTGCGTCGGGTACGTCGACCTGGGAGCTCCTGTGTCTCGGTGCGACGGCCGGGCTCGTGTGCGTCGTGGACAACCAGGTGATGGGCTACGAGCGTGCCGTCGCTACTGGTACGGCGGCCGGAGTCGGCGTCCTGTCCGACCTGAAGGCCGATCCGTCCGCGGCGGCCGCCGTACTCAAGCGCCTGCTCACCGATCCGGCCGAGCGAGCCCGGCTGGCGGCGGCCGGCTGGGAGCTTGTCGACGGCAACGGTCGCACGCGGGTGGCCGACGCGCTGCTGGCGCTCACCTGATCTCGTAGATGGTCGCGTCCAAGGTGGCGTGCCGGAGCCGGACGTAGTTGCGCAACGCGGGCGACACCTTCCCGGCCCGGTTGTCGGCGTACAGCCAGCGGACTCCGACGTTGCGCAGCCGCTCGATCGCCGCCGGATTGGACGCCGTGAAGGCGGCGTCGTTGGCGGCGAGTTCCGCGCGGTTCCAGTACGGGATCAGGCTCGGGTTCGAGTCGGTGGTGAGCGCGATCCGGTTGGCCTGGTTGGAGTAGGACCAGCCTTCGATCAGCACCGGCCGCTCGGAGAGCGCTGCGATCCAGAAGTGCCGGCTGTCGCACAGCACGTTGCGCTGGATGATGCAGTGCGCGTTCGTCGCCACCAGGTCACCCGGTTCGCTGTTCCGGCGCAGCCAGCGCGCCGCTCCGGCCTCGGCCGCGGTCGCTCCGCCTCGGCTGGGGTGCGCGAAGACCAGGTCCGACGCCTTCTGCGAGCCGAATGCCTGTAACGGGACAAGCGCCGCGCCGACCATGCTCGCAGCGACTCCGGACGCCAGGAAGGCGACCAGAACGTTGCCCGGCCGCCGCAACACCTTCCAGGCAAGGGCAATCACCACAGCGACTGCGACGAGCGCAGCAGTCGTCCATAGCCACGGCCCCTTGATCCCAGGCAGCTCAGTGGACTCCAGACGCGCGTACCCCAACGCCACCAGGCCACACAGCCCAGCAGCACCCACGAGTACGACGCCGCGCCGATCGCCAAGCCGCCCCACCAGGTTGGCCAGGCCGACACACGCGAGTACGGCGACCACCGGAAAGGCTGTCCGCACGAAGTACAGCTGGCTGATCCCCGACTGGGTCGTCAGCAGCGTGCCCAGCAATCCGGCGAACGCGAAGCCGACCAGGAACACCGTGGCCGGATCACTCCATTTCCGACCGAGGAACAGCAGCCCGGACGCTGCGAGTCCCCAGCTCAGCAAGGTCGTCGCAGCAGACAGCAGTTGCGCATGCGGCTCCGCCACGAGCATCGGGTACGGCGCCAGCTGCACGAACGTCTGGAACGGCTTGATCTCCGTGCCCCACGTGCTGCCTCCGAAGATCACCACCAGCGCGGCCAGGAAGAGCCCCAACGACAGCAGGCCGCCCCAGAACGCCGTACGCGTGCTGCGCCGCGTCATCGCCAGGTGCACGAACGCGAAGCCGAACCCGAAACCCAGCAGCGGCAGAATCGTCGACTTCGCGCCGGCCGCGACCAGCGCGAGCAGGACCAGGAGCACCCAGCGGCTGCGTGGCCGGTCCGCCCGCAGCAGGTCGACGGCCACGAGGCAGAGCGCCAGCGCGATCAGCACGCCGAGGTTCTGCGTCGGACTCAGGTACGCCGCCACCCCGGTCGAGACCCCGCCCAGGCCGACGTCGTCCAGTGGCTGCAGGGTCCCACCGAGACCGGCGACGAGTACGGCGAGCGGCCCGGCCCAGGTCGCGCCGGACTCGGCGGTCGGGGTGAACCGGGTGGTCAACGCGAACACGAGCCCGCAGCCGGCGAGGAACAGCGGCAACCAGGTCAGCGAGTGGATCAGGTCGGTCAGGTCGATCCGCGTCGCCCACGCCGTCGCAGCCGTCGCCTGGTGGAAAAACGAGTGGTACTTCATCGGGTCGCCGCCCAGCCACAGCGTCGAGATCGGTACGTCGTACTTCGCGCTCGCAGCCAGCGCCTGTTGGAACGCGAGGTCCGGGTACGACCGCAGCGGGTCGGTGTACGCGGGCAGGAACTGACTTGGACCGCGGCGGTAGACGATCAGAACGACTACTGCGGTCGCCGCCGCGAGCAGCCAGGCCTGCAGCGGCCGGACCGGCTGGTCGACCCGGCGCCACACCCGCGCCCGCACGTCGCTGTCCGCGAACGTGATCAGCAGCACGACCGGCGCCCAGACCCACGACCACGCCTGCAGCCCGATCGACGCGCTGGCCAGGTAGACCACGATCTGGCCCGCGGTCCCGACCGCGAACCCGGCCGCGAAGTCCTCGACCAGATTGCGCGCGTAACCGCCGACCAGCCGCCACAGCGCGAACCCGGGCAACGCGATCCCGAGCCCGGTGAACAGCACGAACCGCCCGACCTCGGTGAGCGTCGAGTGCTGGAACAGCAGCACGACCGCCAGCACCAGGACGGCCAGGCCCGCGAGGAGGCCCGAGAAGGAAGGCCCCGCCGTTCGCGGTCCCCGCCGCCTCGCTTTCGCGCGCATGTCGTAACACTAATGTGAAACCTGTCATGTCACGAACGCGGAGCGTCACCACGAGTAGTGTCCGAGTCATGCGAACCGAGGCCCTGGCGCTCTCCGTCGTCGTACCGATGTACGACGAGGAGGAGGTGCTGCCGATCTTCTTCGAGCGGATGCATCCGCTGCTGGACGGCCTCGGGATCTCCTACGAGTTGTTGGTGGTCGACGACGGCAGCCGGGACCGGACGGCCGATCTCTTGCTGCAGGCGGCGGAGGCGTGGCCGCAGCTGCGAGTCGTGCGGCTGCTCCGGAACAGCGGTCATCAGGCCGCGCAGTCCGCCGGCTTCCGGCGGGCCCGCGGTGAGTTCGTCGTGACGATCGACGCCGACCTGCAGGACCCGCCGGAGGTGATCGCGGATTTCCTCAAGGTGGCCCGGGACGAGGACGTCGATGTGGTGTACGGCGTGCGCGCGGACCGGTCGAGTGATTCGTGGCCGAAACGAACCACTGCCCGGTTGTACTACCGGCTGATGTGCCGGTTGGTCGGCAAGGACATCCCGTTCGACGCGGCCGACTTCCGGCTCGTGTCGCGCCGGGTGGTCGATGCCGTCAACGCGCTGCCCGAGGACGGCCGGGTGTTCCGGCTGGTGATCCCATGGCTCGGATTCCCCAGCGCCGAGGTGAGGTACGTCCGGGCGGAGCGGGCGGCCGGGACGACGAAGTACAACCTGTCGAAGATGCTGCGGTTGGCGTTCGACAGTGTGACCGCGTTCTCGGCGGCGCCGCTGCGGCTGGCGACCTGGCTGGGGTTGCTCGGTGGCGCGATGTCGGGGCTGTTCGTGGTCGGTGCGTTGATCATCAAGCTGACCGGTCGCAGCATTCCGGGCTGGACCTCGACCGTGCTCGCGGTGAGTGTGATCGGCGCGATCCAGTTGCTGTGTCTGGGCCTGTTGGGTGAGTACGTCGCCCGCCTGTTCCAGTCGAGCCAGCGCCGCCCGCAGTTCCTCGTCGGCTACGACAGCCTCGACGACTCGGGCCACCACACCTTCTCAGAGGACAACGACTAAGCTCCCTGGCCTATGAGTTGGTACGACGCGCTCGAGGCCGGTGAGTTGACCGTGCGGCCGTCCGTGGACGCGGCGAAACGGTTCGGGGTCTCGATCGACCGGATGTCCGTGTCCGCCTCGGCCGGCACGCCGCTCGCCGAGGTGCTGGCCGCGGTCGAGAAGTCGACGGCCGACATGGTCGTGCTGCGCTACCCGGCCCGCGAGAACACCTGGTTCGCCGCGCTGGCGCGCGGACCGCGGCGGGCGCTGCTCGCTGACACCGTCACCTACTGGGCCCTCCCGGTCGGCAAGGGCCGCCGGCCGGCGCCGCTGGCCGGGTTCACGGCACGGGTGGAGCCGTCGGCCGATGTCATGATGCTGGACGACCTGGTCGCGGACGTCTTCGGCGACTCGGGCAACCACTACTGCGCCAACCCGATGTTCGACCGCGGGCTGGCACTGGCCGGCCGGCAGGAGTGGGCCCGGCGCCGGGTCGCCGCCGTGGGCGCCGTCGTACTGCGCGGGCCGGACCGGCGCGTGCTCGCGCTGGGCTCGATCGACCAGCAGCGCTCGTGGACCGAGATTCAGTTGGCCGGCGTCGTACCCGCCGAGCAGGGCCGCGGTCGGTACGGTCACCTGCTCGCGGCGATTGAGGACTCGTGCACGACCCGGCGGTTGGTGGTGTCGACTCAGTCACACCACACCGGCATCCAGCGCGTCTGGGCCCGCTACGGATTCGAGCCCGTGCATAACCTTCTGACCGTTCACCTCGTTGCGGCTTCGTAGAGAGTGCTTTGGGGGGCACCCACTGAGCGACCGCCGAGGGGAGTATTGCCGGAGTGACGCCGCGGCTGAGCGTGGTGGTGCCCTTCTACAACGTCGGTGAGTACCTCGAGGACTGCCTGGACTCGATCGCCCGGCAGGCCTGGACCGACTTCGAGGCGATCCTGGTGGACGACGGTTCCCCGGACGACAGCGCGGTGGTCGCGAAGGAGTTCTGCGCCCGCGACGCCCGGTTCCGGCTGGTCCAGCAGGAGAACGCCGGCCCGGGACCGGCCCGCGACACCGGGATCCGGGAGGCGACCGGCGAGTACCTGGCCTTCGTCGACGGCGACGACTTGGTCGCGCGGTACGGGTTCGCGGCGCTGATCCGGACCCTGGACCGGACCGGCTCGGACTTTGCCGGCGGCAACGCGCGCCGGTTCAACAACAGCTTCGGCGTCCGGCCGTCCTGGCTGCACCGGCAGCCCTTCGCGCGCGTCCGGCACGCCACCCACGTGTCGGAGTTCCCCGACCTGGTTCTGGACCGGATGCTGTGGAACAAGGTCTACCGGCGCTCGTTCTGGACCGAGTACGGCTACCGCTTCCCGGCGATCCGCTACGAGGACTATCCGGTCGCGCTCAAGGCGCACCTGGACGCGGTGACTGTGGACACGATCACCCAGTCGGTCTACTACTGGCGCGAGCGCGAGTCGGGCGAGTCGATCACCCAGCAGAAGTTCCAGCTCGGCAACATCCGCGACCGGGTCGTCTCGGCGGGGATGGTGATGGACCTGGTCGAGGACGCCCTGCCGCTGGTCCGCCGCCGGGTGCACGCACACCTGGCCCAGATCGACCTGCTCACCCTGCTGTCCGCGTTCGGCTCGGTGCCGGCCGAGGAGGAGCAGCACCTGGTCGACCTGTCCCGTGAGCTGCTCGACCGCCTCGACGACTCGGTCCTGTCGGCCACCCACCGCTACGACCGGATCCAGCACGCAGCCCTCCGGACCGGTGACGTCGATCTGCTCCGGCAGCTCGCGCTCTTCCGCAACGGTGGCGGTCTGCGCGGCGGTGCGCGGGCAGTGCCCCGGCCGCGGCGGCCACGGCAGCTCGACTACAACTACCCGGGCCTGCGGACGGCCGCCGTACCGCAGGAGCTGTACCGGGTGGCGGACCGGGATCTCACGCTCGCGACGAGTGTGCGTCGGGTGGCCTGGGTCGACGGCCGGCTGTCGGTGCAGGGTACGGCGGAGATCCGGCACCTGGAGACGGAGCCTGGGTCGACCCTGCAAATCTCGCTGGTCATCGAGGACGTGCCGCACCCGCTCGAGGTACGGCGGTACGACGCGCTGGACCTGCACGGCGACACCACACTGGTCGGGTTCGAGGTGCTGCTCGACCGTGAGCTGCTCGCGGCCTGCACAGGGACGCCTGCGCACTTCGACGTCCGGATGCAGTCCGGGAGGCGGCATCGGCGGGGCGTGCTCGGTGGGCAGGGACCGGGGAGTCCCGGGTGGTCGCCGGGAGCGTGGATCGACGAGACCAGCTGGATTCAGCCTGGACCCGGGAAGGGTGGCTGCTTCGCCGTACGGCGGCTCACGGATCCCTGCCGGTTGACGTCAGTCGAACGGACGCCGGATGCGCTCGTCCTGCACGGTCGCTCGTCGTTCGGCGACCCGTCGTTGTTCGTGATCCGGCCGGTGGTCGGTGGCGAGGAACAAGTGCCACTGGAGGTCGAAGGTCGCGACTTCACCGCCCGGCTGGCGATGCAGGACCTGCTGGCGCAGGCCAATCCGGACGACCCGTTCGGGCAGCGTACGACGCGGGTGCTGCGGCTCCGTGGTCCCGGCGGGGAGCAGCGGGTGTTGCTGTGGACGGCAGGTGAGTCCGCGGTCTCCCAGACCAGCGACGGCCGAGTGGTCACGCTGACCCGGTCCACCGGCGGGTACGTGAATCTGCACGAGTCGCCGATCCGAACGACGGCCACCCTTGCGGTTGCTGACGGCAACAGCTTGGTGGTGCGCGGTGTCGACGGCGGCGACGTCGCCTTCAGCTGGCGGCGCTACCTGCCCGACTCCGACGACCACGTCGACGTGGCATGCCGCCGTACCTTGGCCGTCGATGGGTGGTCTGCCGCTGTGGAGATCGACGCGTTGATCCCGGCCGCGGCGGTCAAGGTCTCCGTCGACCCGCTGGCCTCGCTGGCGGACTGGATCCTGTTCGCGACCAGGCCCGACAGCCGGTCGCATGCCGTGCAGTGCGAGCCGTTCCTGTGCAGCCGCTTGCCGTTGACGATCGCGGCCGGCCGGCACGCGCTCGCCGTACGACCGCACGCCGGCACGTTGCACGTGGAGGTCCGCTGACATGCATCACCACAATCACTACTACGGCCAGGCCCACATCCTGGCGCGCTACGCGGGCTTCGACTTCGACCACCCGCCCCGGCTGCGCGGCTACCTGCAGCACGGCTGGAACATCGGCTGCGGCTGGAACCCGGTGCACGAGTTCTACGACGGCGCCTGGCGGTTCACCTGGAGCGACGCGCCCCGTCGGCGCGGGCATGCCCTCGGCCGGCGGAACTACCACAGCATCGGCGCGCCCTTCCTCTACCTGCTGGAGCTGGAGCAGGAGGCCGAGCCGGTCGAGCGCGAGGGCACGCTGTGGTTCCTGTTCCACGGGTGGGAGGGCGGCAAGATCCACGGCGACCACCAGCGACTGATCGACGAGATCCGCGAGACCGAGCCCGGCCCGGTCACCTTCTCCTTGTACTACACGGAGTACGAGCGTCCGGAGGTACGGCGGTACTACGAGGACGCAGGCTTCCGCGTGGTGTCGTTCGGCCGGCGCGGGTTCTCCTACGAGGGCACCGACCGGCGCTTCCTGTTCAAGCAGCTGGACGAGCTCCGGCGGCACAAGCGGGTCGCCGCCAACCGGTTGTCGACGGCCATCTTCTACGGCGTCGCGGCCGGCTGCGAACCGGCCGTGTACGGCGACCCGATGGAGATGGAAGGCGAGAACCCGCTGTTCGGCGGGCAGGGCCGGATCGAGCGGCTCTGGCCGGAGATGCTCGGCAAGTCGATCGACCTCGAGGCCGCCCGGGCGACCACCGACCTGGAACTCGGCAAGCTGTGGATGGCGCCGGCCGCCGAGCTACGAATGCTGTTCGATTGGAGAGAACGTGTCTGAGGTCCAGGTGGTCCGCGGCGAAATGCAGCCGTGGACCGATCACACGACGGTGCGGCCTGCCTTGGCGGCGGTGCTGGCCGGCGTTCTGCCCGCGAACCGGCGGACCCTGATCCTCGGCCCGCACTCGCCGCTGCTGATCGAGTCGGTGCTGGCGCACTCCGCGGACGTGACGATCCTGGTCCGCTCGGTCTCCGACGCCCAGGAGCTGAGCGAGAGCTTCGGCCCCTGCCTGCAGGTTGTCGCGGGCGCCCTGGACGGTCTGCGGGCTGAGCCTTTCGACGTGGTCGTCGCGGCCGACGGTCTCGATCGGGTGCTGGGGTACGACAGCGACGAGCTCAGCTGGACCGAGCGCCTCGCTGCCGTTGCCGCGCTCGCTTCGTCCGACGCTGTCGTCGTACTGGGGCTGGAGAACGAGTTCTCCCTGCTGAACCTGCTGGACGGTCGTCCGGCCGATCAGCGTCACGGCGACGACGAGTGGCGTCCGCTGCACGACGACCCGACCCGTCCGGTGTCAGTCGAGCAACTTCGGTCCGCCTTGCCCTGGGATGCGCAGATCTACGCCGACTTCGGTTCCCGCGCCTTCGTGACCGCCGAGGTCGCCGCGGCTGCCCGCCCCGGAGAGCTGCCGACCCGGCTCGCGGTCGAGGCGCTGGAGGCAGTCGACGTTCCGCTCCTCTCACCGATCGCGGAAGGTGTCGACTCCGCGGCACGGGCCGGCCTGCTGGCATCTCTGCCGACGGGGTGGCTCGCGGTCTCCGGCACGCGTGCGGCCCACGACCTCTACGTGCAGACCGGACCGGCCGTGCTCACGGCCGACAAGGCTGACGACCGTTGGCGGACCGCGGTTGATGGTGGCGACGGGTTTGGTTTCGACGCGAGCGTCGTACCGGCTGAGGTGCCAGCTGGTGTGACCGTCGAATCTGTCCTGGTCCGGTTGGCCGCGGCCGAGGACGTGCCGGCATTCCGCAAGCTGGCTGCCCGGCTCGGCGAATGGGCCAGCGACTCCCGCGTCATGCTCCGGTGGGACGACGTCGTGGTCGACGAGGAAACCTTCGCGTACGGCGTTTCGCCCTGGGCGACCGAGGAGCCGACCGACAAGGCCGACCTGCTGGCGGCCGCGTGGTCCCGGTTCCACGACCGGCTGATCGGCCGGCACCGGCGCCACCCGTGGCCGCCGTGGATGATCGGCGACGACCTGATCGCCACCTGGCTGGGAATGTCCGGCGTCGAGCCGCCGGAGCAACTCCCGGCGTCCTCGTCGGACAGCGCGTCCGAGTCCGTCGACCACGTTGCCCGCGGCAAGGAAATCGCGGCCGCGCTGGCCGAGTCGCTCGAGACCCGCGAGCAGGCGGCGGTCGACGTACGGACCGTGATGGCCGACGCCCAGCGGGCGCGGCAGGAGCTGTTCGAGCTGAAGGGGCACGTCTACGGGCTCGAGCGCACGCTCGGGTTCCGCAACAAGGCGATGAAGACGCGTGAGAACCGGATCCGTGAGCTCCGGACCCAGCTGCAGAAGCTGACCGTGGACCACGCCCGGATCCGGGGATCGCGCACCTACGCGGTCTCCCGGGTGATCTTCCACGCGGCGCAGATCCGCCGGCCGCACGTGGTGGCCCGCAAGCTGTCGCGCCGGCTGCGCAGACGCTGATGACACCGCGCCTGAGTGTGGTGGTGCCGTTCTACAACGTCGGCGCGTACCTCGGCGACTGCCTCCACTCGATCGCCCGCCAGACCTGGTCCGACTTCGAGGCGATCCTGGTCGACGACGGCTCGCTCGACGACAGCGCGGTGATCGCGAAGGAGTACTGCGCCCGCGACTCGCGGTTCCGGCTGGTCCAGCAGGACAACGCCGGGCTCGGTCCGGCCCGCAACACCGGAGCCGACCACGCCGTCGGGGAGTACGTCGCCTTCGTCGACAGCGACGACCTGGTCACCCGGCACGGCTTCGGGCTGCTGGTCCGGACGCTCGACCGGACCGGGTCGGACTTCGCCGGCGGCAACGCGCGGCGGTTCAACAACAGTTATGGCGTCCGGCCGTCGTACCTGCACGGGCAGTGCTTCACCCAGGACCGGTTCGCCACGCACGTGTCGGAGACGCCCGAGCTCGTGCTCGACCGGATGGTCTGGAACAAGGTCTATCGACGCTCGTTCTGGACCGAGTACGGCTACCGCTTCCCGGCAATCCGGTACGAGGACTACCCGGTCACCCTCAAGGCGCACCTCGACGCAGTCACCGTCGACATCCTCGCCACGCCCGTGTACTACTGGCGCGAGCGGGAGTCGGGCGACTCGATCACCCAGCAGAAGTTCCAGCTCGGCAACCTGCGCGACCGGGTCGTCTCGGCCGGTCTGGTCATGGACCTGGTCGAGGACGCACTGCCGTCGATCCGCCGCGGAGTACATGCGCACTTCACCCAGATCGACCTGCTCGCACTGCTGATGGCCTTCGCAACCGTGCCCGCGCAGGAAGAGCCACAACTCGTTGATCTGGCTCTGCAACTGCTCGATCGGCTGGACGAGTCGGTGCTCGACGAGGCGCCGCCGCTGCACCGGATGCAGTACGCGGCACTCCGGTCCGGCGACGTCGAACTGCTTCGTGAGCTCACCACGTCCGACGCGACGCCCCAGTCGTGGCGGCCGTCGAAAGACGATCTGACCCTGGCGACGAGCGTGCGCGAGGTGACCTGGGTCGACGGCAACCTGTCGATCAAGGGCACTGCCGCGATCCGGCACTTGACGGACCGTGGCTCGTCGAGTCTGCGGATCGCGCTCGTCATCGCCGACAGGCACTATCCGCTGCGGGTACGGCGATCCGGCGTCGACGAGTTCGAGGTCGTCCTGGACCAGTCGTTGCTCGCCAAGTGCACGGCTGGGCCGGCGCACTTCGACGTACGTCTGCGAGTCGGTCGGGTCCGGCGGCATGGCGTGCTGCGTGGGCAACGCGCCGGCAGTCCGGGGTGGCCGCCCGGTGCATGGATCGACGAGACCAGCTGGATTCAGCCGGGTCCCGGGAAGGACGGTTGTTTCGCCGTACGGCGGCTGTCGGATCCGTGCCGGTTGACTTCGGTCGAGCAGACGCCGGACGCGCTGGTGCTGCACGGCCGGTCGTCGTTCGACGAGCCGTCGTTGTTCGTGACCCGGCCGGTCGCGGGTGGCGAGGCCGAGGTGCCGCTGGAGGTCGACGGCCGCGACTTCACCGCGCGGCTCCCGATCGGGCCGATCCTCGAGGAGACGAACCCGGACGACCCGTTCACCCAGCGGACGACGCGGGCGTTCCGGCTCCGCGGTCCCGCCGGGCAGGACCAGGCGCTGCTGTGGACGGCCGGTGACCGATTGGTTTCCCATGCCGAGGGTGGCCGGGCGGTGATGCTGACCCGTTCGACCGGCGGGTACGTCAACCTGCACGAGTCGCCGATCCGGACCACCGCCACCGCGGCGGTTGCTGCTGGCGACATGTTGGTCGTGCGCGGTCCGGACTGGGGTGACGTCACGTTCGCCTGGCGGCGGTACCTGGCCGGCTCGGACGACTACGTGGACGTGTCGTGCCGACGGACCTTCTCGGACGACGGCTGGGCGGCGGTGGTGGACGTCGAGGCGTTGATCGCTGCCGACGACGCGGAGTGGGTTCTGTTCGCGACGGTGCCGGACGGTTCGTCACACGCCGTACAGTGTGAGCCGTTCCTGTCCAGCCGGTTGCCGTTGACGATCTCGCGGGGCGCTCACGAGTTCGCCGTACGACCGCAGGCCGGGACGCTGCACGTCCAGGTCAGCGACGCGCGACCAGCAGTTGGTGGGTGTCCGGCCAGTCCAGCGGATCGCCGTCGGGCGTCGTGATCGACGCGACGGGGGCGATGCGGTTGTCGATCACCCAGTCGTTGCGCCAGGCCTTCGAGGCCGGGTCGATGGTGAACCCGGCCTGCTCGGCGACCGCGCACCAACCGGAGAAGTTCAGCCCGCAGAACTGTTCGTGCGTCTCGCTCAGCCAGTTGTCGACGTAGTCCTTGCGGGTCAGGAAGTCCATCGCGTCGGCCAGCCGGAGCACGAGCCCGTCTTGGCGTACGTCGTACTCGAAGGGGACCTTGGCGTTCCGCCGGAAGTCGTGGGCGAACTGGAAGAACCTGGCCCGGGTGGAGAGCTTGCCGACGTACGCCGCCGGGTCGTCGAGGGACTCGAGCTCCGTCACCCCGTCCGGGTTGACGCCGTCGCTGTCATCGAGCCGCAGTACGACGGGACGATCGGGCTCGGCCGGACCGCAGACGTCGGAGTTGACCCAGACACCTCCGGGCGCGGTGTGCGCGAAGAGCGCGTCGGCGAACCGCTGGACAGTGGCAGGGCGTGAGCCGTCGGCGTACGACCAGATCTCGTGGGTGAGGGCGAGCGTGAGCGTGCTGTGGATCGAGCGGGCCGGGAAGACGGCCGAGCCGAGCATGTTGCGCTGGTAGAAGTAGACGTTGGGGTTGGTGAACAGACCCTGTTCCTTCTTGTGCACGCACTCGGCGTACAGGTGCCGGGCGACCTCGACGCCGATCAGGTCCGACTCGTGGAAGCGCGGGTCCGCGTCGACGAGTTGGAGGGTCGCGCCGGTCGCGCAGCCGATGTCCAGGATGCGACCGGGCTGCACGAAGTCCTTGATCTGCCGCCACTTCCGGTCGGCGGCGGTCTCGAAGGCGTCGGCGTACGTCTTGTAGTCCCGCGTCGTGGTCAGCCCGCCGTCGTCGCCGACCACCGGGTCGTTGACGCAGCGGGCGATGTGCGCGTCCAGGCCGTAGCGCTCGAACACGTCCACCGTCGCCGGGTGGGCGAGCTCCCGCCACTGGTCATTGCCGTCGGCAATCATTAGGAGGACGTCCCACGGCCGCGCCACCCCGGGCGGCTCGACGCCGATCACGTCGTACCCGAGCTGCTCGTAGAGCTTGCTCACCTCGGGCGTCGAGCACGCAACCACCGTGTTCTCCGGCGTCAACCGCACCAGATCATCGGTCCCCGCCTCGATGGCCTTGACCGTTACCTCTGCAAACTCGTCCGTCGGCCGGGTGTCCACTACCCCGACCACCACTGACCGGATCCCCTCCACCACACTGAACCGCTCGATAGCGGCCTCCCGCCGCCCCACCCCCACCGGATTCCGCTTGGTCGTGTGGTGATTGGCCGAAGTCACCGCCCAAACCACAGTCCGCCCGTCCGCATGCCCCTGCAGAAACCCCGCCTGAAACCTCGTCAGCACATGATGCCGCCCCGGAAACAACAAGTACCCGGACATCTCAGCGCTGTTTCATCTTGAGGGTTGCCCCGACGGCGAAGGCTGCGGTTCCCAGGACGACCACGATGACGGAGATGACGGTCAGAGCCGTGGTCACCTCCGTCGGGGTGAGCAGGAGGGCGGCACCGAAACCGCCGGCGATACCGAGGAGGAGACCGCCGACACCGAGCAGGACGTCGGATCCGCCCGAGGGGGTGGACAGGCCGAGGTGGGCGCCGGCCTCGTGCACGAAGGTCTTCGAGACGGTCGCGGCGCCCTTGCGCCGGGCGATCCGTTCGGCTTCGTTGCGTAGCTCGGCGGCGTGCCGCCGAAGCGTTGCCTGGCCGGCGTCGCGGGCGTCCTCGTGCCATGGGAGGCGGGCAGCCCAGTCGTCGTCCGGGTCGGCGCCGGCGGGGCGACGGCTCGGCACGCTTGGCTTCACCAACGGAGTTCCTTGCTGCCGCCCGGTACGACTTCGCGGTCGGCGAGCGCCTCGTGCCAGGCCTGGTCGGCCGCGGTGAAGACGCGTGGTGGCTGCCGCGGGAACACGCTCCGCCGGAGGGCGAGCCCGCCGATGACGAGCGGGATCGCCGCAAGTGAAGTCACCGTGAGCGCCACGGGATAACCCCAGGCCTGTTCCGCGCGATCGCTGACGATCTCGGAGAGGAAGCTGAACAGCACCGCCACTGCAATCGCGACGAAGGTCGTCAGGACAGTCGGCCAGCTGACTCGCTTCTTCATCATCACCGCCTCGACGATCGGCGCCGGAGCCACGAACCCTATCTCAGAGCAGGTCCCAGGTGAGGGGGGTGCCTGCTTGGGCGTTGGTGCGGAAGGGGCGGCCGGTTACCTGGGCGAGGAGGTCCGGGGCGAGGCCGCCGGCGGGGCGGATGGAGCGGACGTTTTCGGGGGTGACGAGGTCGCCGGCCTGGACGTCCTTGGTGACGTACAGGGAGCGGCGGAAGCGGAGGACGTTCTGCTCGGCCTGTTTGGGGCCGATGATCGGCTGGCCGAGGGCCAGCTGGGCGATGCGGGTGTTCTCGACGAGTGACTCGAGCTCGCCCGGCTCCAGGGAGAAGGCCGAATCGACGCCGCCGTCGTCGCGCTTCAGGGTGACGTGCTTCTCGATGACGGTGGCGCCGAGGGCGACGGCCGCGATCGCTGCGCCGATGCCCATAGTGTGGTCGGACAGGCCGACCTGGACGCCGAGCGCGTCGCGGAGGACCGGGATCGCGCGCAGGTTGGACTGCTCCGGCGGCGCCGGGTAGCTCGCCGTGCACGAGATCACGATGATCTGCTCGTTGCCGGTCGAGCGGGCCGCGCGGACCGCGGCGTCGATGTCGGTCAACGTCGCCGAGCCGGTCGAGATGATGATCGGCTTGCCGGTCTCCGCCATCCCGCGGACCAGCGGCAGGTCGCCGATCTCGTTCGAGGCGACCTTGTACGCCGGGACGTTCAGCTTCTCCAGGAAGTCGATCGCGGTCTGGTCGAACGCTGACGAGAACGCCACCAGGCCGAGCGACGTGGCCAGCTCGAACAGCGGCTCGTGCCACTCCCAGGGGGTGTTCGCCTCGGCGTACAGGTCGTACAGGCGCGCGTCGGCCCACAGTTCGTGTTCGGACGGCAGCCGGAACGCGGGCAGGTCGACGTCGAGCGTCATCGTGTCCGCGGTGTAGGTCTGCAGCTTCAGCGCCTGCGCCCCGGACTCCGCGACCGCCCGGACGATGTCCTTCGCCCGCTCGAGATCGGCGTTGTGGTTGCCCGACATCTCCGCGATGACGAACGGCTGGTGGTCCGGACCGACCTGCACGCCGCCGATGTCGATCGTGGTGCTCATCTACTTCCCCTGTCTGCGGTCCTGCTTGCGCAGGCTGATCGGAATCACGGTCAGCTCGCGGCCGTCGGCGTACCGGGTCTCTGGCGTTCCCTCGGTGAAGCGGAACCGGCGGTTCATCTGCCGGACCACGGTGTTGTGTTCCAGCACCTCGCCGGTGAGCAGGTCGACGCCGAGCACGTCGAACGCGTACGACGTCGCCTCGCGCATCACCTCGATCCACGCCGGCAGCGTCTCGCCGCGCTCGGCCAGGCCGTCGGCGTCGAGGAAGAATCCCCAGGCGGCCGTGGATCCCTCGAGGTCGAAGAAGTTCACGACCCCGGCGGTCGCGCCGTCGCGTTCGTAGATCAGCACCCGGCGGCTGGCGTCGGCGGACGCCTTCGCCCACCACGCGGCGTGCTCGTCCGCCCCGATCTCGTGCGAGGTGATGCTGACGTCGCGATTGGCCTGCTGGTTCCGCAGCCGCCGGATCGTGTCGACATCTCGTTCAGTGGCGCTGCGCAGCATGCACCTAACCTAGCGCCTCGTCGAGGGGCGTTCGGCACCTCGACGAGGCGCAGCGTCTTCTCTGCACCGCCCTTCGTGTGTAAACATCTTTCGAGTTCATCGGCGAAGATGGTCGGAGAGTGACATGAGAGTCTGGCGAGTCATGGGCGTCCTCGGCGTGGCGGCAGGTCTGTTGCTGAGCGGTCTGACCGGTACGGCGTCCGCCGTACCCGCACCTCATGACCGGTGCGAGCCCAGCGCATCCACGCCGCTCCGGCAGTTCCGGGCGAGCTGGGTGGCGTCGGTCGTGAACATCGACTGGCCGTCCAAGACCGGTCTGACCGCGGCCCAGCAGCAGGCCGAGCTGATCGGCTGGCTGGACGACGCGGTCCGCCAGCGCCACAACGCCGTGATCCTGCAGGTCCGCCCGACCGCGGACGCGTTCTGGCCGTCCAAGGTCGAGCCCTGGTCGCAGTACCTGACCGGCAAGCAGGGCGGCGACCCCGGCTACGACCCGCTCGCTTTCGCCGTCGCCGAGGCGCACAAGCGCAACCTCGAGCTGCACGCCTGGTTCAACCCGTACCGGCTGTCGATGGGCACGGACATCAACGCGCTCGTCCCGACGCACCCGGCGCGGCAGCACCCGGACTGGGTGGTCACGTACGGCGGGAAGCTCTACTACAACCCCGGCATCCCCGCCGCCCGCAAGCTGGTCGAGGACGCGATCATGGACGCGGTCGCGAACTACGACATCGACGGCGTGCACTTCGACGACTACTTCTACCCGTACCCGGTGGCCGGACAGGTCTTCGACGACGCGGCGACGTACGCGGAGTACGGCGCCGGCTTCCCGACGCTGGCCGAGTGGCGGCGGAACAACATCGACCTGCTCGTCCAGGAGATGCAGCAGCGGATCAAGGCCGCCAAGCCGTGGGTGAAGTTCGGCATCTCGCCGTTCGCGGTCTGGCGCAACAAGGGCACCGACCCGCTCGGCTCTGACACGACTGCCGGCGTGCAGACGTACGACGACCTCTCCGCCGACACCCGGCGCTGGGTGCGCGAGGAGTGGATCGACTACATCGTCCCGCAGGTCTACTGGGCCGGCGGGTTCGCGCCGGCCGACTACAACAAGATCGTCCCGTGGTGGGCCGAGCAGGTGCGCGGCACCGACGTACACCTCTACATCGGCCACGCCACGTACAAGGTCGGTACGTCGACCCAGTCGCCGGACTGGTCCGACCCGGCCGAGCTGAGTGACCAACTGGCCTTCAACACCGCGGTCCCAGAGGTCAAGGGCGACGTCTACTTCTCCGCGAAGGACGTCCGCGCCGACCGCCTCGGTGCGACCACCCTGCTCAACAACATCTGGTACACCCGCCCGGCCCTCATCCCCACCATGCGCAACCTGGACTCCCGCGCACCCCTCCCCGTCCACGCCGTCCGGGCCACTCGCACCGCTGACGGCGTCGAGCTCACCTGGCGCCGTACGTCATCCGACACCACGTCGTACGCCATCTACCGCCGGGAGCTCACCGGCGGCGACCACTGCCCCGACACCGACGCCCGCAACCTGATCGCCACCACCCGCACTCCCACCTACACAGACCCCACCGCAACCCCCGGCAAGCCCTACCTCTACACAGTCACAGCCCTAGACCGCCTCGCCAACCAAAGCCTCCCAATCCCGGCCGTGGTCGTGCGCTGACTTGCTAACGGTAGTGTTAAAGAGCTGCTAAAGGTAGTCTTTGAGTCCTGCTAACGGTAGTCTAGCGCGGTGAGTGGCTACCTGCGGCGAGTCGTCGACGCCGAGCTGGACGACCTGCTGACCGACCTGCCCGCGATCACGCTCGACGGTCCGAAAGGCGTCGGCAAGACCGAGACTGCGGTCCGCCGGGCCAAGACCGTGTTCGCGCTCGACGAGGCAGGCCAGCGGGAACTGCTCGCGGCGGATCCGGCTCGGCTCGAGCGGGCCACGTCGCCGGTCCTGGTCGACGAGTGGCAGCTGCACCCGCCGGTGTGGGATGTGATCCGGCGGGCGGTGGACCGCGGTGCCGAGCCGGGCCGGTACCTGCTCACCGGCAGCGCGAGTCCGGCCGACACTCCGACCCACTCGGGAGCCGGCCGGATCGTCCGGTTGCGCATGCGGCCGATGTCTCTGGCTGAGCGCGGCATCGCAGTACCGCGTGTCAGCCTTCGCGCGCTGCTCAGCGGCGCTCGCGAACCAGTCGAAGGAACGTCGGACCTGGACCTGGAAGCGTACGCCGAAGAGATTGTCCGGTCGGGCTTCCCGGGGATCCGGCGGCTGTCCGGCCGTGCTCGCAGAGCGCAGTTGGCGGGCTACCTGGAACGGATCGTCGAGCGGGACTTCCCGGAGCACGGACACCTGGTACGTCGGCCGGCCACGTTGCGAGCCTGGTTGGCTGCCTATGCGGCGGCCACCGCGACAACAACGTCGTACAACGCGATTTTGGACGCCGCGACCGCCGGTGACAGCGACAAGCCTGCGAAGACGACGACCATCGCGTACCGGGATGTGCTCAGTCAGCTGTGGCTGCTGGAGCCCGTCGAAGCGTGGCTGCCGACGCGCAACCGGCTCAACCGGCTGGCGTCCGCTCCCAAGCATCAGTTGGCTGATCCGGCGCTGGCCGCGGCTTTGCTCGGTGCAGATGCGCCGGCTCTGCTCGATGGGGCGATCAAGGGGCCGCCTCAGATTCGGGACGGTGTCCTACTCGGCCAGTTGTTCGAGGCGCTGGTGACCCTGGACCTGAGGGTGTACGCGCAGGCTGCGGAGGCATCCGTTCGGCATCTGCGGACGAGGAACGGCGACCACGAGGTCGATCTGATCGTGGAGCGCGCCGATCAACGGGTGCTTGCGTTCGAGGTGAAGTTGGCGTCCTCCGTCGGTGACGCCGACGTGAAACACCTGCTGTGGTTGAAGAATCAGATCGGCGACGACCTGCTGGATGCAGTGGTTGTCTACACCGGACCTGAGGCGTACCGGCGGGCCGACGGGATCGCGGTCGTCCCGGCAGCGCTGCTCGGGCCCTGAGCGGTCAGGGGACTCGGATGCCTGGTGTGGTGGTGATCTGGGTCGGGAGGGGGCCGGTGGGGAAGGTTGGGGTGGTGCCTGTGGTCGGGAAGGTTTGGCCGGGGACAACCGGCGTGGGGAGGGTCTGGGTCGGGAACGTCGGGGACGGGAAGGTCTGGCCCGGGGTCGACGGGGACTGGGTCGGTGACCCGGTCGGGGAACCGGTCGGCGAGCCCGTCGGGGACGGTGTGGTCGTCGGGAACGGGTTGGCCGGTGGGGGTGGGTAGAGCTGGTAGACGCGGACCGTGCCCAGGTGGAAGCGGAGCTCGGTGAGGCGCTCGAGGTTCTTCGGTGGGGCGCCGACACGGTCGTCGAGTAGCAGCCACTGGACGCCGTACCGCGTCCGCAGGGTCTCCAGTACGTCGCGCGTCGGGTTGGTGAACGCCTCGTCGTTCAGACGCAGCTTCTCCGCGTCCCAGTAGCTGCTCTGCACGCCGTCCGGGTACGTGTCGTCCACTCTGGTCTTGTAGGCCCAGCCCTGCACGAGCACGCGGCGTTCGGCGTACCCGGCGATCCAGTAGGAGCCGGTCAGGCAGTGCGACGCGCGGGCGCGGTGGCAGTGCAGGTTGGTCGCGATCAGGTCGCCCGACCCCGAGTTGCGCCGGATGAACCGCGCCGCTTCGATCCCGCCCGGCGCGATCGATTCGTACTCGGTCAACGACGGCGTGGCGAACTCACGCAACGACACCGCCGTCGGCGACACCGTCGTACCCAGGAGGACCGAGACCGCGATGACAGCCCAGGTACGACGTTTGCCGCGCAAGATCAGCCCGAACACGCCGATGCCGAGCACCGCGATCGCCAGAGCCACCGCCAGCCCCTGACCGAAGCAGCTCTCCGACGTGCACGACGACGGGGACCGGTAGCGACCCCAGTAGATCGCGGCGACCCCGATGAGCAGTGCGATCGCGGCAACCCAGTACTGACGCCGCTCCAGCGACCCGAGTCCCCAGGTTGCGAGCAGGACGCCGTAGATGAAGCCAGTGCGGACGAAGAACAGCTGAGCCTGTCCGTCGTCGTACAGCAACGCTCCAGCCGCCAGCGCCGCCAGGAACCCAACGACGAGGAACACCGGCATCGGATCACGTGGCAGCCGTCGCCGGATCAGCAGCGCACCGGCAGCCGGCATGAGCCACCCGATCGCGACCACCGCAGCAATCACGGCGACCGTGGACCCACTACCGCCCATCCGCTCGGCCATGTACTCGAACGTCGCACCCGGGTCGAACATCACGCTGGACGACGCACCACCCAGTACGACGAAGAATGCCAGCGCATACGCGGCCGCCACACCCACACCAAGCACGAGCGCACGCAGGTTGAGCCGACCAGCCCGGACAGTCAGGTAGACCCAAGCTGCAGCAAGCCCAGCGGCGTAGACCGGCAGCGTGGTCGCCTTGGTCAAAGCAAGAGCAGCAACAAGCACGCCAGCCGCAACAAAGAGCCCAAAGAGCTGTGCACGCGTCTGACCGGGCTTGCGTCGCAACAGCACCGCAGTGACCGCGATCAGCGGTAGCAGTAACACCGTGGAGAACGCCTGCGGCGGATTGGTCAGCTGGCCGAGCGAGAACGGGGTCTCGGTGAACAGCCGGTCCGACACGCTCCACGGCCAAGCAGCAAGATCGCCGGCCAACACAGTGAGCCCGGCTGCGATCGGCCCGGCGACAGCGCGCCCAGTCAGCAGCATGCCGACCGCGCCGGCTCCCAGCACGGTCAGCAAGAGCAACGCGAACGGCACCATCCGGTGCGTCAGCACATCGAGCGGAACACTCGTGATCCAGTGCGAAGACGCAATGTGGTCGTACGCGGCCCAGTGGCTGGTCAGCGACTTGCCGTCGGCGTACGGGACCCTCGCCGGGAAGTGGTGCGTCAGCTCGGCAGCCAGTGCGAGGCTGTGTGGTGCGTCCGAGTTCGGCCGCAGCGCACTCGGCCCGTTCAGCGGGATCAGTTGCGAGCCGACCCGCACGAACCACGCGGCCGCCACACCGACCGCAGCCATGCCGCCCGCAATCGCCCACCACGGCGTCGGACGCTCGGGCAGCTTGCGCCGAGGCAGTGCGCGAACCATGCCGAACGCCAGCGCAGGCATCAGCAGCGCCGCGAGCGGCATGCTGAACACCATCCCGAGCGGGTAGAGCAACGCCTCGACGGCCAGCCCGAACGCCGTACCGAGGACGACGTCGGTCGTGAACCACCCGGTGCCGCCGGTGAGCCGCCGCCAGAACATCGTGCCGGGTACGGCGATCACCAGCAGCAGGTAGCCGAGGTACGCGCCCGGCATCCACGGCGGATGCTCCTGCAACGCGACGAACCAGGCCAGCGGCAGCACCGGCAGGCTCACCATCGCGGCCACCCGCGCCCCACGACCGCGCGCCACCCGCCGGCCTCGGGCGGTGGGCACGCGCTTGCTCCGCCCGACTCTGATCACCCGCAGAAGTGTATGAGTCGCGGGATTCGCACTGGCAGGCGGCGAGCCGTTTACCGCACGGAAGTTCATCTTTACACTCGGTAATCTCCCAGGTCAGACGGGAGGTCCGATGCTCGCCCGCTCTGCATATTGCCGGCCTGCCGGTCGAGGAAAGGATCGTGCTCGCGGCGGTCGCCGCCGCGGCGCCGTTGATCGCCCTGATCGGCTGGGAGATCTCCAGCCGGGTCAAACGTTTCAAGGCCTTCGTACGACGTCGCGCCGCCGATCAGCCGCCCTGAGCCGCCGAACGCACCAGCTAGGCTTTGGCCTCATGACTTCGGTAGCACGCGGCAGGGTCAGGGAGTTGATGGGCGAGGTGATGACGGCGCAAGGACGAACATTGCCGGGCGACGACACCGCCGATCTCCGCGAGATCGGCTTCCGGTCGCTGGACTTCTCCGAGCTGGCCCTCCGGGTCGAGGACGAGCTGGGTGACGAGCTGAACTTCGATGCCCCCGGGCTGCGCCGGATCGCCACTGTCGGCGACGTGCTGGACTTCATCGAGCACCTCCAGTCGGCGTGACCACGCGGCGCCGGAGCACCGCCCTCATCGGTGACGACAACACGGTTGTCGTCGCCGGGAAGAGCCTGACCTGGCGGACCCTGCACAAGCTTCCGCAACTTCCGTCGCCGGCCGCCGTGCTGGTCGACAACGGTGCGGACGCGCTGGCCGCCCTGCGCCACCACGCGGTGCACGGCACCGAGCTGTTGGTGGCGACACGCACCCGTGTCGACGAGCGCATGCGCGAGGAGCTGGGCGAGTCCGGCTTCGCCATCGTGCTGCCCGAGGGCGACGTGACACCGGCGAAGCTCAAGCGGGTCGAGGAATCCGGCCGCGCCTGGCTTCTCACCTCGGGCTCGACCGGTCGGCCCAGGCGCATCGGCCACACCCTCGAGACCCTGACGACCGTGACCGGCGAGCAGCCGCCGCGCACGTGGCTCCTGCCGTACTCACCCGGCACCTATGCGTGGTGGCAGGTCGTCACGCTCTCACTGACCCACGCCGATCAAGGCCTGGTCGTGATCGAGCCCGACGAGCTGGAGGACTGGCCGGCGATCGCCGCCGAGCACGGTGTCACCGCCGCCTCGGGTACGCCGACCTTCTGGCGTCAGGCGATCTACCGCGATGCCGATGCGCTGGCCGACGTACCGCTGGAGCAGGTCACGCTCGGCGGCGAACCGGTGGACCAGGCGATCCTGGACCAGCTGCGCGAGCTCTTCCCGAAGGCCCGCATCTCCTGGATCTACGCGTCGTCCGAGGTCGGGGCGTCGATCGTGGTGCACGACGGGCAGTCCGGGTTCCCGCGCGAGTGGCTGGACCGCAAGCCCGATCCGGACCGCCCGATGCTGTCGCTGGACGGCGACGAGCTGGTGATCCGCTCGCCGCACCACGGCGCCGGACTGGTCGGCGCGGTGCACACCGGTGACCGCGTCGAGTTCGAGGGCGACCGGGTGCTGATCACCGGCCGGATCGACACCGACGAGATCAACGTCGGCGGCTCGAAGGTCTCGGCCGGCATCGTCCGCAACGTGCTGATGGGTCACCCGGGCGTCTCCTGGGCGCGGGTGTTCGCCCGCAAGGCCCCGCTGGTCGGGCGGATGGTCGCCGCCGAAGTGGTGCCTAACCCAGCGCTCGGCCCGATCACCGACTCCGACCTGGTCCAGTGGTGTTCGAGCCGGCTGCCGGACTACGGCGTACCGCGGCGGATCCGGTTCCTCGACGAGATCCCGCAGAAAGAGACGCTCAAGAGTGAAGTCTGAATCCAGCGTGGTCCCGCCCGCGTCGGTCGTCCTGGTGTCGGGTGGGTCCCGCGGCCTCGGGCTGGCGATCGTCACCGACCTGCTCGCCGCCGGGCTGAAGGTGGCCGCCTTCGCCCGGACCGTGACCCCGGAGCTGACCGCCCTCGGCGAGAAGTACCCGGACCACCTGTACTACGGCTCCGTCGACGTCAACGACGCCGCGGCCGGTCAGGAGTTCGTGAAGGCGGTCGAGGCGACCCTCGGCCCGATCGACGGCCTGGTCAACAACGCCGCGATCGGCCAGGACTCGCTGCACGTCCACACCAAGGCCGACCACCTGGCCGAGATCATCCAGACCAACCTGACCTCGCCGCTGATCCTGACCCGGTTCGTACTGCGCCGGATGCTCACGAAGGGCCTGAAGGGCCGGATCGTCAACGTCACCTCGATCTGCGGCCAGCGTGGCTACCCAGGCCTGGTCGCGTACTCCGCCACCAAGGGCGGGATGGACGCGGCGACCCGTTCGCTGGCCCGCGAGCTCGGCGGCCGGGTGCTCGCGAACGCGGTCGCGCCCGGCTTCTTCGCCTCGGAGATGTCCGCGGTGCTCGGCCAGACCCAGCTCGACCAGATCGTCCGCCGGACGCCGACCGGCCACCTGACCGAGCCGGACGACGTCGTGCCGGTGGTCCGGATGCTGCTGCTCGACACCACCAACATCAACGGCCAGGTCCTGGTCGTCGACGGCGCCGCCTCGATCTGACGCCGCCGACGGACCAGGAGCCGGCCTCAGGGCTTGATGTTCTGGTTCCGGTGGAACACGTTGGCCGGGTCGTACTTTCGCTTGATCTCGACCAGCCGCTCGTACTTGGTATCGCCGTACGACGCCCGCAGCCGAGCCTCGTCGTAGTCCGTCATGCCGTTGACGTAGCTGCCGATGTTGACCGCGTGCGGCTGCAGGGCGTCCCAGAACCCCCGCACCCAGGCGATCTCGGCGTCCTGCAGTTCCGGCACCGGGGTCTGCGCGATCGCGAACACCGCGTACCGGTCCGTCCGCCCGCCACCGAACGCGGTCGCGTCGTCGGCGACCGACGAGTACGCGTGGTCGAGCCGGTAGAACAGCACGGCCGACAGCGGTGAGTTCTTCTTCGGCACGTGCTCGGTGATGACCTCGATGGCGCCGTCGGACAGCTCCTCGAGGTAGGTGCCCTTCTCGTAGCAGTAGTGGCCCCAGCCGTTCGCCTCGTCCAGCGACTGCTGCAGAGCGACGTACGGCATCGGCGTCGCGAACTCGAACAGCGGCGGCAACGTGGCGCGGATCCGCTCCAGCACCTCCGCATGCTCTGCCGGCGTGCCGAACCCGACCACCACCAGGCCGTAGCCCGGCTGGAAGTGGTGCTGCTCCGGCACGAACGGCGCCGGCGGCGCGTTCAGGCAGGCCGGTACGACGGTGAACGTCGGCGGCAGGCTCGGGATCAGCTCCCGGGCCAGCCGGAGCACGTCAACGCCCTGCTCCAGGCCCCAGAACACCAGGCCGTAGTTGACCATCGGCCCGGCCGGGTGCAGCCGGAACTCGAACTCCGTCACCACGCCGAAGTTGCCGCCACCACCCCGGACGGCCCAGAACAGGTCCGGGTTCTCGTCCTCGGAGGCGCGCAGGATGCTGCCGTCCGCGGTGACGATCCGGACCGACACCAGGTTGTCGATGCTGAGCCCGTGCTGGCGGCTCAGCCAGCCCATCCCGCCGCCGAGCGTGAGCCCGCCGACACCGGTGTGGCTGACCATCCCGGCCGGTACGGCGAGACCGTGCGGCTGGGTCGCCGCGTCGAGGTCACGCAGCAGCGCGCCGCCGCCGACCCGGGCCCGGCGGGCCTCCACGTCGACCGTGACCTGGTTCATCCCGCTCAGGTCGATCATCAGGCCGTCATCGACCGACGACGCGCCGGACATGCTGTGCGAGCCGCCGCGAACCGCGATCTCCAGTCCCTGCGCGACCGCGAACCGGACGGCGGCGGCGACGTCCTCGGCGGACCGCACCTGGGCGATCACCGCCGGGCGCCGGTCGTGCTGTGCGTTCCACAGCCGCCGGGCGTCGTCGTACCCGTCCTCGCCCGGTCCGAGCACGCTGCCCGTCAGAGCCGCGCGTAGTTCGTCGAAGCCGGCTTCCGCAAGCTGAGTCATTGATTCCCCTCCCCGATTTGTGCTGCTGTCAGGCTAGGCGCCTGCCTCCCGTGAGACAGCGGCCTTTTGGGCAGATCTTCGCGCGCTGTCTTCAGACAGGCTTAAGAAAGCGCCGGTTTTCCACAAGGGCTCCGCATCGCGTTTGAGTGACAACTTCGTTGAGTGTCAGACTCGACCGCGTGAGTGATGAGGAGATCCTTCGATTGTTGCCGGTTGCGGCGTCGATCGTTGCCGTGCGCGACGATCGGGCCGACCAGCAACTGGCCCGCCTGGGTGCGTACGACGAGCGCGACCAGGCGCAGGTGGACCGTTGCCTGCAAGGGTTTCTGATCGGTCTGCTCCGGGCCACTTGGCAGCGCGGCTGGTCCCCGGCCGACGTCGTCCAGCACGGACGGCGCGAGCTGGATCCGGGCATCGAACCGTTGCTGCTGGCAGCGATCTCCGCGGAGCACCAG
Source organism: Kribbella sp. NPDC050820 (assembly GCF_040653975.1). NCBI lineage: Bacteria > Bacillati > Actinomycetota > Actinomycetes > Propionibacteriales > Kribbellaceae > Kribbella > Kribbella sp. NPDC050820. Next base: position 51,004 of record NZ_JBFAHB010000028.1, read on the forward strand.
GGCTATCGCGTCACCACCATCGACCCACGCTGGCTCGACCAGTTGACGGACTTGGGAGTCTCGCAACCCTTCACCGAGCTGAGCCTCACCGCCTGGGCAGCAGCGGCTCGAGTCGGCCGCTACCTCACCCTCCACCACGCCCTGTCCCTCGCCGGCTTCCTCCAATCACTTCCGATCCTGGCTCGTCTCTATTCCCTGCCGGGTACGGCGAACCAGGCCACCAAGCCCGTGGTCCCGGCGAACGGGAAGGTGCTCGCGCGGATCCGGGGACTGCTCGCAAAGGCGGAGGCAACCGAGTTCCCGGACGAGGCCGAGGCGCTGTCCGGCAAGGCGCAGGAGCTGATGGCGAAGTTCTCCCTCGACCGCGCCCTGGTCGAGGCCGACCCGGCGGTGGAGATCCCCGACGACTCCGCCGGCCGCCGGATCTGGGTCGACACGCCGTACGTGTCGGCCAAGGCGCAACTGGTCGGCGCGGTCGCGTCGGCGAACCGGTGCCGGACGGTCGTGATCGACGACCTCGCTGTGGTCTCCATCGTCGGCGCCGAGCTGGACCTGCAGCTCACCGAGATTCTCAGCACCTCCCTGCTGGTGCAGGCCAACCGCGCGATGCTTGCCGCAGGCAAACACATTGGGCGGCGCGGCGAATCCCGGACCAGGTCCTTCCGGCAGTCGTTCCTGATGGCGTACGCGCAGCGGATCGGGGAGCGGTTGCAGGCGACCACGGCTGCGACTCAGGCCGCCGTACCGGAGGAGGACGCGGACCGGTTGCTGCCGGTGCTGACGAAACGGGAGGAGCAGGTGGATGCGTTGTTCACCAGGCTGTTCCCGAGGACCACGACCCGGCGGACCAGGATCACCAACGGCGCCGGCTGGGACGCAGGTCTGACCGCCGCCGACCAGGCGCAGCTCGAGGCCCGCCGGCAGGTGCGCCGATGACGATCCCCGGTGTGCTGCGGATCGATCTGGACGTCCAGCCGAACGACGACGGCTGGTTCAAGGAGAGCTTCCACGCCGCCAAGCTGGAGGCCGCCGGGATGCCACACTTCGAGGTGCGGCAGCACAACGTGCTGTACCTGGCCGAGCCCGGCGTCACCCGCGGAATTCACGCCGAGCCCTGGGACAAGTACCTGTCGCCGTCGGTGGGCCGGGTGTTCGCGGCGATCGTCGACCTGCGTGCCGGTGAGACCTTCGGCCGGGTGGAGACGTTCGAGCTCGACGCCGGGCAGGCGCTCTACGTCCCACGCGGCGTCGGCAACTCGTTCTGCACGCTGGAGCCGCACACCGTCTACAACTTCCTGGTGAACGAGTACTGGTCGCCGGAGCGCGTCACGGTGGACCTGTTCGACCCCGAGCTTGCGATCTACTGGCCGTTCCCGCGGGAGCGGCTCACCTACACCGAGCGAGACGCCGCGAACCCGTCGCTGGCCGAGGTCAGGCGGACGCGGGCCTGAGACCGCAGAGGACGATGTCGAGCAGCCGGTGGGCCTGCTCGGGCTCCATGTCCCGGCCCATGTTGATCCCCCCGACCAGCCGCATGATGTCCATCAGCTCGAGCTCCGGCCGGACCTCGCCGGCCGCCTTCGCCTTGTCCAGCAGCAGTTGCCCGGCCTCCTGCACGTTCACCTTGCAGGACTGGAAGAACGGCGAGTCCTTGCCTAGAGCAACTGTCAGCTCACTGGCCAGGGACTTCTTGGACAGGCCGTACCCGACGAAGCTGCGCAGCCAGGCGGCCAGCGCCTCGAACGGCTCGAGCTCCCGGTCGAAGTCGTACGCCCGGTCGCAGACCGACTGGATCTCGTCGATGTAGACCGCCTCGAGCAGCGCGACCCGGTTCGGGAACCGGCGGTAGAGCGTGCCGATGCCGACGCCGGCCCGGCGGGCGATCTCCTCGAGCGAGGTGTCGGTGCCGTGCTCGGCGAACGCCTCCCGGGCGGCGGTGACCAGCAGGTCGTAGTTCCGCGCCGCGTCGGCACGGGTCGGCCGCGTCGACGGCAGGGGTGTCGGCGCCATCCGGCCTCCTCACTGTCCGTAGCGGGGGCTCCGCACAAAGTTCACCGAGAATATCGCTTGCTAAAGCGGAGGCAGCCTCCGTATTGTATCCGGAGGAGCGCTCCGCTTTCTCTCTCAACTGTAACCCCTTCGGGGTAAGGAGCAATATGTCGGCAACAACCTCAGGCCCGGCCGGCGCCGCTGCCGGCTCGCCCGCGCGGCGGCCGGGGGTCGTCCTCGCGGTCATCCTGATCACCCAGCTGATGGTCATCCTCGACGGCACCGTGGTGAACATCGCGATGCCGAAGATCCAGCAAGCCCTCGACTTCAGCCCTTCCAGCCTGTCCTGGGTGCAGAACGCCTACGCGCTCGCGTTCGGCGGCCTGCTCCTGCTCGGCGCCCGGGCCGGCGACCTGCTCGGCCGCCGCCGCGTGTTCGTCACGGGCGTGAGCGTCTTCACGCTCGCCTCCCTGCTCGGCGGCCTCGCCCCGAACGCCGAGCTCCTGCTCGCCGCCCGTGTCCTGCAGGGCATCGGTGGCGCCATCGCGGCCCCGGCCGCCCTGACCCTGCTCATGCTCACCTACCGCGAAGGTCCGGAACGGATGAAGGCGCTCGGCTACTACAGCCTGGTGTCGTCCGGTGGTGGCAGCGTCGGCCTGGTGCTCGGGGGCATGCTGACGGACTGGGTGTCCTGGCGCTGGGGTCTGTTCATCAACGTGCCGATCGGCATCGGACTCGTCATCGCGGCGCGGCAGGTGCTGACCGAGACCGAGCCGGAGACCGGCCGGTTCGACGTGGCCGGCGCGCTCACCTCGACGCTCGGCATCACCTCGCTCGTCTACGGCTTCATCCGGGTCGCCGAGGTCGGCTGGACGTCGGCCGAGGTGCTGGCCGCGTTCACGGTCGGCGTGGTGCTGCTGGTCGCGTTCGTGCTGATCGAGCGCCGGGTCAGCCACCCGATCGTCCCGCTGCGGCTGTTCCGGTCGGCTGACCGCTCGGCGTCGTACCTGACCATGCTGCTGGTGGTCGGGACGATGTTCGGGATGTTCTTCTTCCTCACGCAGTACCTGCAAGGTGTGCTCGAGCTCAGCCCGCTGGCGGCCGGTCTCGCCTTCCTGCCGCTGACCGGTCTGCTGTTCGCCTCGTCCCGGATCGTGCCGAGGCTGGTCGCCCGGATCGACGGCGGCAAGCTGATGCTGACCGGGTCGGTACTCGTGACTCTGGGCACGGTGTGGCTGACCCGACTGGATGCTCGCAGCACCTACCTGGCCGATGTGGTCGGGCCGATGCTGCTGTTCGGCCTGGGCGCCGGGATGATCTTCATCCCGCTGGTCGGCCGGGCCATCTCGGGCGTCGCACCGGAGGACTCGGGCGCCGCGTCCGGCATGCTGAACGTGGTCCAGCAGGTCGGCGGCGCGCTCGGCCTCGGCATCCTGGTCACCATCTTCGGTACGGCGAGCCGCAACTCGACGTCGGCCGCTCCGCGCGAGGTGCTGACCGACGGCGTGCACGCAGCCTTCGTCGGCTCGCTCGTCTACGCCGCGCTGAGCCTGACGGTGATCATCCTCAGCGTCCGCCCGTGGACCTGGTTCCGCCGCGGTCCGATCGAGCGCTCGCCTGAGCCGGTGATGGTCGACTCGCACATCTGAGAACCCCCAGGGGGTGCGCCGGTCATTGGCGTACCCCTTGAGGTCAGATCGGCAGGCCGTAGCTGGTCCACTTGGACGACACCGAGTAGCCGAGCCGCTCGTACAGGCCCAGGGCGCCCGTCGGGTTGTCCGCGTCCACGCCAAGCGCGGACCGCTGGTAGCCGGCCTTGGCCGCCTCGGTCAGCACCTTCGCCAGTGCCACGCCGGCCAGACCGCGGCCGCGGTAGGCCTTCATGGTCCCGACCTGGCCGATGTACAGCTCCCGGATCCCGGTCGCCTCCGTGTCGGCCTCGTACTCGTACCCGAGCACGTAGGCCGCGATCGCATCGCCGTCGAGGATGACGTACGACGACTCCCCGCGGAACGCCCGCGCACCCGTGAACCAGGTGTTCCAGCTGTCCGCGTCGCGCGGGGTCGAACCCCAGTGGTCGGCGAACACGTCGTTGTGAACCACCCGCAGCGCCTCGTTCATCGCCAGGTCGAACGGGACGATCCGCAGCCCGTCCGCGAGCGCGACCTCCGGCACCGGCTGGTCCAGCGGGCGCTTCATGTCGAAGAAGTACCGGCGCTCCTCGAAGCCGAACTTCTGGAACAGCCGCTCGGCGCCGACGTTCGTGTTGATCCGGTTGCCGGTCACCTCACCCGGCGCCTGCGGGTGCCGGGCCACGTGCAGCTCGCCGGCCCGCTTGATCAGCCACGGCATCAGAGCCGAGCCGATGCCGCGCCGGCGCCATTCCGGATGGACCGTGCCCTCGGTGGTGACCCGGTCGATCTCGACCAGGCCCTCGGGGGCATGCAGCTTGCCGTACCCGACCATCCGGCCGTCGGCCCACAGGCCGATGGTGTCCAGCGCCGGATCGAGGTGCGGGTCCTCCAGTTCGTCGATCAGGTCCTGGGCGTCGTAGTTCTCCCCCTCTTGGTCGACTTTCTCCTTGGCGGCCAGCAACTCCGCCCACGCGTCCGCGTCACCCTTGTCGATCGGGCGCGCCTCGATCCCCTCCGGCCAGCTCATGGTTCGAAGGTACGGCGTGCCTCGCGATCCGGGCACCCGAATTACTGCAGCCGTTCGGCCAGCCAGCCGATCGCCATCGGGTAGCGGAACTCGATCCCGCCGTGGGTGCCCTCGAACAGCTCGAAGTGCAGCCGATCGTCGGGGAAACCTGCCCTTCCGGCTGCCCGACGGAACGCAGTCGCGCCGAGGTCCAAGTAGAACTCGTCCTGCCGGCCGGCGTCGATCCACACCGCCCGCAGCGAGCGCAGCGCGTCGGCGTACTGCGGTTCGCGGACCATCTCGACGGGGTCGCGGGACAGCCAGCGCGCCCAGACCTCCGGGATCAGCACACCCAGTTCGTCGAACGGCAGCAGCACCTTCCCGTCCGGTTCGGCGGAGTAGGCCGACGCGTAGCCGTACATCTCCATCAGGTGCAGGTCCTCGTCAGTGGTCCGCCCGATCCGGGTCGCCACCGACTCGAAGAACTTGTCGTAGCTGCCGTCGTACTTGTCCCGCAGTGTCCGTGCGCGCTCGGGGAACTCGGGCCGGTAGCACAGGTCGAAGGCCGCGTCGCCGGCGTGCGTGGCCAGGGCGCCGAAGACGTCCGGTCGCAGCAGTGGCGTCACCATGGCCACGTAGCCGCCGCTGGACTTACCGGTGATCGCCCGGTGGTCGCGGTCGGCGACGGTCCGGTACGTCGCGTCGACCCAGGGGACGATCTCCTCGCACAGGTACGAGTGGTACTGCCCGGTGCCGGGGGAGTCGAGGCACTGGCTGCCGCCGTACTTCGTCCAGGTGTCGACGAACACGACGATCGCCGGCGGCACGTCGCCGGTCGCGAACAGCGCGTCGACCAACTCCGGCCAGGGCTGCCGGAACGCCGTCCGGTTGAACAGCATCCCGAGGTGACCGGTGTACCCCATCGTCACGTAGATCGACGGGTAGCGCCGGTCGGAGTCGTCGTACCCGGGCGGCAGGTAGACGAGCACCGGCCGCTCATGCGGGTCACCGAGCGGGTTCCCGCGCAGCAACTCGCTGGTGTACGTCGTCTGCTCGAACCGGCCGGCCAGATCCGCGGACCACGGCAGCATGGGCAACCTCCTGAAGAGTCACATGGCGTCCGGGGCCGCTATGCCGAGCAGGCCCAGTCCATCGTGCAACACCTTCCGGGTCGCCGTGCAGAGCGCGATCCGGCTTGCTCTGGTCTCGCCTTCGCTGGTCAGCACCGGGCACAGCTCGTAGAACGCCGACAGTGCGGTCGCGACGTCGTACAGATAGGTGCAGAGCCGATGCGGCTGCAGCGTCTCGGCCACCTGTACGACGACGTCCGCAAAGCCGGTCAGTAGCAGCGCCAGCTGCTGCTCGGCCGGGTCCTTAAGCTGGGTGACCTGGTCGTGGCTTGTACCGGCCTTGGACAGCAGTCTGGTCAGCCGGGCGTGCGCGTACTGCAGGTACGGACCGGTGTTGCCGGTCATCGCGACCATCCGGTCCAGGTCGAACACGTAGTCGTTGCCCCGGTCGCTGGACAGGTCGGCGTACTTGACTGCTCCGATCCCGACGGCCTTCGCCGTGGCCTGCCGGTCGATGCCCTCCCGCCCTTCGAGCAGGGCGTCGGCCCGGGTGACCGCCTCGTCGAGCAGAGTGGTCAGCTTGACCGTGCCGCCGGCTCTGGTCTTGAACGGCTTCCCGTTCGGGCCGAGCACGGTCCCGAAGCCGACGTGCTCCGCAGTCGTTGTCGACGGCAACCAGTCTGCGATCCGGGCGAGTGTGAAGATCTGCTCGAAGTGCAGAGCCTGCCGGTGGTCGACGACGTACACGATCCGGTCGGCGTGCAGCGTCGACACCCGGTGCCGGACGGCGGCGAGGTCGGTCGCGCTGTAGCCGAACCCGCCGTCGGACTTCCGCACGATCACCGGCAGCGGCTGCCCGTCCCGGCCCCTGAATCCCGGCAGGAACGCGCACAGCGCACCGTCGGACTCGGTCAGCAGACCCTTCTCCAGCAGTTCGTCGACGATCCGCGGCAGGTCGTCGTTGTAGGCGCTCTCGCCGACCACGTCGTCCCGCGTCAGCTTGGAGCCGAGCAGCGCGTAGACCTGGTCGAAGTCGTCGAGCGAAACCTCGACCATCCGCCGCCAGATCGCCCGCGTCTCCGGATCGCCCGACTGCAGCAGGACGACCCGGGCCCGGGACAGGTCGGCGAAGGCGCCGTCGGCATCGAAGTGCTTCCGGCTCCGCTCGTACAGCAGCTGCAAACCCTCCAGATCAAGGGCTTCCGCGGCGAGGTCCTCACTCAGGAGTTGCTCGATCATCATGCCGTACTGCGTGCCCCAGTCGCCGACATGGTTCTGCCGGACCAGGTCGTAGCCGACGTACTGCAGGACGTTGCAGAGCGCGTCGCCGATGACCGTCGACCGGAGGTGGCCGACGTGCATCTGCTTCGCGACGTTCGGCTGCGAGTAGTCGACGACCACCCGCTGGTTCCTTGGCGTGAAGGCTTGCGGCTGGTTGACCGCGGCGGCGAGCGTCGACTGGTTCAGCGTCAGGTTGATGAAGCCGGGCCCAGCGATGGAAGGCGTTTCGCACAGGTCCGCGACGTCGAGCGCCTCGACCAGGCGTACGGCGACCGCCCGCGGCGGTTGACCGAGGGCGTTGCCGAGCCGCAGCGCGAGGTTGCTCTGGTAGTGGCCGAACTCGGGCTTGGTCGCCGACCGCAGCTCAGGGTCGAGGTCGCCGTACGACGAGCCGAAGGCAGCCGCGGCGGCGGTGGACAGTCTGGTGGCCAGGACAGGCAGAACAGCGGACATCACAGGTCCTTTGAAGTAGACGCACTGGAACGACGGATGAGGTGTTCACACAGTGCGTCGTCGTCGCAGGCTGAGGCGCAGGCGCAGGGCGCTCGCGGACTCCAGGCTGATCGACATGTCAGCCATTATGCACGAAAGTGCGCCGAGGGTGCCGGGCTGCGCTCCGCGAGCGGCGTGATCGGCGGCACGTCGGTCTCGCCGAGGAACACCCGCCGTACGACGCGCTCGGCCGCGCGGCCGTCGTCGAACTCGCAGAACTTCTCCCGGTAGAGATGCCGGTGCTTGGCGGCCTCCGGCGAGGCGAACGCGCCGGACCGCAGGCCGGCCAGCAGCTCCTCGGGCGACCGCGCGACCAGGCCGGGCGGGAACTCGGTGATGTCGAAGTAGGTGCCGCGGCGGCCGTCGTAGAAGGTCTGGTCCTCGACCAGCAGCACGATCGGCCGGTCCAGGTTCGCGTAGTCGAAGGTGATGGAGGAGTAGTCCGAGATGAGCACGTCGGCCGCCAGCATCAGGTCTTCGACGCGCGGGTGCCGGGACACGTCGATCACCTTGCCCGAGTGCACCTCGGGCGTCGCCGACAGCGAGTAGTGCGTCCGCACCAGCACCCGGCCGTGGTCGCCGACCGAGGAGGCCAGCCGGTCCAGGTCGAGGTGGATGCCGGTCCCGCCCAGATCGACCAGGCCGGTCGGCAGCCGCACCGAGTCGACCCCGTCCCGGAACGTCGGCGCGTACAGCACCACCAGGTGCGAGTCGTCGAAGCCGAACCCGGCCCGGATCGCGCGGACCTCGTCCAGGCTCGCGTTGAGCAGCCGGTCGTTCCGAGGGAAGCCGTACTCGAGCTCCTCGAAGTACGCCGGGTAGGTCCGCTCCCAGATCTCCGAGGAGTACCGGTTCGCCGAGAGGTTGAAGTCCCAGCGGTCGGTCTGCCGCATCAGCTCGTCGAGGTCGAGGTCCCGGCCGGCCTCCGGGAAGTGCCGCAGGTCGGTCCCCATCGTCTTGAGCGGTGTCCCGTGCTGGGTCTGCAGGTGGATCTGCCCCTCCCGCTTCTCCAGCTCCTTCGGCCAATTCATGTTGCTGATGAAGTACGTCGCCTTGTCGAGCAGCTTCTGGTACGCCGGTGAGCCCGCGACGACGTACTCGACTCCCTCCGGGACGACGTGCAGGTGGTCGGCGTCGACCACCCAGACCCCGCGCAGCTGCGGCGCCAGCTCGGCCGCCTTCTCGTAGATCGCCCGCGGGTTGCAGGCGTACTGCTTGAACCAGTAGGAGCAGTACGCGGCCAGGTTCGGGTCGAGCTTGCCGCGGTGCCGGAGCTTGCCGACCGCCTTGCGCGGGTTCTGGACCTGCAGCATCTTGGCGCTCAGCTTGAGCGTGGAGTACGTCGCGTAGTCGTCGTGGATGAGCATCCAGCGCTTGAACCCGCGGCCCGTGCGGTCGGTGTTGTAGCCCTCCGGCTTCCAGCGCTTGGCGAAGGCGTGCGCCGCGTGGAAGAAGTCGGCCCGGTCGTCCGGCGCGACCCGCTCCGGCTTCGCCAGGACGGCGAGGATGTGGTCCAGGGACCGGTCGAACGCGAACCGCCGCCAGCCGGCCAGCTCCGGGTCGGACTGGATGAACGCGTGCACCCGGTCGTACTGGTCGAAGATGTCCCACTGCCGGCGGCCGCCGGTGGCGTGGATGTTGCCGCCGGTGCGGTGCTGCCGGTAGTGAACGACCACCCGGTCCAGGGTGGCGATCCGCTCGGCGGTCAGCATGGTCGAGTAGGTCCAGGGCGCGTCCTCGTAGAACCCGGCCGTGAACGCGAAGCCGTGCCGGGTCAGGAAGTCCCGCCGGCAGGCCTTGTTCCAGACCACCTCGAGGAAGGTCAGGAAGATCGGCCGCTCGGCCGCGGTGAACACCCCGGCGCCGTGGCCGGCGAAGGCGTCGTGCCGCTGGTTGCGGACCACCCGGCCGTCCCAGAAGATCCGCTCGTAGTCGAACAGCAGGATGTCCGGCCGGTCGGTCGCGTCGATCCGGGTCGCGATCGCCTCCAGCGAGCCCGGCAGGTACAGGTCGTCGGCGTCCAGGAACAGCACGTAGTCCCCGCGGCACTCCTTCAGCCCGGCGTTCCGGGCCAGGCCCAGACCGACGTTCTCGTCCAGGTGCAGCACCCGGACCCGCGGATCGGCCGCGGCGTACTCGTCCAGGATCCGGCCGGAGCCGTCCAGATCGGCGTCATCCACCCCGATGATCTCGAAGTCGGTGAACGACTGACCGAGCACCGAGTCCAGGCACGACCGCAACCACGCCCGGGAGGCGTGACAGGGGACCACGATGCTGAACTTGGGGACGGTGCCGAGCGCCATGCCACGTCATCCTAGGGTGCAGCTATGAGTGCTGATGTGTTCGAGCCACTAGGCGGTCTCGAGGGGGTCGGGTCGGCGGCGCGGGCGGCCCGCGACGCGGTCGACGTACTGCTCCGGGACCGTGGTCTGCGCAAGGTCGGCTCGGACGTCACCGCCGAGGCGCTGCTCCGCGGCGCGCACGCCTCGGCCGCCCTGGCCGGCAGCCCGGCGACCCTCGACGAGGTACGGCGAGGAGCCGCGGACGGACTGGCGACCGGCGCGGTCCGGATCACCGGCGAGCTGATGCGGCTCGCGCCCCGGACGGACACCGCCCCGGTGCAGGTCTGGACCAGACTGCACCAGTTGGCCGCGGCCGATCTGGGGCCGGAAGACCAGTTGGGTCATCTCCGGACCAGTCGCGAACCGGTGCCGGACGACATCCCGGGCCTGCCGCCGGCCCCGGGCGCGGACGAGATGTGGGAGCGGCTGAGCGCCCTGGCCCAGAACCTGACCCGCCCGACCAAGGCGCCCGGTCTCGTGGTCGCGGCGGTCGTCCATGCCGAGCTCGCCATCCTGCGCCCCTTCCCGACCGCCAACGGACTGGTTGCCCGGGCGGCCGAACGCTGCATGTTGGTTGCCCGAGGCATCGACCCCGTCGCGGTCACGGTGCCCGAGGCCGGTCACTATGAGTTGGCAGGCACCTATTCGTCGGGCCTCGGCGACTACGCAGCGCGAGGGCTGACCGGAGTTCGTGACTGGTTGCTGCGGTCCTGTGAAGTGGTGTCACTCGGTGCCGAGCGCTCGCCGCTGGCGGGCTGACCCGGGACGTGCGAACGGCGTTCTCTGATGAGAACGCCGTCGCTGGCACGTCATCCTGGTTACCATGCGTGCACCTGTCTGCCGCCACAGGACTTGGCCTGGGTCGCGCTGCCCGGTTGGGATGGGCTGGTCGCCGCGTGGGTGCCTGGGTTCCGTGCAATCTCTACCGGACCCGAAGGTCCTTTGTGCTTCCTTTGTACTCCTGAAAACCCTTTCTGTGAAGGGCTTACGTGACCTTCATGGAGTTGAGAACAATGAAGCATCCTTCAGCTTCCGGTCCCGGCGCCGGCTCAGCTTTCGGGCCGTCGGGTACGCCGCCGCGAGGCTAGGAAGAACGCCCACGCCGCCAGTCCGGCGACCGCCGCGGTGGCCAGGGCAGGTCGCCGTACGTCGCGAAAACGGTTCCGCTCGGCGAGCCCGACCGGCTCGTTGAAGTCGAGCACCGGCCAGCCGCGGGCGACCGCGATCCGGCGCAGGCCCTTGTCCGGGTTGACCGCGAACGGGTGACCGACCGCAGCCAGCATCGGCTCGTCGGTCACGGAGTCGGAGTACGCGTAGCAACTCGCCAGGTCGTAATCCTCGGCCTCGGCGAGCGCCAACATCGCGGTCGCCTTGTGCGGACCGTAGGCGTAGTCCTCGATCTCGCCGGTGTACTTGCCGTCAGCAACTACCATCCGGGTCGCGATCACCTTGTCGGCGCCGAGCATCGCGCCGATCGGCTCGACCACCTCGGCCCCGGACGACGACACGATCACCACGTCCCGGCCGGCCGCGTGGTGCTGGTCGATGAGCTCGACCGCCTCCTCGTGGATCATCGGCGTGACGATGTGGTGCAGGGTGTCGGCGACGATCGCCTTGACCGTCTCCACGTCCCAGCCGGTGCACATCGCGGACAGGTACTCGCGCATCCGCTCCATCTGGTCGTGGTCGGCGCCACCGAGCAGGTACACGAACTGGGCGTAGGCGCTGCGCAGGACGGTCCGGCGGTTGATCAGGCCGCCGGCGTAGAACGGCCGCGAGAAGGCCAGCGTGCTGGATCGGGCGATTATGGTCTTGTCCAGATCGAAGAAGGCGGCCGATCGGCCCGTCCCGGGGTGCGCCATGGGGTCGAGCATAGGCATCGGGGCGAAACGCCGAGGGACCCGGGCTTTTGTGTGGGCCGGTCTCCCGTTAGACTGTTTGACAGTGTGACAGTGACACTGGCCGGAAACGCCTGATCGGGCGGTTTCAGCGCCTGGGTGACGCAGTCTCAGTTGCAACCGAACTGAGATGTGTGGAACTCGGTCTTGGGGGGTACATACCCCCTGACAGTGGCAGACTGTCGCCTCCTGAACGGCCCCCGGCTCCTCCCCCCGAGCCCGTGGCCGAAGACGGCCCCCGGTCACCCCCCCGCCGGGGGCCGTCGCCTTTCCTCCTCCGGTTCGCGGATGTAAAAGCTTCCTCAGTTTTCTGCCTGTGGGAGCGCTTTCACTTTATGCAGGCTCTTGACAATGTAGTTACGCAGTCACAGTTTGTAAGTCATGAAAACGCGTGCACTCCGCCCCCAGGCCGCGATCATCCCCGCCCTGATCACGCTTCTCGCCGCCCTCACGGGCCTGCTTCTGGTCCCCGCGACCGGATCCGCCGCCACCAATCTCGTCACGAACGGCACCTTCGAAACCGGAGATCTGTCCGGCTGGACCTGTGCCGCCGGCGCCGCCACGACCTCGGCCCGCACCGGCAGTTACGCGCTCCAGGGCAGCCCGACGTCGTCCGACAACGCCCGCTGCAGCCAGTCGATTCCGGTCAAGTCCAGTACGACGTACACCTTGTCCGCCTGGGTCAAGGGCTCGAACGTCTACCTGGGCTTCGAGGGAGGTACGTCGACCTGGAGCACGAGCACCACGTGGAACCAACTGACGACCACCTTCACCACTGGTGCCTCCACGACCCGGGTGACGATCTACCTGCACGGTTGGTACGGACTGCCGCCGTACCAGGCTGACGACGTCGTGCTCGACGGTCCGGGCGGTACGCCGGACCCGACCACGCCACCGACCACTCCGCCCACCACGCCGCCGACCACTCCGCCGCCGTCTGATGGGACCTTGCCGAAGCACGTCCTGACCGGCTACTGGCAGAACTTCAACAACGGTGCCACCGTCCAGCGCATCAGTGACGTCCACGCGGCGTACGACCTGATCGCGGTGGCGTTCGCCGACGCCGTACCGTCCCAACCGGGTGCCATCACCTTCAACCTGGACTCGGCCGGGCTGGGTGGCTACACGGTGGCCCAGTTCAAGGCCGACATCGCCGCCAAGCAGGCGGCCGGGAAGCGGGTCATCCTGTCGGTCGGCGGCCAGAACGGCACCATCTCGGTCGGCAGCGCCGAGGCCGCGACCAACTTCGCCAACAGCGCGCTGACGGTGCTGCGCGAGTACGGCTTCGACGGGATCGACATCGACCTGGAGAACGGGGTCAACGCGCAGTACATGGGCCAGGCGCTGCGCAGCCTGCGCAACTCGTTCGGCAGCGGGCTGATCATCGCGATGGCGCCGCAGACGATCGACATGCAGAGCACGTCGTTCGAGTACTTCAAGCTGGCGCTGGCGATCAAGGACATCCTGACCGTGGTCAACGTGCAGTACTACAACTCCGGCTCGATGAACGGCTGCGACGGGCAGGTGTACTCGCAGGGCACGGTCGACTTCATCACCGCACAGGCCTGCATCATGCTGCAGAACGGACTGCGGCCCGACCAGGTCGGTCTCGGCCTGCCGGCCTCGTCCCGTGCGGCCGGCAGCGGCTACGTCTCGCCGCAGATCGTCAACAACGCCCTGGACTGCCTGACCCGGGGCACGAACTGCGGCAACTTCAAGCCGAGCACCACATGGCCGTCGCTGCGCGGTGCGATGACCTGGTCGACCAACTGGGACGCGCTGAACGGCAACGCGTTCGCGAACCAGGTCGGCGCCCACGTGCACGCGCTGCCCTGACATGCACAGTTACCGACCGGCTCCGGTGCTGGAAGCGCTTGGTGTCTGCTCGCAGGACGAGCAGCTCTACCGGGCGCTTCTGGCCCGACCGGAGTCCACGACTGTCGCCCTTGCACGTGACACCGGTTGGCCTGCGACGCGCGTCGGCAGGCACCTGCGGTCACTGCTGTCACTCGGCCTGGCGTCTCGTACTCCGGGGCGGCCTGCTCGCTACGTCCCGGCCGTGCCGGAGGCCGCGGTCGAGCTCTTGGCACTCCGGAAGCAGGCAGCCATCGTCGAGGCCCGGCTGGGTGCCTCGGTGCTCACTGCGGAGTTCCGTGCTCGGCATGGCGCGTTCACGGTGATCCGCGGATCCGAGGCGATCGCTCAACGGTTCTACCAGGCGCAGGCGTGTGCGCAGGACGAGGTGCTCGTCCTCAACCGGCCTGCGTACGTCGTCACGCCCGTTCGCGGCGTCTCGTGCCGGGTGATCTACGACATGGCGTCGGTGTCGGAGCCCACCGATCTGGCGGCTGCCCGGTCGGTGGGTTGCCGGATCCTGCGCGACGTACCGCTCGAGTTGGTTCTGGTGGATCGCCGTACTGGGCTGCTGCCGACCAGTCCGGAGGTGGTCGTCGAAGTGGGGCCGTCCAGCCTGCTTGATGGACTGCTGCGGTTGTTCGAGCTGCTGTGGCAGCAGGCGAGCCCGCTTGCACCTTCGGCCTCGGAGGGGCCGCTGAGGGGTGAGGACCAGCAGCTGCTGGCGCTCGCCGCGGCGGGGTTGACGGACCAGGCGATCGCTCGGCGGCTCGGGGTGGCGCAGCGGACGGTCGAGCGCCGGATGCAGCGGATCCTCAAGGCGCTGGACGCGACCACCCGCTTCCAGGCCGGCCTCCGCGCCGGCCAACGCGGCCTCCTCGCCTAGTCGGTGACGTCTGCTACTACTGCCTTCAATGATTTGACCAGGTCGTCGGCATTGACGGTGATGCCGACGCCGTGGTCGCCGCCGCCGAGGGAGATCGTGCCGGTGATGCGCTCGTCGGCGATCACCGGCCAGGCGTGCGTGCTGCCGAGCGGAGTGATGGTGCCGCGGACGTACCCGGTCACGTCGAACGCAGTGTCCTTGTCCGGCATCGAGATCCGGTTGACCCCGAGCAGCGTGCGCAGCTTCGGCCACGCGATCTCCCGATCGCCGGGGACCAGTACGAAGCGGTAGTCGTCGTCGGACAGCCGGACCACGATCGTCTTGATCAGGCTGGCCGGCTCGATGCCCCGCGCCGCCGCGGCCTCCTCGAGCGAGTTGACCCGCCCGTGCCTGGTCACCTCGTAGCTCAGGCCCAACTGGTCGGCTGCCTCGATCGCTCTGGTCACCTGGCTAGTTTCGCACCTTGCTGGGAACGGCCTTGAGGAGTACGGCCAGCAGGAGAGTGATGAGGAAGAGCACACACGCCTCCAGCGCCACCCCACTCCAGCCCCCGTGCGTCCACGCAGCCCCGGCCAACCCGCCGAACACCGACGAGCCGAGATAGAACGAGAACAGGTAGAGGCTGGCCGCCTGCCCGGTCCCACCGCCACCTGCGTGTGCCCGGGCGGCCACCCAACCGCTGGCCACACCATGTACGGCGAAGAAGCCGGCCGTCATCAGTGCGAGCCCGACCACAATCAGCGGCAGCGGCGCAGCAAGGGTGACGGCCACTCCGGCCAGCGTGACAAGACAGCCCGCCGGGACAACCGCCCGCCGCCCGTACCGGTCAGCAAGCCACCCTGCCGTAGCCGAACCAGCCGACCCGAGCAGATAGACGGTGAACACCAGCCCAGCCGCTCCCGCGCTCAGGTCGTACGGCGCTCCGGACAGCCGGAACACGGCTCCGTTGTACACAGCGACGAACGCGCCGACCGCGGTGGCAGCGATCCCGTAGAGCGCCAGCAAGGCCGGGTCCCGCAGTACGCGGCCGGTCTGGGTCAGCAACTGCCGCGGGCTGGCCGGGGCCGGCTGGAAGTTCTGGGAGGCGGGCAGCAGCAGCCAGACCACGGCGGCGCACAGGACACCGACGACTGCGATGCCGCCGGCCGCGAATCGCCAGCCGCCGAGGTCGGCGAGCCCACCTGCGACGAGGCGGCCGGCCATGCCGCCAACCGCCGTACCCGCGATGTAGAGGCCGCTGGCGCGGGCGTGGCTGTCTTGGTGCACCTCCTCGCGGAGGTATGCCATGGCGACAGCGGGCAGACCGGCCATCGCGATGCCTTGGAGGCCGCGGAGGGCGAGCAGCGCGTGCCAGGTCGGCGCTACTGCACACAGCAGGGCAATGACGGAGGTGGCGGCGACCGACCAGCGCATCAGAGTGGTGCGTCCGATCACCTCGGAGGCGGGACCTGCGATCAGCAGCGCGATGCCGAGTCCGAGCGTGGCCAGCGACACCGTGAACGCGCTCTGGCTCGGCGAGACCTTGAACGCATCGACGAGCTCGGGGAGCAGCGGCTGGGTGCTGTAGAGCAGTGCGAACGTCGCCAGGCCCGCCGCGAACAGGGCGATGGACAGCCGGCGGTAGCCGGCCTCGCCTGGCCGGTAGCCGGGCTGCGCGGCGACGGAAGTGTGCATGCCTTCGACCGTGCCACGCATTGTGCGATACGTAAAATGTCGATCTCAGCAGTAATCGATACGCTTCTCGTATGCATGTCGAAGACCTGCGCTCGTTCATCGTCCTCGCCGAGACCGAGCATCTGACCGAAGCGGCCGCCGTACTGGGGACGAGCCAGCCCAACCTGTCCCGCTCGCTTCGTCGCGTCGAGAGCGCGTTCGGAGTGCAACTCTTCGAGCGCGAGCACCGAGGCTTGCGGCTGAACCCGTACGGGCGCGTCGTCCTGGAGGCTGCCCGCGCCGGTACGGCGGCTGTCGACAGTGCACGTCAGCGCATCGACGCGCTGCTCGACCCGGAGTCGGGGACAGTGCGGCTCGGGTTCCTGCACTCGGTCGCGACCAGCCTGGTGCCGGACCTGCTGAAGGCGTTCCGCTCGCAGGCGCCGAGCGTCCGGTTCGCGCTGCGGCAGGAGCCGGCGCATGACATCGTCCAGGACCTGGAGAGTGGGGAGGCGGAGATCGGCATCATCGCGCCGCGGCCGGATCCGGAGCTGTTCGGGTGGCACCTGCTCGAGCAGCAGCGGCTGTGCCTGCATGTCCCGCCCGGTCATCCGCTGGCGTCGCGGCGGCGGGTGGAGTTGGCTGCGGCCGCTGACGAGCAGTTCGTCGGGCTGCGGCCTGGGTTCGGGTTCCGGCGGATCAGTGAGGAGCTGTGCCGCGCGGCTGGGTTCACGCCGCGGCTGGCGTTCGAGGCGACCGACCTCGCGACCATCGACAGTCTGGTCGGTGCCGGGCTCGGGGTGGCGGTGTTGCCGTCCGGTGCGGTGCGCGGGAACGAGAGTGGGGCGGTGTCGATCCCGCTCGCCGGGGTGCGGGCGCGGCGGGAGATCGGGATGGCGTGGCGGTTGCGGGCGCAGCTCACGCCGGCTGCCGAGCGGTTCCGCGACTTCGTCCGGTCGCAACCGGTGCGGTCGGCCTGAGTCTGACCGTGACTTTCGTAGCGTTGGTCCAATTTTCCCGGTGTCGACTTGCAGTGAGAGGGCTTTCCACCGCACAGTTTCCTCCGTGAGGAAGCGTCTCAGTTCGATCCGCCCGAGCCGGCGCCTGCTGTTCGCAGCCGGCACGGCTGCCGCTGCGTCGACGGTTGCGTCGGCTGCAACGGCCTCGGCCGGCGAGCTCGGCTCCACCGGCGCGTACGGGTCGGGAGTGCTGGGCGCTTGGGAGCGGCAGGCGCGCGCGATCTCGGCCGAGTCGCAGATCCGCAAGGCGCGGGAGACCGACGGCGTCTTCATGTTCGGCGACAGCATCGGCGTCCAGGACGGACCGTCGCTGGCCAAGCAGCTGACCGCGCACGGCATTCACATCGCCGTGCACAACTGGGCCGGCCGCCCGGTCACGCCCGCCGTCGACGCCCTCGACACCTGGGCCCAGGACTACGGCCTGCCGCACCGCATCCTGATGTCGGTCGGCTCCAACGACATCTTCACCCCGCCCGCGGTGGCCGCCCAGGTCGAGCGGACCATGCAGATCGTCGGCGCCGAGCGGACGGTCTTCTGGGTCAACATCCAGGCCGCCCGGACCGGGCACGGTCCCGGCGTCCAAGTCTCCGACCAGCGGAACAGCGCCTGGATCAACCTCCAGCTCGCCGAGGCGCAGCGCCGCCACGAGAACCTCCGCGTGATCCGCTGGGCCGAGCACCTGGCCGCCAAGCCCAACCGCCTCGCCAAGTACCTCCGCGACGGCCTGCACCCGTCGATCCCGCTGGGCCAGAACGCCCGCAACACCCTCATCGTCGAGGCTCTGAAGTCCGGCTGAGTACGGCGACGCGCGGGTTGCTGCCCGCACGTCGCCGTACCGCTGTCAGAACCCGGCCGTGATCCGGGTGAACTCCCACTCGGGCTGCGAGATGCCGGAGCAGTTCGAGACCACGCCGCCACCCGGGCACGGGCGGTCGCGGTTGACCGACCAGAACGCCAGCCGGCCGAGCCCGTTCGACTTGGCCCAGTTGGTGATGTTCTGCCAGGTCGCCGTGGTGGTCATCTCCTGCTGGTCGGACAGACCGTTCATGCCGGAGATGCCCTGGTGCGCGTAGGCCTGCGCGGTGGTCCAGCCGAAGGTCGCCTTCAGCTTGTTGTTCAGGCCGACGGACGCGTTGATGGTGTCCTGCTGGATGTTCGAGCTGCCGAAGTCGAACGGCATCAGCGTGTAGATGTCGATGTTCGCGCCGAGAGCCGCGGACCGCTCGATCAGCCGGTTGCCCCAGTAGTTCGGGCCGCTGGTCGTCGTACCGAAGGTGAGGATCGTCTGGATCCCCGGGTTGTTCTGCTTGACGATCTTGAGCGCGTTCAGGATGCGGTCCTGGACGACCTCGTTCTCGAACTCGTCGCTGTTCTCGATGTCGACGTCGATCGCCTTCAGGTTGTAGGCGTTGATCACCTGCTGGTACGCGCCGGCGAGCGCCTCCGGCGTACTGCAGTTCGGGCCGAGCTTGTTGCCGCTCCAGCCGCCGATCGACGGCACGATGTCGCCGCCGGCGGCGCGGATCTGTGCGATCGCGTTGGCGTCCGCACTGCCCTGCAGCGGCCTGCTGCCGTCCCATGCCGGGTTGCAGCCACCGGACGACAGGATGAACGCCATGGTGAACCACCTGATGCCGGTCGCGTTCATGACGGTCGCCGGGTTCGGCGGGTCACCCCAGCCCATGTAGAGGTACGGCGCCGCCCGCCGGGTGCCGGGGTTGCCGCCACCGGTGGTCGTCGTCACCGAGATGCTGCTGCTCTTCGGCCCTTCACCCGCGCTGTTGGACGCACTGACCTGGTAGCTGTACGTCGTGTTCGCGGTCAGCCCGGAGTCCGTGTACGACGTACCGGTCGGGGAGCCGACCTTCGTGCCGTTGCGGTACACGCTGTAGCTCGTTGCACCGCTTGCCGCGGACCAACTGAGGCTGACCGACGACGAGGTCGCCGTACCGGACAGACCTGTCGGTGCGCCCGGTGGGGTGCCGCCACCGCCGCCAGTGCAGGAGCCGCCGTTCAGCCGGCAGGCTGTGAGCCCTGGGAAGTTGCCTGGGCTGCCGTTGAAGCCGAAGGTGACGCTGGCGCCCGGTGCGAGCGGTCCGGCCCAGCTCGGCGGCGTGAACGTGTGTGTCTGGCCGCTGCTGCTCCTGGTAGCGTCCCACGAGCTACTGATGGTGTAGCCGGACGGGAAGTCGAGCGCGACCGACCAGGTGCTCACCGAGCTCGTGGTGCCGTTGGTGACAGTCACCTTGCCCTCGAACCCGCTGCCCCAGTCGGACACCTTGGTGAAGGCTGCGGTGACACCGGCCGCGTTCGCAGCCGGCGCGATCAGAAGTGCCAGTACTACTGCAATGACAGCCGCTAGAGCCATCGAGATGCGTTTCATGATTGCTCCGATCAGTGGGCGGTACGTGATCAGACTCGGCCCCAGAGTGCGGGGACGTTCAGTGGCTCCCAGCCGGTCAGGGAGGTGTGCCCCTGGATGCACTTGTAGGTGAGGCCGTTGTAGCTCACCAGCGCACCGGTCGCGTACGTCGTGTTCGGCGCCCACGGGGTGGCCGTCGGAGGCGTCGAGGTCGGCGTCGGGGTGGGAGTCGGCGTCGGTGTCGGCGTGGGAGTGGGGGTCGGTGTCGGAGTGGGCGTCGGAGTGGGCGTCGGCGTCGGGTTCGGGCCGCTGCAGCCTGGGGTCTCCGCGTTGACTGCGTTCACCACGTGGTTGAAGAGGGTGACGTTCGGGTCGAGTGCCTCGAGGGAGTACATCATCGCGCCGGCCAGGCCGTTGCAGTGCTGGTAGTCCGCCTTGGCCTTGATCGACTGGGCGTTGTCACCGGTCCAGAAGGTGCCGTTGCGGTAGAACCACGACGCCTTGGTGGTCTCGTCGAAGTACGTCGCCGACGGATCGTCCACGAACCCGACGAGCTCCTTGTAGAAGGAGACACCGGGCACATTGCCGCTCATCGCGTGCCCGTCGGCCGGTCCGGTGGCGGGCTGGTACTTGCCGTTCGCCGTACTCGGAACGCCCTTCCAGCCCCTGTAGTAGAAGGGATATCCGATCGTCAGCTTGTTCGCCGGGAAGCCGCCGGGGATGCCGTACGCCGGGTCGCCGGTGGTCCACGCCTTGATCGCGCCGTCGATCGAGTACTTGGCCGAGCCGGGCGGGATCGGTGTGCTCGGGTCGTCCGGGGCCTGGTAGAGCGGGTCCTGGAAGTTCGTCGGCCCGGTGGCGTCCCAGCCGCCGTGCATGTCGTACGTCATCACGTTGTTGTAGTCGAGGTACTGGCCGATCTTGTCGGTCTCGATCGTGGCGATCTTGTCCTGGCCGGCCGGGGTGGCGGCGGTCAGGTAGTAGCGCTTGCCGGTCTGGCCGCCGTACGCGTTCAGCTGGGACCGGAACTCGGCCAGCAGCAGGGTGAAGTTCTGCTTGTCGGCGGGACTCCAGTGGTTGCCGACGTGGCCGTTCGGCGAGCCCGGGTACTCCCAGTCGAGGTCGATGCCGTCGAAGATGCCGGAGGCCGTGCCGGGACCGCCGAAGCCGTCGATTACCGGGAGGTCGCCCTTGAGGAACATGTTCACGCAGGAGCTGACGAACGTCTTGCGCTTGGCGTCGGTGGAGGCGGCGTCGGAGAAGTACTTCGAGTACGTCCAGCCGCCGATCGAGATCAGGATCTTCAGGTTCGGGAACTGCGCCTTGAGCTTCTTCAGTTGGTTGAAGTTGCCCTGGATCGGCTGGTTCCAGACGTCGCCGACCCCGTCGACGCTGATGTCCGCGCCGTACGACTTGCCGTAGTCGGCGAACGCGTCGCCGGCGCCGTCACCCGCGTTCGGGTTGTTCTCGTCCTGCGAGGCAGCCTTGTTCGCCATGAAGCAGGTGTGGTCGGTCGGGTGGATGTTCGCGAACGCGTAGTTCAGGAAGTCCAGCTTGCCGGCCGCGCCGGTAGTGATCAGGTTCTTCGGGTAGAACGCGTTGGCGTAGATCCCCCACTGGGTGAAGTACGCCGTCTTCACCCCACCGCTCGTGGCGGCCGGGGCCTGGGCCGTCTCGGGGCTGGCGAGGGAGACGCCGGCGGCGGTGATCAGGGCGGTGGCGGCGACGGTTGCGGTGGCGGCGAGCATGCGTAGTCGACTCATGGGCGGTCCTCCGGAGCTGGGACGGAAGCGGTCCGGTGAAATTTAGTTAAAGACGCTTCGAAAGGAACCGTAACCGTTCCCGGCGGGTTGGTCGCGGGCTGGCGATGGCGGATTCCCGCTGCTGACGGAAACCCGACAGGCCTTTGTCCACAGGGATTCAGTGCGTTGGCCGGAGGATGCCGCGACGACGGCATCTTCTAGGCATGGACACTTCTTCGACTTCAGTGCTCTTGGCAACTACTGACGACCTGCTGCTCGACGACCTGCTCCGGCTGGCCGCGGCGGCCTCGATCACCCCACTGGTCGAGCACGACCTGCTCGGCCTCCGCCGCAGCTGGCACGCCGGCTCCCTGGTCGTGGTCGGCCACGACCTGGCCGAGCCACTCGCCCGAACCCAACCGGTACGGCGATCCGGCGTCGTCGTCGCCGGGTTCGCCGGCGGTGACGACGTGTACCGGTGTGCCTTCGACATCGGCGCGGAGTCGGTGTTCCGGTTACCCACGGACGAGTCCGCCTTGGGCGACAAGTTGGCCGATGCCTTGGATGGCGAGGTCCGGACTGCGTTGACGCTCGCGTTCGTGGGCGGCTGCGGGGGAGCGGGAGCGACCACGCTCGCCTCGGCGGTGGCCGTGTTCGGGAACCGGCGTGGGTATCGCACGATGCTGATCGACGGCGATCCACTCGGCGGCGGCATCGAGTTGGCGCTGGGGATCGAGCAGGATGTCGGCGATCGCTGGCCGAAGTTGCTCAACGCGTCCGGCCGGGTAAGTGCTGCTGCGCTGCGGTCCGCCTTGCCGTCGGTGAACGGGCTGGCGGTGTTGTCGTGGGATCGGTCCGATGTGACCGTCCTGCCGCCGGAGACGATGAGTTCGGTGCTGAGCGCGGCCCAACGCAGCAGCGATCTGGTCGTCGTCGACCTGCCTCGGCGGGCGGATCCGGCGGTGGAGGAAGGTTTCGTCCGCGCCGGCGCGACGCTGCTCGTCGTACCGTGCGATGTCAGGTCGGTCGCCGCGGCGCATCGGTTGGTCGGTCCGCTGCGCGACGTCGCCGGTGATCTTCGGGTGGTGGCGCGGGATCCGCGGGTGAACGGGCTGTCTGCTGCTGACGTCGCGGCGCACCTATCATTGCCATTGGCAACGAGAGTTGGTTACGAGCGGGATCTGCCGGCGGCGATGGATCAGGGGCGGTTCGATCCGCGTCCGCGTGGGCCTCTCGGTCGTGCGGCGTCGGAGCTCCTGGATCTGTTCGGCCTCTACTCAGCGGCGGCGGCATGAGTGCCTCCGCCGTACTCATCGATCGTGTCCGGGCGACCTTGGCCGTCACCGGTGCGGAGCCGACACCTGCTCGCGTCGCTGCTGCTCTCCGGGCGGATGGCGGCGTCTACGGCGACGCGATCGTGCTCGCCGTGGTCGCGGCACTCCGCCGGGAGGCGTTGGGTGCGGGCCCGCTCGACAGCCTGCTGTCCGAGCCGGGTATCACCGACATCCTGGTGAACGGTCCCGACGAGGTGTACGTCGACCGTGGTTCCGGCCTCGAACGCGTGCTGGTCCGCACCGGCGACGAGCCTGCTATCCGCCGTCTCGCCACCCGGTTGGCCGCGGCCGCAGGTCGCCGACTCGACGACGCCACGCCGTACGTCGACGTGCGCCTCTCCGACGGCACCCGCTTCCACGCCGTACTTGCGCCGGTCGCCGCGCCAGGCACCTGTCTGTCGTTGCGCGTCCCGTCCAGGAAGGTCTTCACGCTCGACGACTTGGTCGCTGCAGGTGCGCTGCCGCCGGCCGGTGCGACGATCCTGCGTGACTTGGTCGATGCGCGATTGGCCTTCCTGATCAGCGGTGGCACGGGTACTGGGAAGACCACGCTGCTGAATTCCCTGCTGTCCTTGGTGGATCCCTCGGAACGGCTCGTCCTCGTCGAGGACGCCGGAGAGCTGCGCCCGAACCATCCCCACGTCGTCCGCCTCGAGGCACGACCACCGAACGTAGAGGGAAGCGGCGAGATCTCTCTCCGAGACCTGGTCCGCCAGGCCCTCCGCATGCGCCCCGATCGCCTCGTGGTCGGTGAGGTTCGCGGACCCGAGGTCGTCGACCTGCTGACCGCCTTGAACACCGGCCACGAAGGCGGCTGCGGCACCGTCCACGCCAACTCGGCCACCGACGTCCCGGCCCGTCTGGAAGCCTTGGGCGCCCTAGCCGGCCTCACCCGAGAAGCCGTCCACAGCCAGGTCGCCTCCGCCCTCCACGCCGTCATCCACCTGACCCGCCCCGCCGACGGCCCCCGCCGAATCGCCGAGATCCAAGTCTTCGACCGCCTCCCGACCGGCCAAGTAGTCACCCGCCCAGCCGTCACCTTCCACCACCCCAACAACACCCTCACCCTCCACCCGCCCGCCCATCGCTTCACCAACCCCCACCCCGCCGCCGCATGACTCCCGCCCTGCTCTCCAGCCTCCTGGTCCTCCTCACCCTCCACCTACTTCTCCCCGCCCGCCATCGAGCCCTCCACCGCCTGACCCCTCATCCACCCCAAGGCGCCTCCGCGGTCCCTCCGCCTGCCGCAGCCACCCCAACACCCGCGGCCGCCCGGCGACGCTTCCCCCGACTCGCCGTCGCCCGCTCGCAGCAACGTCGCGTGTGGCTCCTCGCGCCACCAGCCGCACTCACCAGCTTGATCTTTGGCATGCAGTTCCTGGTGTCCGTCGCCGCCCTGGCCGCCATCACCTGGCTCGTCCACAACCAACGAACCCAACACCGCCAACGCACAACCACCGCCGCCCGCCGCGCCAACATCATCGAAGCCCTCGACGTACTCGCCGCCGACCTCACCGCCGGCCGCCCACCCATCGAGGCATTGGAAGGCGCCGCAACCATCTGCCCCGACTTCCAAGTCGCCCACGCCGCCGCCAAACTCGGCGGAGACATCCCCGGCGCCCTCGAGCTCGCCGCAGAATCCCCCGGCGCCGAAGGCCTCCGCGCCCTCGCAGCCTCTTGGCGAGTCGCCGACGAATCCGGCGCCGCCTTCGCCACCCTCACCGACCGCCTCGCCCAATCCCTCCGGGCCGACGAGTCCATCCACCGCCAAACCGCCGCCAGCCTCGCCGGTGCTCGTTCCACCGCCCGCATCCTGGCCCTGCTCCCCATCTTCGGCATTGCCCTCGGCTACTCCCTGGGCGCCAACCCCCTCACCTTCCTCACCACAACCCCCACCGGCTGGCTTTGCCTAACCGTCGGCCTAGCCCTGACGACCGCCGGCCTCCACTGGACCACCCACCTAGCCAAACTCCCAGCCACCTAGCGAGCCCTGACCCCATGAGCACTGTCCTGGCAGCCACAGCCGCAGCACTCGCGTCGTACCTCTTGCTGCCCGCCCAACCATCCCTCCGCCGTCTCACCCACCGACCCCGCCGCCCCCGACCCCGCCCGCCCCGCCGACACCAACTAGCAGCCACCCTCGCCGCTCTCGGCCTCCTCTTCCTCTTCGGCATGCCGTGGTCCATCCCGCTCGCCGCCGCGGCCGTCTACCTCATCCCCAAGGCGCTAGCCCGCCTTGAACCAGCCGCCACCAAGCAACGAACCGCACAACTCACCCGAGATCTCCCCCTGGCCGTAGATCTCCTAGCCGCCTGCCTCCGCGCCGGCCGCCCACCCCAACAAGCCCTCACCACAGTCGCCGCCGCCATCCGCGGCCCCCTGGCCGACCTCTTCACCAAGGTCGCCCATCACCTGTCCCTAGGCGCCGACCCAATCGACGCCTGGTCCCACCTGCGCGCCGAACCAGCTTGCGCCCCCTTCGCACGAGCCATCGACCGTTCCCTCCGCTCGGGCGCCCCGCTCTCCAAGACCCTCGAACACCTGGCCGACGACACCCGTCAGGCCCACCACCACGCCGCCGACCAAGCGGCCCGCGCCATCGAGTCCCGAACTGCCCTGCCCCTAGGCCTCTGCTTCCTCCCAGCCTTCATCCTCCTGTCCATCGTCCCTACCATCGCCGACGCCCTGATCCCGTACCTAACCCGCCAATAGGAGCCACAGGCAACAAGTTGTCCCCAACCCAGAATCTCCTTGAAAAAAAGGCCTCCAACAACGGCACCTTGTCAGCAACAGATCCGGACACCCGGACACGAACCCTGGAGGCACCAATGCAAACCGCCGAGCCGACCCCCACCTCCACCCACCCCGCCCACAAAGCCCTCCGCCTTCCCACCAAGCGCCGATCCCTCCGCCGCTCGGAACGCGGAGCAGCCACCGCCGAGTACGCCGTCAGCGTCGTAGCAGTCTGCGGCCTAGGCGGAATCCTCGTAGCCCTCCTCAAGTCCGACGCCATGCTGAACGCCCTCAAAGCCCTCATCAACTACGCCCTCCAACTAGCCGGCGTAGAAGGCGTCCAGCTCTAACCGGACCGGGGTCGGTCGCACCCCCCTCCCCGCGACCGACCCCACCCCAACCACACCAGGGCATAACCCCCGCCGTACCAATCCCCGAACGGCGACCACAACCACAGCGCGCGCCGCAGTACGACGCGACAGCGGCCCGACGGATCCGGGCCACCCGCAAGACTCCGCGACGGATCTCCAACCAGGGCGGAGACAACCTCCCAACCCAAGGGCCGCCGCGCCACCAGCCCAAGCGCTCCCACCCCACCAATCCAAGCGCCGCCACGACACCACTCCAGCGCTCGCCGCGTCGGCCAACGCAAGGGGACCCCAGATGCCACGCCGGAACCCGCAGCACCTGACGACAACCAGCCACCCAGCTCGCACCCCCGCCAAGCAACAGAGCAACCGCACTCACAGGCATGTCGAGCGCCACCAGGCCCGGCGGTGTGGTGAGCGTGGTGCGGTGACCGCGGAGGTGGCCATTACGCTGCCCGTCCTGCTTACGATGCTCGTCCTGGGCATCTGGCTGATCGGCACCGTCGTGCTCAACATCCAGTGCACCGACGCCGCGCGGGACGTAGCCCGCGCAGTAGCCCGCGGCGAATCCCCCGAATCAGCTCAAGAGCTGGGCCGCCGCACAGGCCCCAAGAACGCAACGATCACCATCACTCGAACCCCCACAGATATCCACGTCAAAGTCACCGCCACTCCCAACCGCTCCGGCCCCCTCCTAGCCCCGTTCCCCACAACGCAGATAACAGCCGAAGCCACCCTCCAGGCCGAACCTTCCACCGAGAGCCCACCCCAATGACGACACACCCCAATCCCCAGCGACGCGTGAAGTCAGAGCGTGGCAGCGGCAGTCTCCTAACGCTCTTCGCCTGCCTGATCCTCGCAACGGCCGTCGCCATGGCGATCCTCTGGACATCCATCTCCACAGCCCGTCACCAACTAGCAGCCGCCGCCGACCTAACCGCCCTAAGCGCCGCCCACTCCCTAACCTCCGGCACCGCCGACCCCTGCACCACAGCCCACCGAATAGCCGCCACCCACCATGTAAACCTCACTGCCTGTCACGTAACCGCCGACACCGTCACCATCCGCGTGACCAAGCAACTAACCCTCCCAGCCCTCGGCACCCCCACCCTCACCACCCAAGCCCAAGCCGGCCCCGCCTAACCCAACCCCTGACCTCGCCACCCGTCGACGTACGCCGACCTCGCCACCCGTCGACGTACGCCGACCTCACCACCCGCCGACGTACGCCTACCTCGCGACCCGCCCATATACGTGCGCGTCGCCGCCTGTCGATGTACGCCCGCGTCGCCACCCGCCGGCGTACGCCCGCGTCGCCGCCTGCCGATGTGCGCCCGCCTCGCCGCCTGTCGATGTACGCGCGCCTTGCCACCTCGCCGACGTACGCCCGCCTCGCCCCTAGCGAGACGTGCGACCGCCTCACTGCGGCCCATCGCGCATTGCACCTCGACATCAGCTGGCTCGGCTTGGTGTGCCTGCGGCTTTCGTTGGCGTGCGCTGTGCTCGCCGTGACCGTGTTCGTGCAGGCCTGTCGAGCGTTGATCACGTGGTCCCGACCAGACGTCAGCGTGTGCGGGCGCGTTGTCTCGGGCCGTACGAAACTCGCGGCGGCTGTCGGGTCGTGAGGATGGGGTCTGGGCGGTCGCGATCTGGTCGCAATCTGGTAGAGATGGGGCGTTGATCTGGACGTGGTGTGTCGGCTGACTCCATGATCTGGAACCGAAGTCCTGCCCATCCTCCCGGACGCACTTCCCCGGCGCCCGGACGGTTACCCCGGAGGCTCGTTTGCCCGAACGCATCCGGCTGTTGCTGGTCGACGACCAGATCCTCAGTCGAGGCGTGCTCAGAAGCGGACTGGAGCGCGAGCGCGACCTGGAGATCGTTGCCGAGCTCAACCGTTCGGACGACGTGGTGGGCGCCGCGAAACGGCACCGGGCGAACGTCGCGCTGCTCGACGCGGCGGGGCCGGGGAAGGACAGCATCAAGGTGACCACGACGCTGCGTACGTCGATGCCGGAGTGCCGGGTCGTGATGCTGACGACGTACGGGCGGCCGATTCACTTCCGGCGCGGGCTCGAGGCAGGTGCGAAGGGGATCGCGTTGAAGGGGAGCCCGGCGCCGCAGTTGGCGGATGCGGTACGGCGTGTGCACCTCGGACTCCGCGTGGTCGACGCCAATCTGGCGGCCGAGAACCTCAGGTACTCCGAGACGCCGCTCAATGACGACGAGACGGACACCCTGCGGGCGGCGCGCGACGGTGGGTCGGTCGCGTTGATGGCGCGCAAACTCGAGGTGTCCGAGCGGGTCGTTCGTACCCGGCTCTGGTCCGCGATCGGCAAGACCGGCGCCCGCACCCGCTCCGACGCCATCCACATAGCCGAACGCAACGGCTGGCTCCTCGACTGAGAACATCCCCCCGACGCCTGGATTCCCGCCCCTCGGGTTCCAGGTTCTGCCATGTACGCGAGGCACCCGGCGAGCGAGCCGGTGTCGGACAACCGCAGCCGGGTCAGGTCGTCCGACTCGGACGCGGGTGCTGTCGCGGTGCACGACCCCGCACGCTGTCTGGTTAGGCGTTGCTGGATGAGACGTTGTTGCCGGGAGCGCGACGGGATCAGACGTCAGTGAGAGCCCGGGCCGTTTCTGGTGGCGTGCCCACCGACTCGACGGGCACGGAAGCCGCGCTCTTCGCAG
The DNA here is from genome assembly GCF_040653975.1 of Kribbella sp. NPDC050820. Taxonomy (NCBI): domain Bacteria; kingdom Bacillati; phylum Actinomycetota; class Actinomycetes; order Propionibacteriales; family Kribbellaceae; genus Kribbella; species Kribbella sp. NPDC050820. The sequence continues at coordinate 79,361 of NZ_JBFAHB010000028.1, forward strand.
TCAACTGGGCAGCTTGGATGCGATCGAAGCGGAACCACCTGATCGCGTCCCGGGTTTGGCAGTGCGCCACGAGGTACCACTGTGCTTCGGTATGAGCGATCAACACTGGGTCGACCTTGCGGATCGTGTGCTTTCCGTGATGGTCCTGGTACTGCAGCACCAGCACGCGGCGTTCCTGAAGCGCCCGCTCAATCGAGCGCCTGACCCGGGCATTCCCCGGGCTACCGGTGAGGTCGGTCCAGACGCGGTCGGTGAGAGCACTCGCGCGATCCCGCGTGGGGCGATCCACGACGCTCAGGATTTTGGTCAGGACCGCACGGGCGTGCTGCTCGAATGGTTGCCCACGGTGAGAAGCGACTGCGGCTGCAAGTCCGAGGATCTCTGCCTCGGTGAAGTTGACCGGCGGCAGGGTCGCTTGTGGGTCGACCACGTATCCACCGCCGGGTCCGGGGCGCGCCCAGAGGGGGAATCCGCCGTGCTGCAGGGTGGTGATGTCCCGCTTGATCGTGCGGATGCTGACCTCGAAGGTTCGCGCCAGTTGCTCGGCCGTTCGTCCTGCCTTGCCCGCCCTTCGAAGTTCCTCGCGAATGGCGTAGAGCCGGTCGGTGCGGTTCACCACAAAATGGTGACATACCGGTGACATGGCGGGGAGCAACGATTCGGACGTGACCATTCCACGAGACCCGATCTTGTTCATCAGTGGCGCAGGCCTTCCAGCTTGGGTGTGGGACGAAGTGCGCGACTTACTCGACGTCGGGACGACGGTCGCCCCTCGACCCGCGGAGGGCACGTCGGCAACGCTCCTTCGCTATGCCGAAGCGGCTATCGCGGCGGCACCGCGAGGAATCTTCGCAGTGGTCGCCCATTCCGTCGGAGGCGTCGTTGGCGCAGAAGTGGCCCGGCTTGTTCCCGACCGCGTCAGTGGGTTCTTGGCCGTGACAGCGGCCATCCCGGAGGCAGGACAGTCGTTCACCTCGGCGATGCCCCTCCCCAACCGATGGGTGCTTGCGGCAGCCATGCGCCTCGTCGGCACGCGGCCGCCCGACAAGGTGATCCGTCGGGGTCTTGGTGACGAACTGCCGGATGACGTCGTCGAACGCGTGGTGGCTGAGTTCAGGACCGAGTCGCGGGGCCTGTACCTGGACAAGGCAGCGGCGCCTTCATGGCCTGCCCGACGGGGTTACGTCGCGACGACCCGGGATCGCGAACTACCTCTGTCCCTGCAGGAACGGTTCGCACGACGACTTGACGCGAACTGGGAGGACAAGATCGATGCGGGGCACCTCCCGATGGTCCAGAACCCAAAGGCGCTGGCGGACTCCATTCACCGGTTCCTCGCGGCATGAGTACGTCTCTCGAGCCGCTCGTCGGTCCCCGGAACCCGCGGCGCGTCGACGGCTTCGGATGACTCCGACCGGGCGTGCTGGACAGCGGGTTGCTCGATGACCCACGCCAGCGCGCCCTCGGTGTCGAGGGGCGCCGACGAGTGGTTTACAACTATCACCGGCCGCGCAGAACCGCTGGCAGCACCCCTCCTGCATTGCCCTGCCGAGCGGCGCCAGCGACGTGCTGGCCTCATGCGCTAGGTGTCGAGTTGGTCTAGGAGCCAGCGGGGGCCGGTGGGGGTGGCGCCGGTGGTTTCGATGCGGTGGCGGAGGCCGCGGTCGGCGGTTACGACGGTGACCTCGGGATTGGCGTCGTGGGAGGCCGACTCGGTGGTGATCGCGACGATGGTGTCGTCGCCGGAGCCGTCGGCGAGGACTACGCGAAGGGTGCCGACGTCGGGGGCGTCGGGGCCCGAGACGGCTGCGCGGGCGGCGCCTTCGAGGATGACGATGATGTCGGTGGTGTCTTGAAGGCGTGCCTGGAGAGCGGCGAGCTTCACGAGGAGGCGGCGGGCGGCTCCGGCGCGGTCGCGCCACCAGCCGTCCGGGCGGGAGCCGACCACGTTGGCCGCGTCCACCACGATCACCTGGCGCCGTTGATCGGTCATGCCGTCAGTCTGTCAGCAAGTCATTCGGCCTGGTCGTCACCGGCGGCATCATCGCAAGGCACAGCGCTGAGCACGCGAGGCGGGCAGGCGAGGCGGGCAGGCTAGGCGGGCAGGCGAGGCGGGCATGCGGGATGGGGGTCAGGCGCAGAGGGAGATGATGCGGCCTTCGTGGGTGACCAGGTAGTGCGGGCCTGGAACCGCCGGGAGGGATTCGTGGGATGTGCGGACTGGACGGCGGGTGCCGTCGGGGGAGATGAGGACGGTGTTGGGGGCGTCCAGGGCGATGAAGGAGTCTTCGACGCGCAGGAGGATGGGGGCGGTGTAGGAGGCGGAGATCGCGGTGCGGCCGGCGGCGAGGCCGGCTAGGACGGCTTGGGGGAGTTCGTCGGGGCCGGAGGCGGCGGCGTCGACGGCGATCCAGGTGGTGGGGGTGCCGGGCAACGAGATGGAGGTCAGGTCGTGCCAGTCGCTGCCGCCGATCGGCGTCGTACTGGTCAGGCCCCAGGCTTGCCACCAGGCGATCGGGCCGCCCCAGGTGCGGTCGAGCCAGGTCGAGTGCCAGACCTCGGCGAGCGGTGGGTGGTCCGGGAGCGGTTGACGCCAGGAGCAGTCACCGCCGAGCGGATGGTTGATCGACAACAGTCCACCGCGCGCGGCCACCTCGGACACCCAGGTAGAAGCCGGACGGCGGAAGTCGATCACCCCGATGTCGCCGAACGCGTTCGCATGCCCGGACTCGGTCGTCACCTCCTGCCCGGGAATCAACCCGATCCCGAACTGCTTCCCGACCACCGGCAGTTCGAGGTGGTGCGAGACCGTGTTGTGGTCAGTCACCGCCAGCACGTCCAACCCGGCCGCAATCCCGAGCGCCGCGAGATTGGCGACCGGCGTAGACCCGTCGGAGTGCAGCGAGTGCGCGTGGAAGTCACCAGCGACCCACTTCATCCCAGGGGCCGCAGGCAACGTACGGCGAGGAGGCCGAGCCGGTACGGCGACAGCAGCAGAAGCCTCGGCGTACGCCGCCAAACCAGGCACCACGTCGACCGGACCCGTGACCGCCTCGACGATGAGCTCGGCCCCGTCGACCGGCAACCGATGCAGCCCGATGACCACCCACCACGTCCCCGGCTCGAGGTCACCCGCGAGATAACCCGGGGTCGCCGCGGTCGGAGTGATCGCAAACGTACGGCGTGCGCCGCCAGACCACCCGCGCCAGCCGGCAGCACCCTCGCACCCAAGGTCGATCACGGCTCCCTCGACCTCGGGCACCGTCAACGTAACCAGCAGACCAGGGCACCCGGCCGGAACGTCGACCGGCAGCGAGTGCCAGACCGACTCCGCACGATCGTCGAGCGTCCAACGGCGCCGGTACGACGTGACCGCCATCAGCCGACCGCAGCCGGCTGACGCGCCAGCAGGTCGCCCGACTCCCGGTCGTACAGCAGCACCCGTGAAGCGGGGGCCGTAATGACAACTGTGGCGCCAGGCTCGGGCTCCGCCTCTTCCGGCACGGTCACACCGATCAGCGTGCCGTCACAGTCGACGCTGACCAGGGACTGGGTGCCGAGGTTCTCCGCAACGACGACCTGGCCGCGCAAAGACGGACCGGTCACATCGCCATGAGCCAGAGTCAGGTACTCAGGCCGGATGCCGACGGTCACCTCGGCACCCGTCGGTGTCGAATACGTAGTCGCAGGCAACGATCCACCGGCCACCGAGACCACGCCGACCTCGTCCGACGAGAGGTTCGATCCAACCGTTCCCGGGAGGAGGTTCATCGGAGTGGACCCGATGAAGTTGGCCACGAAGGTGTTGGCCGGGCGGGCGAACACCTCGCGCGGAGACCCGAGTTGGCGCAGCTTGCCGGACTCCATGACGGCGATGCGGTCGGCCAGGGCCAGCGCCTCGGCCTGGTCGTGTGTGACGAAGACCGTCGTGATGCCGAGGTCGCGCTGCAGCTTCTTCAGGAACGTGCGCGCCTCCAACCGCAGCCGAGCGTCCAGGTTGGACAACGGCTCGTCCAGCAGCAGCACCTTGCCTTCGGAGGCGATCGCACGGGCCAATGCGACCCGCTGCTGCTGACCACCTGACAACTGGCCCGGCTTGCGTTCCAGGAGGCCGTGCAGCGACAGCTCACCAGCGGTCCGCTCGGCTGTCGCCGTACGAGTCGACAGGGGAACCCGCCGTACCTTCAACGGGTAGGTGATGTTCTCGGACACGTTCATGTGCGGGAACAGGGCGTAGTCCTGGAAGACCATCGCCACGCCGCGCTTGCCCGGCTCGGTGCGGGTCACGTCTGCGGCGTCGATCCGGACCTTGCCCTCGGTCGCCTGTTCCAGGCCCGCGATCGTCCGCAGCAGCGTGGTCTTGCCGCAGCCGGACGGGCCGAGCAGGGCGAAGAACTCGCCGTCCGCCACGTGCAGGTCCAGCCCGTCGACGGCGCGCACGCCGTTCGGGTAGACGGTCGCGAGGCCTTCGATGTCGATGCCCGCCATCAGCTCTTGATCCCTCCATGGAAGCGGAACCCGTACCGCGAGTTCACCAGCAGGTACAGCACGACGACCGGGATCGAGAACAGCAGCGAGAACACCGGCAGCACCTGCAGGTTCACACTGCCGCCCTCGTCGGTGAGGGTCTGCATCAGCACCGCCCCGGGCTGTAGGTCGATCGACCGGATGAGCAGGAAGGGCACCAGGAAGTTGCCCCACGAGTTGACGAACGCCCAGACCATGATGGTGGCCAGGCCCGGCCGCGCCACCGGGAGTACGACGTCGCGCAGGATCTGGCCCGTGGACGCGCCGAACACCCGAGCCGACTCCTCGTAGGACCGCGGCACCGCGTCCACGAAGTCCTTCAGGATGAAGATTGCCGCTGGCAAGAGCCCGCTGGTCATCACCAGCGCGACGCCGAACCGCGAGTCGATCAGCCCGAGCTGGTAGATCATCACGAAGATCGGCACCATCGCAGCCGTCCCGGTGACGACCGACGACAGCAGCAGCAACCCGTACAGCAGCGCGTCCCGGCCGGGAACCCGGACCCGCGACAGCGCGTAGCTGGCCAGCGCGGCGAACGCGGTCACTGCCACCGCGGTGGTCACGCAGATGACGAGCGAGTTCACCATCGAGTGCATCGCGTACGGGTGCTCGAGGGTCTTGCGGAGGTTGTCCAGCGTCCAGTCCGGCCAGCTCACCCCCAGACCGGGCGTAGCGTCGAACGGCGCCGACGCGATCCACAGCATGGGTACGGCGAAGAACAGCATGATCGCGCAGATCAGCACGTAGAAGCCGATCCGCCGTACCACGTAGGCCGGACTCATGAGCGCCTCCGAAGCAGCCGCAGGTAGATCAGCGAGACCAGCAGGTTCGCGATCAGCAGCAGGAACGAGATGGCCGAGGAGTAGCCGAGCTCACCGCCCTGCAGCGCCACGTTGTAGATGTAGACCGGCACCGTCTCGGACTCGTGGTTCGGCCCGCCCTTGGTGAGCAGGAACGGCGAGAAGTCGTTCGCCGTCCACAGCGAGATCAGCAGCGTGTTGGTGAGCACGTGACCCCGGATGTGCGGGAACACCACGTCGCGCAGCGTCTGCCATCCCGAGGCCCCGACCATCCGGGCCGACTCGAGCTGTGACGGCGGCACGGCCTGCAGCGCGGACGAGTAGAGCATCATCGAGAACGCCGTACCGCGCCAGGTGTTGAAGACCACCAGGCACGCCATCGGGTAGTCGATCAGCCAGGCCGTCCCCGGTGTGCCGAGCAGGCTGTTCAGCGTGCCGCCGTCGCGGTCGAAGAACGCGACCCACAGGTACGCGACCACCGTCGAGGGCAGGATCCAGGCCAATAGCACCAGCGCTTCGACAGTACGGCGTACGACGGGACGCGTACGGCGCATCACCCAGGCCAGCGTGAAGCCCAGGATGTTCTGGCCGATGATCGCGGAGCCGAGCACGAACAGCATCGTCAGCCACAACGCATTGTGGAAGAGCGCGTCGTTCAGCGCCTTGGTGTAGTTGGACAGGCCGACGATCGACGGCGACACCGCCTCGACGCCGGTCAGCCGGTAGTTGGTGATGCCGATGTAGATCGTCCAGAACGCCGGGAAGACCAGGAACGCGCCGATCAGCAGCAGTGCCGGTGCGACGAAGCCGAACGCCCGCCCGACACCGAGTCCGGCGACGTCCGCCGCCGGACTCCGTAGCCGTGTGCTCATCAGTTGCCGGCGACCTTGTCCTTGCTGCCGGCCGCCGCCTCGACCGCTTTCTGGTAGCCCCGCGCGGCGGCGTCGGTGGTCTTGCCGCCGACCACGTCCGCGGTGGCCTGCTGCAAGGCGGCCGAGATCTTCGGGTACTCCGCCAGGCCAGGCCGGTACTGCGTGATCGGCAGCACCTTGGTGGACACGAAGTTCAGCATCGGGTCGCCGGCGAGCACCTCGTTGTTGACGTCGGTGCGCTGGGTGATCTTCGCCGCGCCGTTCAGGGACTCCTTCACCATCTCCGCGGAGTTCATGAACTGGAGCAGCTCCCACGCCTGCTGCGGGAACTTGGTGTTCGGGTTGATCACGGTCGCGCCGCCACCGGACATCGAGACGAAGTCCTGGCCGTCGACGCCGCCGCCCGGGCGGGCGGCCGGGATCAGCGCGTAGCCGACGGCGGTGTCGCGGTCGGCCATCTTGGCCACGCCCTCCTTGGGCTCGACCACGCTGCGCCAGAAGTAGTCGCCCTCCAGCAGGATGCCGATCTTGTTCGCGGCGAACTGGGCGAACGACTTGTCCCGGCCCTTGGCCTCGCGCTGCAGCACCGGGTCGCCGAGACCGGTCGAGTAGATCTGGTGGTAGAAGTCGAGCACCTGGCGCAGCTTCGGGGTGTCGCCCAGCCACTTGCCGTCGGGGTAGATGGTCGTGCCGGTGCCGACCAGCAGCGGCAGCACGCCCTGCATGGTGGTCGCCTCGCCCATCGCCGTACCGGCGTTGATCTGGATCGGGGTGACGCCGGACAGCTTCTTCAGCGCCTGGCCGGCCGAGATGATGTCGTCCCACGACTTCGGCTGCCAGTCGGCGGGCAGGCCGGCCTGCTGGAACAGCTTCTTGTTGAAGTACAGCACCCGGCCGTCGGTCCCGCCGGGGACGCCGTACCGCTTGCCGTCGAAGCTGCCGAGCTGCTGGACCGCCTCCGGGATCTGCTTCCAGCCGTCCCAGTCGTCCACCTTGGCGGTGTCGCCGACGGTGTCGGTGAGCGGCTTGATGTAGCCGGCCTGGGCGAACTCACCGACCCAGATGCCGTCGATCTGAATCAGGTCCGGGCCGGACTTGTTCGACAGGTCCAGCGACAGCTTCTGCTTGTAGACCTCGTCGTCGGAGCCGTCGCCCTGGAACTTGACCGTGACATCGACACCCTTGCCCTTCTGCTCGGCGACGAACTTCGGGATCAGGACGTCCTCGATGAAGGTCGCGCCGGCACTGCTCTTGCCGCCCTTGACCGCGTTCGAGCCGATGGTCAGCTCGACCTTCTTGGCGTCGGCGTTGCGGCTGGTGTCCTGGTCGCCGCCGGTGTCGGACGAGCCGAGACAGCCGGTCAGCAGCGCGAGCGCGGCAGCGCCGAGGACTGCGGTGCTGGTCAACCGCGTGAGTGATCGCATCAGGGGTCTCCTTGCGAGGGTCGGTGCAGCGAGTGCCGGTCAAACATTGGCACTCGCGAGCGACTATGTGAAGACTTTTTCCGAACCCGGGGTAAACGTTGTCAGATGCTGCGAGCAACCATGTCAAGTCCGGATCCCGCCCGGCGCATTGCGGACCAGTTAAAGCATCCTCAAGGTTCTGTGGCAGCTGGTAGTTGATTAGATACATACTGTGACAGCAGGAGGTACGGTCTTGCCGATCGGTTCAGTGGATCGGAGGTGAAAGACATGCTGTTGCACGGACTGGCTTGCCTTCTCGACGACCTGCTCTGGCACTGCCACCACCACTGCTGGTGGTGACCGGCCCGGCCGCCTGGTGACGGCCGCGGACGACAGGGGAGGACGGTGATCCCGACGCGAGGCTCCCGCTGACGCGCAAGCAGCGGGGATCCGCAGCGCCGGACCCCGAGCACCGGTTCCGAACCGACGAGATCACCAGACCCACAACTGAAGGAGTGTCGATCACACCGAAGGAGTGAGAAAACAGCCGGCCCCGACATCGTCGGGGCCGGCTGTCCTCTGTGTGGCTGAGGATCCTCCTCGGATCAGCGCTGAGCCAGCTGCATCATCTGCTTCGGCAGCTCGGTCATCTGCGCCGGGATCGCCGTCTTCGGGCGAACCAGCTCGAGCAGGCTGGATGCGGCGTTCGCGATCGGCAACGGCAGGGCCAGGCCCAGAGCCGCGAGCAGCGCGTTCACGAGTGCCAGGACCGCACCCAGGATGTCCAGGCCCGGGAGCGGCAGCGCGCTCCAGCCCTGGACCGGTGTGCCGGACGCGGCCATGCTGCCGGTCGGCTGTGCCTGCTTGGCCTTCCCCTTGCCCAGCAGAGAGGTGAGGGCGAGACCGCTGGCGGCGTTCACGAACGTGCCCGCGCTCTCGTCGTAGCTCCACTTCTGCCCGTCGCCGTCACGGCACGGCAGGACCAGCAGTGGCGCCGAGGCCGGAACCTTGGCCAGGTCCGCACCGGTGTCCAGGCAGGCGCCGGTCTTGGCAAGGGCGCCACCGACGCTCCTGCTCATCGCGACCTGCAGCTGGCCGGACTCGGTGTAGATCCACTCCTGGGTCTTGCCCTCCTTGCCCGGCGCGCAGGCCATCATGACCGCCATCGGGACCTTGGCGGCCGCGACGAAGGTCAGGCAGTAGCGCGTGTCGGAACGAGTGGCGATCTGCTTGGAGACGCCTACCTCGACGCCCGGAGGCGCCGACTCGCGCGGCGAGACGTTCGCGGCCTCCGCCGGGAGGGCGGTCGCCAGAGCGACGCTGACGGCAAGCACCGTCACGCCGGTACGGCTCAACAGCTTACGGATGATCAAGACAACCTCCAGAGGTCGTGCCATCGCAGCTCGCGTCAGGTCGTCGGGACCCCGACCGCGGTGAGCCGGACCCGGCCCCGGGAACCGCGACGACACCCCTTGCGCGAAGGGCGAGGTGCGGGTCGATCCCCCGTGAGGAGGCGGTGCGGCCCGGAAGGCGACAGTGACTCAACGCGACGTTGACGCCACAACCAGTAAGGCACAGGAGGCTGACGCGTGGTTACGGCCAGACCCGGGAACTTGATGCCATTGGCAACTAACTGCCAAGTCGAAGTCGTTGCGCAGGGCATCGAAACCTGGCTGGAGGTTCGTCGTGCGGCAGCCGTGCTTCGATCGAGATCTTACGGCAATCTGTGGATATCCGGGGGACTCAGGGCATCGTTTGAGGCCGTTGGCAACAGAGTTGTCAGTGCGGTTGTTTGGACTGATCCGGATCCACGGTGGTGGGCTCTTCGGCAGTCGGCGCCTCGTCGCGGTCGGTGGTGAGTTCCGGCCGGGTGTCCGCGCTGCTGTCACTCTCGGTGACCTGGGCGCGGAGGTCACGCATCTCCTTGCGCCGGCGGTAGCCGCGACCGAGTCCCTTCTTCGTCAGCCACAGCCCGAAGATCAGGGTCGCGCCGGCCAAACCGCCGAGCACGAACACGGTGGCCACCGAGACACCGAAGTCGACGCCGAAGACCTCCATCGTGGTGGAGGCGCCGGACGTCACCAGGACGCCCAGGGCGAACAGGACGGCGAGGACGATCAGGACGATTCCGAGGACGGCCATGGCGAGCTGCCTCTCCGCCAGCCGGGCTGGCTGTTCAGGCCTCACTGCTGAGTAGTGCGGTGAGCAGCGCTACCGCGCCGCTCTTGTCGAGTGGGTTGTTCTGGTTCCCACACTTCGGCGACTGTACGCAGGACGGACACCCATCCGTGCATTCACAGTGTGCAATCGCCTCACGTGTCGCGGTCAACCACTCGCGCGCCGCGGCGTAGCCGTGTTCCGCGAATCCGGCTCCGCCCGGGTGGCCGTCGTACACGAAGACGGTGAGGCGGCCGGTGTCCGCGTGCCGGGCGGTGGAGACGCCGCCGATGTCCCAGCGGTCGCAGGTGGCGAACAGCGGCAGCAGGCCGATCGACGCGTGCTCGACCGCGTGCGCCGCGCCCGGTACGTCGTCCAGCCCGAGAGCGGCCACCGTGGTGTCGGGCATGGTCCACCAGACCGCCTTGGTCCGCAGGGTCCGCTCGGGGAGGTCGAGGGGCTGCTCGTCGAGTACGTCGCCGGTCGCGATCAGCTTGCGTTGGAACGACACGACCTGGCTGGTCACCTGGACCCAGCCGCGCGACAGCTCCGCCGTACCCCAGGAGCAGGTCTCCTCGGTCGCCAGGATGCTGATCTCCGTCACGTCCCGGGCGAAGGTGGTGTAGTCGGGGGCGGCCGGCTCCACGACGGCGGCGTACCCCTCCAGGTCGAGCGTCTTGACCAGGTAAGACTCCCCGGCGTGCACGTAGACCGCGCCCTCGTGGACCGACGCGTGCGCCGAGCCGCCGTCGACAGTGCCGAGCAGGCGGCCGGTCTGGTCTTCCACGATCTGCACTGTCTTGCCGCCCGCCGAGCGGATGTCGATCGCGTCCACCGCCCGCTCCCGCCGGGTCCAGAACCAGCCGTGCGGCCGCTCCCGGAGCAGGCCTTGCCGGACGAGCTGCTGGATGACCGATGGTGTCGTACTGCCGAAGATCTCGTAGTCGGCGGCGGTCAGCGGGAGCTCTTGGGCGGCGGCGCAGAGCTGAGGGCCGAGCACGTACGGGTTCTCCGGGTTGAAGACCGTTGCCTCGACGGGCCGCCCGAAGATCGCGGCCGGGTGCCGCACGAGGTAGGTGTCGAGCGGGTCGTCGCGTGCGATCAGCAAAGCCAGCGCGTCCCCACCGGCACGTCCAGCGCGTCCGGCCTGCTGCCAGAGGGACGCCCGAGTGCCCGGCCAGCCGGACAGCAGCACGGCGTCCAGGCCGGCGATGTCGATGCCGAGCTCGAGCGCGTTCGTCGCCGCGACTCCGGTGAGCTCACCGCTCTGCAGCATGCCCTCGAGCCGGCGGCGCTCCTCCGGCAGATAGCCGGCCCGGTACGCCGACACCTGGTCGGTCAGCCCGGGATCGACGTCGGCGAGGTTCTCCCGGGCGGTCATCGCGACCTGCTCGGCGCCGCGCCTTGACCTGACAAAGGCCACTGTCCGGACGCCGGTGACAACGAGATCAGTCAGCAGGTCGGCCACCTCGGCTGTGGCGGAGCGGCGTACCGGTGCGCCGTTCTCGCCGCGCAAGGTGGTCATTGGCGGCTCCCACAGCCCGAAGGCGACGCCGCCGCGGGGTGAGCCGTCGTCCACGACCTCCACCATCGGCAGGCCGGTCAGCCGCTCACCGGACACCGCAGGCTCGGCCACGGTCGCTGATGCGCAGACGAAGATCGGGTGAGCGCCGTACTGCGCGCAGACTCGGCGCAACCGCCGCAGGACACCGGCCACGTGCGCACCGAAGACACCGCGGTAGTGGTGACACTCGTCGACCACGACGTACTGCAGGCAGCCCAGGAAGCGGGCCCAGCGTTGGTGGTTCGGCAGGACCGAGCGATGCAGCATGTCCGGGTTGCTCAGTACATAGGTCGCGTGGTCACGGGCCCAGTCGCGCTCGGTGCGCTCGGAGTCGCCGTCCAGCGTCGTCGCCCGCAGGCCGGGCACCGTGTACGACGAGACCGCCCGGAGCTGGTCATGCGCGAGCGCCTTGGTGGGGGACAGATACAGCACGGAGGCCGTACGGCGATTTGGTGAGGCGGCCTGCGCGATGCTCAACGTGGCGAAGGCGGGCAGCAGGTAGCCGAGCGACTTGCCCGACGCCGTCCCCGTCGCGACCACCACATGCTTGCCTGCGTACGCCGCTTCCGCCGTCGCGACCTGGTGAGTCCAAGGCGCCGTGATGCCGGCGTCCGCGAGCTGGCTGAGCACCTCCGGCGGCGCCCAGCGCGGCCAGTCGCAGGTCTGCCCGAGGCGAGGCGGCACGGACTCGACATGGGTCAGCCGGTCGTCGCGGCCCAGGGCGAGGCGCTTCAGCACAGTCGTCGCCTCACCACCCACACGCATGACTCTGAGCTTAGTTACGCCCTCGGACAGTGCTGATCCGGTCCGGCCCATCTTGTGCAGATGCGGATGCACGCGGCATTTTGGGCACTGAGATCGACTTCAGGTGTAACGAGATGAAAGAGTTTTCGGGAACGGTCCTACTCACGGTCCGTACATGGTTGAATGCAGCAGTTCACGGGATCGGAGGCCGAAGTGGATCTGTCGCTCAACACCCGCGCCGAGGGCGGGCGTACCGTCATCGAGGTGGCGGGGGAGATCGACGTCTACACCGCACCGAAGCTCCGCGAGAAGATCGCCGCCCTCGTCGACGAAGGTGTCCACCACCTGGTGATCGACCTGGAACGTGTGGAGTTCCTGGACTCCACGGGTCTCGGCGTCCTCGTCGGCGGACTGAAACGGGTGCGCACCCACGACGGATCCCTGTCCCTGGTCTGCACCCAGGAACGGCTGCTCAAGATCTTCCGGATCACCGGCCTGACGAAGGTCTTCGACATCCACCCGGACGTCGCCTCGGCGATCTGAAGCATGCGAAAAGGTATCCACAGAACTACGAAGAGTGACTGGGGCGGTGGGGAGGGGTAGCAACGGTATGGCGGTTCTTGCCTGACATCGCGGGTATGGCGTAGACCACCCTGTCGTCAGGTCTGGTCGGATACCCGTTAGAGTGACCCACCGCGCCAGTCATTGGCGCTGTGTCGTATTTTCCCAACCCTTCGGTTGCGGCAAACGGGGGCCGTCAAGCCCGGAAGGGTTGCCTACAAGGAGGACGGATGTCCGCGCTGCTTGCACAAGCGGTGGATCTTTCGTCGAGCAACACCACACTGGTGATCGTCGTCGGAGTGATCGCGATCCTCGCGGTCGCCATTGCGATGGTCTTCCGGGGCCAGGTGCTTGCCGCGAACGATGGCACCGAGAACATGAAGACGATCGCTGCTGCGGTCCAGGAAGGCGCCTCTGCCTACCTGAACCGGCAGTTCCGGACGTTGTCGATCTTCGCCGTGGTGGCGTTCCTGCTGCTGTTCCTGCTGCCCGCGCACAGTGACGGCGACAACGAGACCACGCTGAAGATCTTCCGGTCCGTCTTCTTCCTGGTCGGTGCGGGCTTCTCCGCCCTGATCGGCTACCTGGGCATGTGGCTCGCGACGCGCGCCAACGTCCGGGTCGCCGCGGCGGCCCGGGACGAGGGCCGCGACCCCGCCATGCGGGTCGCGTTCCGCACCGGTGGAACGGTCGGGATGGCGACGGTGGGCTTCGGCCTGTTCGGCGCCGCACTCGTCGTCCTGCTGTTCAAGGGTGACGCCCCGACCGTGCTCGAGGGCTTCGGCTTCGGCGCCGCCATGCTCGCCATGTTCATGCGTGTCGGCGGCGGTATCTTCACCAAGGCCGCCGACGTCGGCGCCGACCTGGTCGGCAAGGTCGAGCAGAACATCCCCGAGGACGACCCGCGCAACGCGGCCACCATCGCCGACAACGTCGGTGACAACGTGGGTGACTGCGCCGGTATGGCGGCAGACCTGTTCGAGTCGTACGCCGTGATGCTGGTGGCATCGCTGATCCTGGGCAAGGCCGCCTTCGGCGAGCAGGGCCTGATCTTCCCGCTGATCGTGCCGGCCATCGGTGCGATCACCGCGGTCATCGGCGTCTTCCTGACCCGCCCGCGCACCGGCGAGAACGGCCTGCGGACGATCAACCGGGCGTTCTACCTGTCCGCGATCATCTCCGCGGTGCTCTGCACCGTGGCGGCATTCGTCTACCTGCCGAGCAACTTCGGGGACCTGACCGGCGCGACCGAGGCGATCGCCGCCCACGACGGCGACCCGCGCCTGATCGCCACCGTCTCGGTGCTCATCGGCATCGTGCTGGCCGCGATCATCCTGGCCCTGACCGGCTACTTCACCGGCACCGAGGACAAGCCGGTCAAGGACGTCGGCAAGACCTCGCTGACCGGCGCCGCGACCGTCATCCTGTCCGGTATCTCGGTCGGCTTCGAGTCGGCCGTCTACACCGCGCTGGTGATCGCGGCCGCCGTGTACGGCGCCTTCCTGGTCGGCGGCTCCGGCGTCGTCGCGCTGTTCGCGATCGCGCTGGCCGGTTGTGGTCTGCTGACCACCGTCGGCGTCATCGTCGCGATGGACACCTTCGGCCCGGTCTCCGACAACGCCCAGGGCATCGCCGAGATGTCCGGTGACGTGGACGGCGAGGCGGCCCAGATCCTGACCGAGCTGGACGCCGTCGGCAACACCACCAAGGCGATCACCAAGGGCATCGCGATCGCGACCGCCGTGCTGGCCGCGACCGCGCTGTTCGGCTCCTACACGGACTCGATCTACGCGGTGCTGGACGACGCGGGTGACCGGGCCTTCAACGCGGACGCGCTGGTCTTCGACCCGTCCACCCTGGTCGGCCTGATCATCGGCGCGGCTGTGGTGTTCATGTTCTCCGGTCTCGCGATCAACGCCGTCGGCCGGGCCGCCGGCGCGGTCGTCTACGAGGTCCGTCGCCAGTTCCGCGACATCCCCGGGATCATGGAGGGCACCGGCAAGCCGGAGTACGGCAAGGTCGTCGACATCTGCACCCGCGACTCGCTGCGTGAGCTGGCCACCCCGGGTCTGCTCGCGATCACCGCGCCGATCGCCGTCGGCTTCGGCCTCGGCGCCTCGGCGCTGGCCGGCTACCTGGCCGGCGCGATCGCGTCCGGCACCCTGATGGCGGTCTTCCTGGCCAACTCCGGTGGCGCCTGGGACAACGCGAAGAAGCTCGTCGAGGACGGCAACCACGGTGGCAAGGGTTCGCCCGCGCACGAGGCCACCGTCATCGGTGACACCGTCGGTGACCCGTTCAAGGACACCGCCGGCCCGGCCATCAACCCGCTGATCAAGGTGATGAACCTGGTCTCGGTGCTGATCGCCCCGGCCGTCGTGGGCATGTCCGCGATCGGCGAGGACACCAACACCCCGCTGCGGATCGGCATCGCCGTCGCCGCGGTGGTGATCCTGGCTGCGGCCGTGATCGTCTCCAAGCGCCGGGAGTCGGTCATCGCCGACACCCCCGCCGAGGTGAACGCCGCCGCCTGATCCAGGCAAGCAGCAGAACGGCCCGCCGGTCATCCGGCGGGCCGTTTCGCATGGACCCAGACAGTCGACCGCTTTAGTGTCGTCGGTAGGTGCTGACGTCTGAGGGCAGGGAGGTAAGGGGGGTGCCTCGGCGACAGAGCAACGGTTCTGCCTCTCCCCGACTGACGGCGATCGCCCGGCTGTCGGCGCTTCTGCTGCTGGTCGCGGCGGGCGTGCTGGGTGCGGCACAGCCCGCCAGCGCCGCGACGACGCAGGAGGACGTCACCTACCTCAACGCCGCCCACCAGACCCATCTGACGATCATTCAGGCCGCCCAGGCGGCCAAGACCCAGGGCCGGACCAGGTGCGTGCAACAGGTCGGCGCCCTGATGGAACGCGACCATCGCAGGCTGGCCGCGCAGGACCTCGAGGCCGCCAGCCAACTCGGCGTCGGGCTGGTAACCATCCCTTCGCAGGCCCAGCGCCAGCAGCTCGACGCCCTCGAGGCGAAAGCGGGGGCGGCTGGGTACGACGCCGCCTGGCTGGCCTTGCAACGGCAACAGCACCAGCAGCTCCTGACGCTCATTGCCACCGAGCTGAAGAACGGCACAGAGCCAGCCGTCGTGTCCGTGGCCAAGGGCGCCCAGCCCGTGGTCCAGATGCATCTGCGGATGGTGTCACCCAGCTGTCGCATCATCAGCGGCTCTCCCGTGGTGCCCACCGGCGACGGTGGCCAGGTCGCAGACGCCCAGCGGACTCGCTCGCTGACCGCGCTGGCCCTGCTCGGCCTCGGCGTACTCCTCCTCCGAGGTAAGTCGGTCCCGGCGCGTCGGCGCCTCGTCGGCGTAGTAGCGCTGGGAACAGGGTTGTTCATGGTGTTCGGCGGGCTGCCGGGTGACACCGGTGAGGTTCCGAAGGCCGGCACCACCGCGGCGGAGCGGGAAGCCGCCATTCCACCGGTCCGGCTCTCGGTGCCTGGCTTCCTGGACGCATCGGTGGCCCCGGTCGCGACCGGCGTCGACGGCCTGCTGCAGATGCCCAAGTCGCCCGTCGACGTGGGCTGGTGGGCTGCTGGCGCCGCGCCGGGCGCGTCCGGCGGCACCGTGCTGCTCGCCGGCCATGTGGACTCCGCCCGCCACGGGCGCGCGGTGTTCGCTGCGCTGTCGCAGGTGCCGGTCGGAGCCAAGGTCGCGGTCACGTCCGGGGATGGCGACGTACACCAGTACCGGATCGTGGCTCGCCGCACCTACCGGCAGCAGGACCTGCCCACCGACCTGTTCCACGGCGCCGCGAAGCCTCGGCTGGCGCTGGTCACCTGCATCGGCACGTACAACCAGACAACTCGGCGCTACAGCCACAATCTCGTGCTGTACGGCGTTCCCGTGGACTGACGCCGTTTCGCGTTAAACCACGCGTTGCCGTCATTCGGTGGTGACTTCCATCTTTTCCACGGTTATCCGGAAGTACCGCCGTACGTCGACTTTCGGCTGATGCGGCCGGTGGGGTCGATGGGGGATCGTCGGGGTCGTGGTCAGGGCTTTAACCGATGGCAGCGTGCTCCGGCCGGACGGCAGAATCAACCCAGGGGTGGACACAGCGGATCCGCCCCGGGTCCGATGATCCGGCCCGGTCGGACCTCGATACTGATCTGGACAGCACCGCCCGACGAAGTGCAGCACTGGCGCGTCACCGAACGAGGAGTACGGCGATGATCGAGGCAATGGGCCTCACCAAGCGATACGGCGCAACCGTTGCCGTAGACAACCTGTCTTTCGAGGTGAAACCGGGCAAGGTGACCGGCTTCCTCGGCCCGAACGGGGCCGGCAAGTCCACCACCATGCGGATGATCCTCGGCCTGGACACCCCGACCTCCGGCGACGTCCGGATCGACGGCCAGCGCTACCGCGACCTGCACCAGCCGCTGACCAAGATCGGCGCGCTGCTGGACGCCAAGTGGGTGCACCCGAACCGGTCCGCCCGGTCCCACCTGGCCTGGATGGCCGCCTCCAACAAGCTGCCGAAGGAGAGTGTCGACAAGGCGCTGGAGATGGTCGGCCTGACCTCGGTCGCGAACAAGCGGGCCGGCGCCTACTCGCTGGGCATGTCGCAGCGGCTCGGGATCGCCGGCGCGCTGCTCGGCGACCCGGAGGTGCTGCTGTTCGACGAGCCGGTCAACGGCCTCGATCCCGAGGGCATCCTCTGGATCCGGAACTTCATGCACCGGCTGGCCGCCGAGGGCCGGACCGTGCTGGTCTCCAGCCACCTGCTGTCCGAGATGGCGCAGACCGCCGAGGAACTGATCGTCATCGGCCGCGGCAAGCTGATCGCGCAGAGCTCCACCCAGGAGTTCGTCGACCGCGCCAGCGGCACCACCGTCAAGGTGCGGACCCCGCAGCTGGACCAGCTGGCCGGCGTCCTGCACCAGCAGCAGCTGGTCACCCGGATCGAGGACGTCGAGAAGGAAGGCAAGGTGTTGTTCGTCGAGGGCGACCTGACCACCGACCAGGTCGGTGAGGCGGCCGCCGCGCACGGCATCGTGCTGCACGAGCTGACCCTGCAGCGCGGCTCGCTGGAGCAGGCGTTCATGCAGATGACCGGGGACTCGGTCCAGTACCACGCACACGACGAGCTCGCCCACGTCGGCGACGTGAACCTGGACGCACCGTCGAACGTCGAGGTCGTCTCGGGTCCGAAGGAGGACAACTGACATGTCGCTGATCACCGTCGAGCGGATCAAGCTCTTCTCCACCCGCTCACCGTGGTGGTGCATGATCGTCGCGGCCGTGCTGTCGATCGGCCTGGCCGCGCTCGCCACCGGCTTCGCGACCGGTCCGGACGAGGCCCGGGTGACCCCGGCGATGACGCAGTTCGGCGTCGGGCTCGGCCAGATGGTCATCATGGTGATGGCTGCGCTGGCGGTCACCACCGAGTACCGGTTCGGCACCATCCGGACCAGCTTCCAGGCGGTCCCGCAGCGCGCCGCGCTGCTGCTCAACAAGACCGTGGTGGTCGCGACCCTGGCCGCTGTCGTCGGCCTGGCCGCCTCCTGGGGCTCGTGGGCGATCGGCAACCTGCTGGCGCCGAGCGCGGACATGGCCATCAACACCTCCGCCGAGTGGCGGCTGATGTTCGGTCAGGGCTTCGTCTACGCGCTGTCCGCGATCTTCGCGATCGCGGTCGGCATCCTGATCCGGCAGAGCGCCGGCGCGATCGCGATCCTGATCCTCTGGCCGCTGCTGGTCGAGAGCCTGCTGCCGCTGATCCCGAAGATCGGCGACGACCTGCAGAAGTGGACGCCGTTCACCAACGCGAACCAGTTCCTCAACGGCGAGCAGGACATGGGCCTGGCCGGCGCGGACGCGGCGGGCGCCTCCACCGCGCTCTCGCCCTGGTGGGCGCTGGCCTACTTCGCCGCCTGGGCCATCGGCATCCTGGTCATCGCGCTGTTCACGGCGAGCAAGCGCGACGCCTGAGCACCTGACGTCGTCCCCGGCCCTGGTTGAGGGGCCCTGGCCGGGGACGCGAGGGCCCGGCCGGGCTGAGGGGTCAGAAAGGAAC
>NZ_JBFAHB010000029.1:0-97633 GCF_040653975.1 Kribbella sp. NPDC050820
GGAAGTTAAGCCCGACAGCGCCGATGGTACTGCGACCGGGAGGTCGTGGGAGAGTAGGACGCCGCCGGACATTCACACTGTTAAGGGCCACCCCGACTGGGGTGGCCCTTAACATTTGTATGGCTGTTTCTTGCGGCCCCGCGCACCCGTGCCTCGGGGCCGGGCGCCGGCGGACTGGGCACCATCCAGCCACAGGCGGAAGAGGGCGGCACACTCGCGCCCCCGATCCCGTGGCAGGTGCCTGCGAAGGCGCCGGCCAGTACGCGGAAACTGGCAGTGCGAGGGCACCGGCCGGCGGAGGCCGGCCAGCAATCGGCCTGGGGTGGTGCTTTCACCGCCCACGCAGCACCTGGCCAGGGCGGCGTACGGGGTGCCGGCCAGCGCGACGACGCTGGCAGTGCGGGGCGCCGGCAGTGTGAGGGTGCCGGCAGTGTGAGGGTGCCGGCAGTGTGAGGGTGCCGGCAGTGTGAGGGCGCCGGCCGGTGGCTGCTGGCGTGCCTGTGGGGACATCTGCTGGCGAACTTCGCGTGCGGTTGCTGAGCCCTCGGCCGCCGAGGTCAGCAGCCGCCCGGGCGGCACCTGCCTAGGCGCCGCGTGCCCGGCCAACTTGGGATCGCCGGGTGGCGCAAGCCCCGACAGTGCAACCCTCGCGGCGACAGAACATGGGGTTACAGACCTATCCCAAGGCCTGACTTCGGAAGCTGTCGCAAGACAGCTGTGCCTGACCTCGGAAGTCTGGCTCAGGTGCCCGACCGCTGGGGCTCCGGCCGGCGTCAACCGCGCTACATGCCGGTCGGATGGTCGTGAGTCGGGTGGGTTAGCGGGGTTGGAAGGCTCGGCGGTAGGTGGTGGGGGAGAGGTGGATTCGGCGGGTGAAGTGTTGGCGGAGGTTGATTGCTGTGCCGAAGCCGCAGTGGGTGGCGATTTCCTCGATGGACAGGGCCGTGGTTTCGAGGAGCTCCTGGGCGTGGCGGACACGTTGGTTGAGGAGCCATTGGAGTGGTGTCGTTCCGGTTTGCTCGCGGAAGCGGCGGTTCAGGGAGCGTGGACTCATGGCCGCATGCCGGGCGATGTCGGACAGAGTCAACGGTTCTCCAAGGTGTTCGCGCAGCCACCGCATCGTCGGTTCGAGCGAACCGCTGTCGGCGGTGGGTTCCCGGTGCACGATGAACTGCGCCTGGTCGCCGTCCCGCTGGGGTGGGATCACGATGTGGCGGGCGGCCTCGGCTGCGACCGCCGCGCCGAAGTCGTTGCGCACCATGTGGATACACAAGTCGAGTCCGGTTGCGGCGCCGGCCGAGGTGAGCACATCGCCTTCGTCGACGAACAACACGTTCGGGTCGACCTCGACCCGGGGAAACCGCTGGGCGAAGTCCCTGGCGGAGGTCCAGTGCGTTGTCGCTCGTCGTCCGTCCAGCAGTCCGGCGGCGGCCAGAATGTAGGCGCCACAGCAGACCGAAGCGATCCGCGCGCCTCGAGCGTGCGCCTCTCGAAGGACTTCGATCACCTCGACCGCCGGTGTGATGTCCGTACGGATGCCCGGTACGACGACTGTGTCGGCGCTCAGGGCCGCGTTCAGGTCGTGTGGGGCGGTCAGCCGGTACAGCTCCACCCCACCGCGACCGCACACAACCAGGTCAGGTCGCTGGCCGCACATGACCACGTCGTACAGCGGAGTGCCGAAGACTGCCCCGTCGGCCTTGTCGACTGAGTGTGCGGTGCCGAATACCTGGCCCGGAATCGCGAGCTCGAGGCTCTTCACGCGATCGGCGGCGACGACGGCAACACGGTGCTTGGCCATAATCTATCGGAGGAGGGCATTCTTGCCGCTGTCGAGCAGGAGCGAGCCTCGCGACGATGATGTGCGTGCTCATGCTTGTACAGGTCGTTGTGTATCCCGTCGCGGTACTGCTGCTGGCTCTGCTCGGTTGGCTTGCCGACCAGCTCACAGCTCCGCCGACCTCGCGCTGTCGAGGCGCGGACGCGGAGTTCGTAGGGTTCGCGTATGCAGCGTGCGGTGATGGTGTTGATCGTCGGGTTGCCCGGAGCGGGGAAGACGACGCTGGCTCGGCAGTGGGAGGAGGAGCGAGGGGCACTGAGGTTCACGCCGGATGAGTGGATGGCGCCATTGCTGGGGGTGAACGACGACGACGGGCGCCGGTGGGTGCTCGAGTCACAGCTGTTCTGGGGTGTCGCCGCCCGCGCGTTGTCGTTGGGCGTGAACGTGATTCTGGACTACGGGTGCTGGTCCGAGACCGAGCGGGACCTGTTCCGCAACCGCGCGCACGAACTCGGTGCGCTCACGGAGATCGTCGTACTGAATCCGCCGTTCGAGGTGTTGTGGGAGCGGTTGGCGGCTCGGAATGCGGCGTTGCCGGAGGGGACGTTCCACATCACCCGCGAGGAGCTGGAGGACTACAACTCCAAGTTTCATGCGCCGGACGCCGCTGAGTTGGCGCGATGGGATCAGCAGGTCGTGGTGACCGGCGTACCGGCCGATTAGCTCTCGGGGGCGATGCCGACGAGCGCGGCGGCTGCGCAGATGTGGACCGGGGTGAGGTCGGCCGGAGCGACCGGGGCCTGCAGGAGGGTGCCGCGTTCGAACGGGGTCAGGTCGATGTCGATGCCGTGGGCACCGGCCACCAGGCCGCGGACGTACGTCAGCCAGCCCATCATCGGGATTCCGCGCCGGAACACGCCGGCTGCGGCGGCGAGCTCGGTGTCGGCGATGCTGGCCCACTCGGGTTCCCAGATCGAGACGACCGCACGCAGGACCTGGGCGAAGCGCTCGGACTGGACGAGGGCGTCCTCGTCGCTCCAGTGCAGCGTGAGCTGGTCGGACACGGTCGTGAGGGTGCCGCCCATGGACAGGTCGAACAGCCAGGGCAGGTCGCCTGTGCTCTGCAGATGCAGCCGAGTGGTGCTCGAGCCGTTGGCGAGGACCTTGGTGGTGGCCTCGACCATCTCCTGGAGCGGGGTCGAGCCGTCGGCCTCGAGGACGTGGTAGCCCCAGCGCTCGTCCTGAGTCCAGTTGTGTACGTCGGGGAACGCCACGGCGACCGCGGTCAGAGTGCGGCCGACGCGGAGAGCGCGGTGCTCGACCGACTCGTCACGGTGGGTCCACTGGGCGCGGAGGAGCCACGATGCCATTCACGCCCTCCGATCGCGAGCCGGCCGGACCTGCGCAGCAGACGGTACGCCGGTAGTCGGACGGTTGACCAGAGTTCCGCCTACCCGGCGTAAACAGTCGGAGCGGTTCTCTGGGGCTTCCACCGGTCCAGTCTGAAGCACCATCGGGTCCGGGGTAACCACCGGGGCCCGGTTTTGGCAAATACATGACTGAAGTCATGGGTGCATCGCTGGGGGCCTACCGCGGCAGGGTGCCGCGGTAGGCCTATGGAGCGGTCAGGCGGCGGGGCGGTCGGACAACGGGCGCCGGCGGAGGTGGGCGTGGTGGATGGCAGGCGGGTTGTAGGCCATGTCGAGGGTGCCGGTGTCGGTCCCCGGAGGGGCGATCTTGTCGATCTGGTCGAGGACCTCGTCGGTCAGGGTGACGTCGACGCCGGCCAGGAGGTCGTTCAGGTGGTCCATGGTGCGCGGGCCGATGATGGCGGACGTGACGCCCGGGTGGGCGATCGCGAAGGCCATCGCGAGGTGGGTGAGCGGCATCCCGGCGCCGTCGGCGACTGAAATGAGTTCCTCGACAGCGTCCAGGCGGCGCTCGTCGGTCAGGTGCCGGAAGCCGAACTGGGACCGGTGGGTGGTGTTCTGCCGATCCTTGCGGTAGCGGCCGGTGAGCAGACCGCCCGCGAGCGGACTCCAGACCAGCGCGCCCATGCCGAACTCCTCGACCACCGGCAGCACCTCGCGCTCGATGCCGCGATTCAGGATCGAGTACGGCGGCTGCTCGGTGCGGAACCGGGTCAGTCCGCGCCGCTCGGCGATCCAGTGCGACCGGACGATGTCGGAGGCCGGCAGCGAGGACGTGCCGACCGCCCGGACCTTGCCTGCACGCACCAGGTCCGTCAGCGCCGACAGCGTCTCCTCGAGATCGGTCTCGGGATCCGGCTGATGGATCTGGAACAGGTCGACGTAGTCGGTGTCGAGCCGGCGCAGCGAGTCGTCGAGCGCACGCATCAGCCACCGGCGAGACGCCCCCGACCGGTTGGGCACGGCCGGCGTCGCCCCGCTGGGGTCGAAGTCCACCGGGAAGCGCGCTTTGGTCGCGAGTACGACGTCGTCGCGCCGGCCCTTGAGCGCCTTGCCGACGATCTCCTCCGACTCGCCCCGGGAGTACATGTCGGCGGTGTCGATGAAGTTGATCCCGGCATCCAGGGCCCGGTGGATTATCCGGATCGAGTCGTCGTGGTCCGGGTTGCCGACGGCCCCGAACATCATCGCGCCGAGCGCGTACGGGCTGACCTTGATGCCGGTTCGTCCAAGAGTGCGGTATCGCATGGGGATTCTCCTCAGTTCGCCTTGATCAGTTGCTCGCTCAGCTCCCACAGCCGGTGCGCCGAGGCCGGGTCGAGAGCGTGCGGTACGACGGTGGACTCGACGACCGGTTCGGCGCCGAAGGCAATGGGTTTAGGGGGAGCCGGGTCGATGATCGGCCGGCTGGACTCGTCGATCAGCTCCATGGCCAGGTACATGGCCCGCTTCTCGTCCTCGGGCATCGAGCGACCCAAGTTCGTACTCACGACGACGCCCGGATGTACGGCGTACCCGCGAATCGACTCGTCGGTCCAGCGGCGGTCCAACTCGACGGCGAACAGCACGTTGGCCGTACGCGAGCAGCGGGTCGTAGCCGGTGGTGAACTGCGGGTCGTCCCAGCGGATGTCGGAGAGCCGGTGACCCCCGGACGTCACGTTGACGACTCGCGCACCGTGCGCGGCCCGCAGCGCAGGAAGGAGCGCCAGGGTGAGCTGGAAGTTGCCGAGGTGGTTGGTCGCGAACTGCGACTCGTACCCGCGCGCGCCGCGCACCAGCGGACCCGCTCCGACGGTGACTGCCGCGCCGGCTTTGCTGAGTGCGCGCGTGGTCTCCAGTCCGATCCCGGCGTGGCCGCCGGTGACGACGACATTCGTGCCGGACAGGTCTCTGCCGCGGACGACTTCGTCAGCCGTGGACGCGGCGGTGAACCCCGAGCCGAGGGGGTGTTGTTTCTGGGTCATGCCGCCAGTCTGCTCGGCGCGGTCCGGACTCTGAATAGTTGTCAGTTCGGATTTTTTGCGCGAGAGTACGGAGGTGGCGACGGATCAGCTGTCCGAGGTGTTCGACCTCGTCGAGGTGCGCGGCCTGATGTCGGGTGGCTTCGCGATGCGCGGTTCCTGGGTGACGCGCGGCCTGTTCAGCGAGCCGTTCAAGTTCATCGCGATCGTGTCCGGCCGAGCCCGCCTCAGCTCCGACGGCATCGAACCGATCGAGCTCGAGCCGGGTGACGTCGCCATCCTGAACAGCCGGTCCTGGCTGGAGCTCGAAGGCGGCGCCGGCGACGGACCGCGCCGCGAGATCGAGCCCGAACCTGGCTTTCCCTCGCCGCACCTGATCGGCGCCGACAGCGAGATCGACGACATCGTCATCGGCGGCCGCATCGAGCTCAACCCGGCCGGTCAGGCGTTGCTCTCGCAGGCACTGCCGCCGGTGGGGCACGTGCGCGGATCCGCCTCCTCGACGGCCAACCTGCGCGGGAGCCTGTACCGCCTGTACGACGAAGTGACGTCGAACCGACTGGGTTCCGCCTTCGCGATCCGGCAACACAGCCAACTCGTGCTGCTCGAGGTACTACGGGCCTACCTCGACCAGGCCGACCTGCCGCCAGGCGGGCTCCGGGTGCTCACCGACGTACGACTTCGGCCGGCGCTCAGCCTCATGCATGACGAGCCCGGGAAGTCATGGGGCCTTGAGGAACTGGCACGCGCCGCGGCGATGTCGCGGACGTCGTTCGCCGAACGGTTCCGGACCGTGGCCGGCGTACCGCCGCTGACCTATCTCAACCGCTGGCGGATGTTGCTGGCTCAGCGGGCGCTGCGGGACGACGACGTGCGCGTCGGCTCGCTCGCGTCCGATCTGGGATATGCGTCGGAGAGTGCGTTCAGTACGGCGTTCAAGCGCGAAGTCGGCGAATCCCCGCTGCGTTACCGGCACCGCGTGCGCAACGAGGTGCCGGAGGACTCGCCCGTGGAGTCAGCGATCTAAGGCGTCAGCGTCGGCGCCGCCAGCTCCAGGGTGGGAGTCGTCCCGCGGTAGGACTCCAGCCAACTGCGGAGCAGCTCGACGCGGGCGGCGTACTCCTCGTTGCCCTTGACTACCGGCGCCTGGTTGTACGGCATGGTGTCCGAGCTGCGCCGGAGCTTGACGTAGAGCCGGGACGACGAGAGCGCGTAGCGTTCCATGTCGTCCTGCAGAGCGCCGATGACCGTGATGTTGCGGTCGCGGCCGATCTGCTCGAACAGGGCGACGGCCTCGCGGCGGTGCTGGGACCCAAGGTTCCGGCCGAGCTCGTCGAGGATCAGCAGCAGCGGACGGTCCGAGCCGCCGGCGAGCGCCGCGGCGCACACCAGCTTGACCGCCTTCTCGTCCATCTGGGCGGTGTTGCCCTTCACGTTGAACGCGGAGAACGGGCCGCCTTCCGATCGCCGCCACTTCGGTGTGACCGTCCAGCGCCACGGCTTGTCGGGCTCGGCCGGCGGGTCGGGCTCAGGGAACTCCAGCTTTGCGCCGTACCCGCCGTACTGCTGGTCGAGGCGGTCGAACTCCTGCGACACCAGGCGAAGTCGCGCTTTGATGCCGTCGGCAAGGGATGCGCGATGCGCACGGGCGGTGCTCTCGGCCTCGCCGAGTCCTTCGCGGGCGCGCTCGAGGGCGGCATTGCGTTCGGCGCGCTGGCTGGCGATCTGCTGTTGCTGCAGGCTGTCGAACGTCTCGTGCTGCGCGAGATGGCTGCTCAGCGTCCGGTGCAGCGCCGGGACCAGGCCGACGCGGACCCCGAGCGTGCCGTTCGTCCAGCCGTCCGGGCCGTTCAGGATCTCCCACAGCTCGGTCGGGATCTCCTCGCGCGAGCGGGCGTTCGGGAAGCAGCGTCGGATGACGTCGTCGATCTGCGTGCAGGCCTGGTGGTTCCAGTCGGCCGTCGTACGGCGTTGCGCGTCGTCGGCCAGGCCGAGGATGAACTCCTCGGCCTCTGCCGGCGTGGATCCCCACGCGGTGGTGCGGGTCGCGAGGTCGAGGGACGTCTGCTCTTCGAGGAGCGTGAGCCGCCTGGCGGTCAGGTCGTCGAGCAGGCGCTCGTGGTCGCGACGGGTGGCCTCGAGGTTCTTGAGCCGTTCGTCGCGGACGAGTTGCTGCCCGGCTGCCGCCTCGGCGGACTCCTTCGCGGCCTGCAGTTGCGGCGCGAGCGAGTCGCGCTCGGTCTCGTGCCGGTCGATCGACTCGCGCAGCGCGAGGATCTGCTCTTGCACCGACTCGGCGTCGGCGAGTGCGCGGGCGGCCGCCGTACGGCGCTCTGCCTGCTCGACTCGGGCACGCGCCTGTTCAAGGGCTGCGGCGGCGACTGCACGGGCTTCGTCTGCGGCTTCGACGCGGCGGCGGGCAGCCTCGATCCGCGCCGTGCGGCCGGTCAGCGGCTCGTCGAACTGGCCGACGGCCACGACGCCGGCGACGTCGTCGATGTTCTCCTTGGTCGCGCGCTCACCGATCGCCGCGAAGAACCCGTCCAGGTTGAACCGCTTGTCGGCCGACTTCGGCCCACCCTTGCCCTTGCGGACCGTGCCGGGCCGATTCGCGAGCACCAGCAGGAATCCGGCGTACCCGGCGTCCGCCAACGCGGCGGACGCGACTGCGGCATCGCCGAAGTCGATGACGACGGCCTCCCGGTACGGCGCGAGCCGCGGCTCCCACTCGGCACGCTCGGCCGTCGACAGCTCCGTGATGTCGGTGAGCGCACCACACTCGAGGCCTGCGTTCTCCAGCACCTGCTGCTGCGGGGCCGATACGGTCTGACCGCTCTCGGCCTCCCGCAGCTCAGCGGTCGCGAAGTCGACGGCAGACCGAGCCGCGTGGTCCCGCCCGATGTGCTCCTCGAGTACGGCGCGGGCCTCGTCCTGCTCCTCGCCGGCGGCAGCGAGATCGCGCCCGTCCGCCGAACGCCCCGCATCGAGGAGACGACGGTGCTCCTGTCCCAGCCGCTCGAGCTGCTCGCGCACCGAACGCTGGGCCAGGTCGAGCTCACGGTCCCGCGCGTCCAGTTTGTCTCGCTCCTGACGGGTCAGCTGGACGTCCCGCAGTAGCACCTCCTCGTTGCCAAAGGCATCGATCTCGGCGTCGACCGCCTCCCGGCGCGCTTCCTGCTCTGCGACCCGTTCGTCCAGTACGGCGAGCTCCTGCAGGATCTCCCTGTTCCGCGCGTCGCCGTCGATCAGGTGCCGGGCGCAGCGAGCCTGCCAGGACTCCTTCGCCGCAGCCAGCGCGTCCCGGGCCGCGGCACGCTGCAGGATGCCGGCCTCGACCGCGGCCATCTCCTGCTCCCACCGCTGCAGATCGGCCGTCGCCTGCTTGGTCGCTTCGCGTTGAGTGTGCTCGGCGGAGCGGTGTGCCTGCTCCTGCTCGAGCTCGTGGTCGAGGCCGGTCAGGGTCGCGATCGCGTTGAAGATGCGGGCCGGGCCGAGCTCGTTCAGCGGCTCGGCCAACAGGTTGGCCGTCGGGCTCGAACGGACCGACGTGGACAGGAACGACACGCAGCGGACCTGGCCGCCGTACAGAACTGTGGACAGCTTGTTGGCGTGGAAGTCGGTGCGGCCGTTCGAGTGCGGCAGGGCGGCCCAGAGCGCGTCGGCGCCGGCGGCCCGCTCGGCCTCGGTGGCGCCGTACGGCACGTGCAGGCCGTTCTTCCAGCGCAGGTCGATGTACGACGCCTTGCGGTTGATCCGGATCCACACGGTGATCGCGGCGGCCTCGATATCGGCGAGGTCGGTGAGGTCGGGCTCGGAGAACACGCCGACGATGTAGCCGCGGTCGACGTTCGACCAATTGCCCTCCTGACCTGCCGCCTCGGCTGTGAACAGCAGCTCAGCCGCACCGGGCGCACCGCTGGTCAGGCGCCATTGGTCGTCCGCGTGCAGCAGGCTGAGCGCCGCGATCCAGGACGACTTGCCCGCGCCGTTCGAGTCGGTCGGGCCTTGGCCGGCCACTGTGACGAGCCCTTGGCCGACCATGGGAATCGGGTGCGTCGACAGGCGCGACAGGTCGACCACCTGTACGCCGAGCAACACCTTCGACCCGAGAATGTCGAACGGGCCGTCCTCCACCGGAGTGCTCATGCCATCCCTTCCCCGGTACGGCCGTCAGCCGCATGCTCAGTCGGTGTCGTGCTGCTGGTTGCTACGTCGGCCGGCTTCGTCCAAGTGCCGTTGCGTGCCCGGATGGCTTCGGCGATAGGGCTGGCTGGGGCCGCGGCCAGGATGAGTTGGTCCTGGAGACGGCGGCGGGCTGCTGGTGTCAGGCGCTGGAGTTGTGGGCCGGGAATGTAGCTGGGCCCGCCTGAGTGGTCGCCGGACAGTTGGATCAGCCCGGCTGCGCGGAGGCGTTGAAGGGCGAGGCGGCGTTCCTCGCTGCTGATCCTGGTGGTGCGCAGTTCGTCGACGGTGGTCGGGCGGGCCGATCTCCAGCTGTCGCCGGTCAGGATCCCTTCGCTGCGGGGGATCGCGACGGAGTGGATCAGCACGAGGATCAGTACTGCGCGGTCGACGACGGACAGGGGTTGCCAGCCTTGTGCGGTCAGCGTCGCCGCGATGTCGTCGGCGTAGCCGGAGGTCCAGTGGGTGCCGTCGACGTGGACCAGCGTCCGGCCGATGAGCTTGAGCATGCGTGCGACATGTCGACGTAGTGTCACGTCGCGCAGGCCGGGCAGTTGCACCTCGGCCACCGGGTGGGCGGCGTACTGCACTGCGCTGAAGGCAGCCAGCACCTCATCGCGGGCTCGGTCGCTCAGGTCCTGCAGCAACGGATCGAACAACACATGCTGCTCACTCATCAGCAGCCTCCGACTCGGTCGCCGGCAGTGGGTCGCGTTCCGGCTCGGGAGGTGGTGCGTCGGTGAGGACTGCAGGTGGCGGGTCGGGGAGGTGGCGGCAGAGGTCTCGGAGGGTGGAGAGGTCGGTGGCGGTCCAAGTGATGGTGCGGGGACCGAGACGGACCTCGGCGGCCTTCTCGTTCCAGAGCAGCCAGTGGGTGGCGTGCAGGCGGCGGAGGCTGCCGATGATGAGGGTGAGGTCGCTGGACTGTTCCGGGCGGCCGCGCATTCCGGCGTAGACGGACCTCACCTGCGCGAGCGTGCCGACGGAGCCCGGCCAGGCGGTACCGCTGCGGTCCGTCCAGCAGCAGGCGACGCAGATGGACAGGACACGAGCCGTCTCGTTCGGTTGCTCGACGGCGACCGGGGGCGTGCCCAACTCCTCCAGCACCGTGTGACCGGCTCCCGACGGCAGCGTCGGCACGAGCCACACCGTGGAGCCGTCCGGCGACGCGGCGCGGGTCAGCCCCGCGACCGCGGGTGTGTCCGGTTCAACCTCCAGCGGGCCTGCCGACTGCACCTTGGCCCACCACAATGCGTTGAAGAGCCGGCGCTCCACGGCCTCCGAAGACGGCGTGCTCATCGCGTCATCCGCCGGAACACGCCCTCGGTCGCCCACGGCGTCCCCGCGCTCGGGTCGATCCGCATGCCGTCGGACCACACAAGCTCGTACTCGAGTTCGTCGTGCAGGTGCGCCGCCGTCAGCTCGGCCAGCACGCGGCGAGCCGTGATCCAGTCGCCGGCCTGGTCGACCACCTCGACGATATCGACGGACGGGCGCCCGGCGAGCACGCGCTCGGCCTCGGCCCGCAGCTCCTCGCGATCCGTGGCCGCCGCTGACTCCGGGGCGACCGTGTCCTCGGTCGGCCGCGGCGGCGCCATCCGGGCGGACCCGGTACGGCGGCCGGTCTCGACGGCCTCCACCATGGTCTGCGGCGAGAAGTCCGGCGCGGCCGCGTCGAACAGCAGTCCGTCGAGGACACTCGCCAGTACGTCAGGCTCGCTGGTGCGCGTGAACGTGAGCCACGTCTCGATCGGCAGTAGTCCGAGTGCACGCGTCGTACCGGCTCGCTCGACCAGGCGGCCGGCGGCGAGTTGTACTGCGTCGGCGTACGCGGCCAGCGCCATCCGGAGCGACGTACAGGCGCGGTGGAGGGCGGGCCAGCGCTCCAGGACGATCCGGTGGACCTTCTCGGCCTGCTCGATCAGGCGCTCGTTGCCCCAGGCGAGCTGTGCGTTCTCCCGCAGCTGGGCGGTGGTGCTGGTCGACACGAGGATCGCGAGCTCGTTGCCCAGCAGGCGGAACACCTTCGTCAGGCGCTCGATGGATGCCTGCCCGTCGTCCTCGGTCGCGCTGGGGTCGCTGACGCTGTGCGCCTCCAGGGTGAGCAGCTGGTGCAGCTCCGCCTGGCCGCCCTGCACGGACATCCGGCGCAGGAACATCAGCATCACGTACGGCGCGAACGCGGCGCGGTGCCGGAGCTCGTTCGGACGGTCGACGAGTTTGGTGATGGCGCCGTACTGCCTCAAGACGTCGAAGCGGCGGACGATCACGTCGTGCGGGTAGGAGCGGCAAGCGAGGGTGGCCTGCTCGACGGTGAGGCCGTCGCTGCCGGCTTCGGCGAAGGCGTCGAGGATGGCCTGGTCGACGTCGAGGAGGTCGGGGTCGACGATCATCGCGCCGGCTTCGCGGGCGAGTACGGCGAAGACCTGACGGTAGACGCGCAGTACAGCCGCCTCGGCCTCGGCGTCCAGCAAGGTCGCGTCCATCAGCACTCCTCCCGTGTGTGTGGCCCCCGCACGAGCGAATCGGCAACAGGAGAAGGACTCTAACCACCGCCGGGGACAGACCAAAACCGGGTTGGGCGGGGGTTGTGGACAAGGTGGGCTGTGGAAAAGCGGGTGACTGGGTGTGAGGAGGATGCCTACCATCCGAGCGTGAAGAGAATCCTTGGCTGAGCGGTCCAGGTAGACCGCGCTCAGACCACGGCGCCTTCGGGCGTTCGCCACGCCGGTGCGGACCCGCGACAGGGTCCCCGGCGCGCTTGCTGATTCTCTCCTCACGGAGCTGGCACATGACTGTGCACCGCATTGTCCCCGCGGCGCGCCCCATCGGCGCGCATCACCCCCGAGTCCGCGACCTGCTCGCCGTGCGCAAGGACGGCGTACCCGGCCGGATCATGATCGAAGGCACCTGGGAACACGACCGCCTGCTGACCACGAAGACCCCGATCGACACCTTCTTTTGGTGCCCCGAGACCGGTACGACGTCCGCCGCCGAGCGGATCGCCGAACGCGCGACCGAGGTCTACCGCATCTCGGAGAAGCTGCTCACCCGGCTGTCCCGCAAGACCCGCTCCGACGGCCTGATCTCGATCGTCCGGCTGCCCGCCTGGCGACCGGAGACGTTCGAGTTCACCGGCTCCTCGCTCGTCCTGGTCGCCGACGGCGTCGAGTACGCCGGCAATCTCGGCACCCTGATCCGTACCGTCGACGCAGCCAACGCCGACTGCCTCGTCCTCACCAGCCGCCGGGCGCGGCCGAGCCACCCCGCGGTGTACTCGGCCAGCCGCGGGACCATCCTGTCGACCCCGGTCCTCGAGTTCGACGACATCGCCCAAGCGGCCGACTGGCTGCGCGGCCACGGCTTCCGCATCCACCTGGCCGACCCGGCGGCGACCGGCAGCTACCGCGTCGGCGCGTACGACGGCCCGACCGCGTTCGTCGTCGGCTCGGAAGGCAACGGCCTGTCGAGGGCCTGGCACGAGCAGGGCTGCGAGGCGGTGTCGATCCCGATGCTCGGTCAGGCGGACTCGCTGAACGTCGCGCTGTCCGCCGGCATCCTGCTGTTCGAAGCGCGGGCTCGGAAGGACGGGTGGTGACCGGCCAGGCAGAATTGCACCGCCACCCGCCATCCGGAGACTGAGGAGTCAGACGTGCCGTTCGAGCATGGAGAGGTCGTCGCCCCGGGAGACCCCCGCATCGTCCTAGAAGGCCAGTGGGGACACCAGCCGGGGCTGGCGATCACCGTCAACTCCGGCTCGCGGATCTCGTTCTCCTTCGCCGGCGAGCGGCTGCAGCTGCTCTTCGACACCGCCGGCCTTACCGTCGCGCCGCACCTGTGGATCACGGTCGACGACGGTGAGCCGGAGCTGCACGTCGTGGACGGCCCGGTGATCGAACTGTCCGCGCCGGACGGCCGGCATCAGGTCGAGATCGTGGTCAAGGACGTCAACGAGCACGTCAACCGGTGGAACCCGCCGTTCGAGTGCGCGGTCGTGTTCGCCGGGCTGGTGCTCGACGTGAACGCGCGGCTGCGGCTGAGCGGTCGTCCGGGCGGTCCGCGGCTGGAGTTCTACGGCGACTCGATCACGCAGGGCGTGCTCGCGCTGAGCACTCATCCGGAGTCGGAGGGAGCCGACGGTACGGCGTCGTACGCCTATCTGACCGCGCGGGCCTTCGGCGCCACGTCGTACCAGGTTGGCTTCGGGCGGCAGGGGATCCTCCGGCCGGGCAACGGCGATGTGCCGCCCGGAGTGGAGTCGTTCGGCTGGAACTTCGCGGGCTCGCCGGCCGAACGGGTGGAGCCGTCCGACGTGGTCGTGGTCAACCTCGGTGTGAACGACGAGACGTTGGAGGCGGATGAGTACGCCGGCTTCGTACGGCGGGTGCGGACGGCGTACCCGGAGACGACGATCGTGTCGGTGACCCCGTTCAACGGCAAGCACGCTGACCTGATCCAGGCCGCGGTCAAGTCGCTCGACGACGCCAACGTGGTGCTGGTCGACTCGACCGGCTGGATCACCGACGCCGACACGACCGACGGTGTCCACCCGTCCGTCGCCGGACACGCGAAGATCGCCGAGCACCTCGTCGCCGCTCTCGAGACTCACACCTCGCTGCGCCGCCGCTCCTGAGGGGCTTGCACGCCGGAACCGCGCTCCGCACGATGGCGGGTATGGCGGAGAACAAGTTCGCGAACGTGGACGAGTACATCGCGTCATTCCCCCGCGACGTCCAGGAGGTGCTGGAGGAGGTACGACGTACCATCCGCTCGGTCGTCCCGGACGCGGGGGAGAAGATCAGCTACCAGATGCCGACGGTCACGGTGGACGGGAAGGCGCTGATGTACTTCGGCGGCTGGAAGGAGCACGTGTCCGTGTACCCGATCCCGCCGGTCGACGACGAGCTCGCCGCGCGGATCGCGCCGTACCGCTCGGGGAAGGGGACGCTCAAGTTCCCGCTGAAGGAGCCGATCCCGTACGACGTCATCGCTCGCTTGACTGAGGCCTTCGTCGCGGCGCGGGCGCAGTAGTCAGCGGAGGAGCTCCTGCGGGTCGGGGGAGGGTGGGCGAGCCAGGGTCCAGTCGCTGAACTGTTGGTCGAAGCGGTACCAGAGGCCGTCGGGACCCAGGCGGAGCTGGATGCGCCCGGCGGTGACGCGATTGCCCTCGACGGTGCCGCCCAGCGCGTCGACTCCTTCGGCGAGGGCCTGCGGGTCGAGGTCGACCGGCACGTCGACGGTCGCCGCGAGCCCGCCAGGTCCACCTTCGCGCCACGCGACCGCCCAACTGGTGAGTTGGCGCGCGGACACGCCGCCTCGATGCGCGAGGTCGGCCAGCTCCGGGGTGCCGAGGAGACCGGCGGCCCGGCGGGCGAGATCCTGGTCGGAGCTCAGCCCAAGCCCGCCATCACCGTCCCCCGACGCAAACTCCCAGGCCCGCCGCGCCGCATCAGTCGCCAGCACCACCAGATCCCGCACATCCACACCCGCCGCCCGAGGCGGATCCAGAGCCTGCACCGCCGCCGGCACCCCCGCCGCCCCCATCGGCCGCGGAACGGCAGGTGGGGTGGCGGTGGGATGTTTGGGGGCGAAGGCTTGCTTGGCGGGGAGGCCTGGTGGTGGGGGTTGGCGGACGGGGGTCGTTGAGGTTGTTGTGGAGCGGCGGGTGCGGAGGGTGGTGAGGAGGTCGTCCCTGGGGCGGCCTCGGAGGAGGAGCAGGGCGAAGGGGTCGTCGTCCAGGGCGTCGGCGATGAGGTAGCAGACGGCGGCTGAGTGTTTGCAGGGGACGGCGAAGTCGGGGCAGCTGCAGTTCGTGTGGACCTCGCCGGCGCCGGGGAGGAGGTCGAGGCCGGCGGCGTGGACGTCGTCGACGACCTCGGGCGGTAGCTCGCCGTCGAGGAGTGCTGCTACTCGGCCGATCTGGGACGAGACGACGTCGAGTACGGCGTCCCACTCGGCGGCCGTGAAGGCGCGGATCCGGACCGTCACCTGGTACGGCGTGACGCGGCTGCCCTGCACCACGGCCTCGACCTCACCGGGTGAGACCGTCAGCTCGAGCACACTGCCGCGGCGCGCGTACGAGCGGCCACGGGATAGCCGGTTCGGATCGAGTCGGGCCCGCTGCTCCAATGCCTCCAACCACGCGCGCCCCCACCACGTCGCCCCGAACGGCCGCCGGCTCCCCGGCCCCTTGGCCGCCGGCAACCCCGCATCCTCACCCTTCCGCCGCCACCCCTGCCACGGCACCCGCTCATTCATCATCATCACCAACCACCACAGAACCCGCTGGGGGAGGTGATTTGCCTATTGCGGATGGGTTGTAGGCGCTGGCGGAGCCGGACTTTGCTGGGGTTGTCGAGAGTTCTACGAGCTCGGTCAGCTCGGCGTCCGACAGTTCGCTCAGCCAGGCCTCGCCGGAGCCGACGACCGCGTCGGCGAGGTTGCGTTTGGCGGCGATGACGGTGGAGATGCGGTCTTCGAGGGTGTTCTCGGTGACCAGGCGGTGCACCTGGACCGGCCGGTCCTGGCCGATGCGGTAGGCACGGTCAGTTGCCTGGTCCTCGACTGCCGGGTTCCACCACCGGTCGTAGTGGACCACGTGCGTGGCCTGGGTGAGCGTCAGGCCGACCCCACCCGCCTTCAGCGACAGCAGGAAGACCTGCGCCTCGCCGGACTGGAACTCCGCCACCAGTTGCTCGCGCTTCCGCACCCCGATCCCGCCGTGCAGGAACAACGACTTGATCTGCCGCGCCGCCAGGTGCGCCTCGATCAGCCGGCACATCTCGACGTACTGGCTGAAGATCAGGACCGACTCGCCCTCGGCCAGGATCACGTCGAGCAGCTCGTCGAGCGCAGCCAGCTTCCCGGAGCGGCGCTCCAGTGGACCCGGCTCGTGCAGGAACTGCGCCGGGTGGTTGCACACCTGCTTCAACTGCGTCAGCAGACTCAGCACCAGCCCGCGCCGCGCGATCCCCTCCGCCGACTCGATCTTGGCCAGCGTCTCCTTCGCAACGGCCTGGTACAGCGTGGCCTGCTCCACCGTGAGCGGTACGACGACGTCGTGCTCGGTCTTCTGCGGAAGCTCCGGCGCGATCCCGGGATCGCTCTTCCGCCGCCGCAGCAGGAACGGCCGCGTCACCCGCGCGAGCCGAGCCGTCGCCTCCTCGTCGTGGTACCGCTCGACCGGTACGGCGACATCGTGCCGGAACCGGTCGAGGGTGCCGAGCAACCCCGGCGCCGCCCAGTCCAGGATCGACCACAGCTCGGACAACCGGTTCTCCACCGGCGTCCCGGTCAGCGCGATCCTGGTTGCCGACGGCAACGTCCGCAGCGCGCGCGCCGTCCGGGACAGCGGGTTCTTCGCATGCTGGGCCTCGTCCGCGACCGCGAGCCCCCAGAACACCTCGCCGATCACGCGATGGTCCTGCCGCACGACGCCGTACGTGGTCAGCACCACCTCGTCCGGCGCGAGGTCGCTCAGCGTGCGGCCGGCGCCGTGGTACCGCCGGGTCGGGACGCCGGGCGCGAACCGCGCGAACTCCCGCTCCCACGTCCCGAGCAGGGTCGACGGGCAGACCACCAACGTGGGGCCGCGGCCGAGCAACGCCAAGTGCAGCGCGATCACCTGGATCGTCTTGCCAAGACCCATGTCGTCGGCGAGACAACCACCGAGTCCCAAGTCCGCGAGCTGAGCCATCCATGCGACACCACGCCGCTGGTAGTCGCGCAAGGTCGCGTTCAGCCCGGTCGGCTGCGCGAACGGCGCAGGCTCCTCGGAAGCCCGCAGCCGTGCGAGCATCGACGCCAGCGACCCGTTCGGATCGAACGCGACCAGCTCGCCATCGACCTCGATGGTCCCGGTCAGCGCGGCACCGAGCGCCTCCGCGCCGGTCAGCTTCCGCGTGCCACCCCGCCGCAGCTTCCGCACCAGGTCGTGATCGATCCGCACCCAACGCCCGCGCATCCGGATCATCGGACGCTTCGCCTCCGCGAGCGCGGCGACCTCCTGCTCGGTCAGCTCCTGTCCGTCCAGCGTCGGCCGCCAACGGAACGCCACCAGCTCGTTGAGGTTGAAGTCCGGCCCGGTCACCGCGCCCGGGGTCGGCGTCGCGACCGTGCCACGCACAGCCAGCTCGCCCGCGAACAACTCGGTCGGCCACAGCACCTCGATCCCGGCGCCCTCCAACGCCGTGCTGCCCTCGGCCAGCTCCTCGAGCGCCTCGTCGTCGACCTCGACCTCCGACGGCGCCGCATCACGCAACGCCGCACCCAGCGGCGGCCAGACCCGAGCCCCACGCCGCAAGGCGAGCAGCAGATCGGTTTCCGCCCGCTCACCCAGCGCGGACAGCACGGCGGCGGGCGCGTTCCACACGTCCTCGACGTCCACCAGCAGGCTCGGATCCACACCGCTCCGGAGCTGCAACACAGCCCGGAAGTCGGTGTCGTCCTCCGGCGGCTCGATCCGCAGCACCAACCGCGAGCCGGCCTCCTCGCTCTGTGCCGTCTCCTCGAGCCAACCAGTCGGCCCGGTCACCTCGACCGGATCAACCGACGCGAAGGCAGCCGCACCGGGCCGTACGGCGACCGCAGCCGCCGACGTTCGCACCAAGGTGTCCGCGAGAGCGTCCCAGAACGCCCGCACCAGTTGCTCCGGATCGACCAGCCGCACCGGTCGCGTCCCGTCTATCGGCAGCGCATGCGCGTACGGCGGCATCGATGCGCCCAGATTCTTCAACCAGCCGCGGTCCAGCGGATCCAGGGGCGCCACTCGCCAAGCGCCGTACCCACTCGGGCTGCGGTCCGGCACCAGTCGTCCCCGCGCGATCAACCCCAGCCCCGCCAACGCCGCAGTCCGCCAGACCTCCCAGCTCGCCGATCCGCCGTCGGACCAGTTCGCCGAGCCGCGGTCGGACCAGCTCGGTGAGCCGCGGTCCGAGCCGTCCCGCACCCGGTCAAGCACCTGCTCGATGGTCAGCAGTCGCGCCGGCACCGTCGTCCGCCGCACCTGCGACCCCTTCGGCAGCACCAGCGAGACCGTCCCGTCCGCGACCTCACCCACCGCCGCGAGATCGCCGTACAACGCCAGCCGGCCCGCGCGCGGCGGGTCGGCGGGGACGAAAACGGCGTCGAACATGCCCTGCACAGTACGCCGGACCACCGACAGATTCCCGCCCGTCACCCGCCCCTGTGGACAACCCCGGACTTGACCTCAACACAAGTTCAGGTTGCAGCCTCGGAGATCCACAGCAAAGGGAGAAACCATGCGAGCAGCGACAGTCACCGAGTTCGGCAGCGCGGACGTCATCGAGACCCAGGACTGGCCGGACCCCGTCCCAGGCCCCGGCGAGGCACTTGTCGAGGTCGCGGTCGCCGACGTCATCTTCGTCGAGACCGCCATCCGCCAGGGCCACCACAGCCAGTACTTCGACGTGAAAACGCCCTACGTGCCAGGCAGTTCGCTCGCCGGCACCGTTCGTGACGTCGGACCGGACGTACCGGAGAGCTGGGTCGGCAAGACCGTCCTGGGCCGTGCCTCCGGCTTCGGCGCCCACGCCGAGCTTGCAGTGGCCACCGGCTTGATCGAGGTGCCACCAGAGCTCAACCTGGAGACCGCGATCGCGGTCGCAGGCGACGGCCAGACCGCACTCATGCTGGAGGACCTCGCGCCGCCGATGCAGGGCAAGGAGGTGCTCGTCACCGCCTCCGCCGGCGGCATGGGCCTGCTCCTGATCCAGCTCGCACACCGGGCCGGCGCACACGTCATCGCCGCCGCGCGCGGCCAGGCCAAACTCGACCTCAGCAAGGCCCAGGGCGCCGACGTCGTGATCGACTACTCCAAGCCCGGCTGGGAGAAGCTGGTGCTAGAGGCAACGGACAACCAGGGCGCGGACATCGTCTTCGAAGGCGCCGGCGGTCAGCTCGGCGCGACCGCGTTCACTGTGGTCAAGGACGGCGGCTGGTTCTCCGCGCACGGCGCCCCGAGCGGAGGCTTCGCCGCCTACGACCCCGACGAGGCAGTACGGCGCAGCGTCACGGTGAAGGGCATCAACGACCTCAGAGCCGACACGACCACGACGACGATCACAGCCGCCGACGTGATCGCCAGAGCCGTGGCCGGCGACCTCAAGCCCGTGGTGGACAAGGTCTACGACCTGGACCACGTGGCTGACGCCCACAGGGCCCTGGAGCAGCGCACGCTACTCGGCAAGGCCCTGATCAGGGTCAGGAGCTAGTCGCCGACCGGCTGGTCGGAGTGGTCGGTGACAGCAGGCGGGGTCGGGCGGGCTGCGACGATGCGGTTGCGCCCGTCCCGCTTCGCACTGAGCAGTGCGTTGTCCGCCGCCAGCACCAGCTGGTCCATGGTGTCCGCGACATCCGGGTAGACCGCGGCGCCGAACGACGCCGGTACGCCGGTGATCACCGCAGTAGAAGCCGTGACCGTGTCCACTGACACGCTCAGCGTGCTGAGCCGGTCGCGGATTCGCTCGGCGACCTCGAGCACCTCAGTCTCCGAGGCACCCGGCAGCAGCACCGCCAGCTCGTCTCCGCCGACCCGTGCGACCAGGTCGCCCTGCCGGACTTCGGCACGCACGCTCTCACCGACCGCACGCAGCGCCTGGTCCCCAGCCGGGTGGCCGTAGGTGTCGTTGATCTCCTTGAACTTGTCCAAGTCGAGCATCAGCAGGCCCACCGAGCTGCGCAGCGTCTCCGCACGCGCCAGCTCAGCCGGTACGGCGCTGGCCCAGTACGCCGGAGTCGCCAGACCGGTCTTCACGTCCGTGCCGGCGGCCCGCTGGAACTGCGGCAGCAGCAGGTCGCGGTGCAGCGCCAGCACCGTCACCATCAGGATCGGCACCACCCACGGGTACGACGCCTGCAGCGCGGCAACCGCCACACCGAGTCCAAGACCGGCCACCACGACGAGCTGGTCGGCGAGGTCGCCCAGCGCGCCACGGGCGGTGGCGTCGGGGGAGGACAGCAGGATCGCGCCGATCACCAGCGCGAAGTTCACCAGCCACCAGGTCGCGGCCGCACCGATCACGACCAACAGCGTCCACGGCCCGGTCGGCACCCGCGGCTCGGTCAGCAGACCGCCTCCGCGCAGCACACCGGCGGCGGCAGCGCTGGCCAGGATGAACGTGCTCGCCGAGAACACCTTGCGGTGCGCGATGGTCCGCCCGTAGACCCGGATCCAGGAGTAGCCGTAGGACACGACGATCAGCGCGACCACCAGGCTGAGCGGGAGCAGCAGCAGGCCCGCGAAGACCCACAGGCTCTTCAGGTTGGTGTACGGCGAAGTGTTCGCCGCCATCTCGCGTCGGCGCTCGATTCCGCGGGCAGACTCCAGGTGTAGCACCGAGGCGGCCGCCAGCACGGCGAAGGCGACCCACTCGGTCGGCCTGACGCCGGTTCGGGCGCCGGAGATCGTCGAGGCCAGAGCCAAGGCGGTGATCGTGACTGCAATCGCGTCCACGCCGAGCACATAGCTCAGCGCAGGACGGGGCAACGACCAGAGCTTCCATCGGCGGGGTGGCACCCAATTGCTCCGACCGATCAGAATCATGGTGGCCTCACACGGATCGACCTGAACGGTTATTCCGTAATAGTAACTGCCTGTTCACGCGAGGTCATCCCCAGGCCCGCGGAAATCCATCTGACGATGGCGACGGAAGGATCCAGCACCATGTCGAAGATCAGCACCGGCAACGAGTGGTTCAACGGCGGCAACGAGTGGTTCACCGGCCCCGGCAACGAGTGGTTCCACGGTGGGAACGAGTGGTTCCACGGCGGGAACGAGTGGTTCACGCAGAGTGGCAACGAGTGGCTGCGGCAGTCGGGTCGATCCGGTAACGAGTGGTTCACCACCGGTAACGAGTGGTGATCTGACGCTCATTGCCGAAATTTCTTTACCGACATTTTACGAAGCCCGTCCGGGGATATTCCCTGAATCTCCGGACAGCTCGTCCGGCGCCAATGTGGCGGCGCCGGTCCCGGGCCGGCGGGCCCGTGTCCAGGCGATGCCCGCCGCCAGGGCCGCCAGCGCGCCGACGGCGCCCATGACACCCAGCGCGAACGACGGCGAGTACTGGTCCGCGATCAGTCCGGCCAGCAGGATGCCGAGGCCCTGACTGCCCTTCAGTGCCATGCTGGCGACTCCGAAGGCCTGCCCGCGCTGTCCGTCCGGCACTGCCTGCACGAAGGCTGCGCTGGTCGGTAGGTGGTAAGCCGACGCCATGCCGGACAGGGCCCACAGTGCCACCGTCGGCAGCAGCCCTGGCGCGAAGAACGACGCGATCAGCGGCGCACAGGCCAGCACGGCCAGCGGGCCGAGGAATCCCATCCGTTTCTCCGGCGGCCACAACGTGATCAGCCACATGCCGGCCACAGCCCCGGCTGGGCTTGCTGCCAGCAGCAGACCCGCAGCCTCCGGCCCTCCACCGATCTCATGCGCGTAGGGGACGGCCAAGCCCTCTACGGTCACGTAGAACCCGGCGATCGTCGCCAGCACGATCAGCGCACGCAGCTTCGGCGTACGGACGACCAGGGTGAAGCCGGCGGTGAGGTCCTTGAAGTAGCTGCTCTGTGGCGCATTTGTGCCACGAGCTGGCACCGGGCGGCTCTTTACGCCAAAGGCGATGAGAGCTGCGGACAGCAGGAAGGTCGCGGAGTCCAGCAGGAGGCCGCCGGACGTGCCCACTGCGACCACGATCACGCCGCCGGTCCCGAAGCCCAGCACCTGGCTGAACTGGACGACCATGTCGTTCGCAGCCTTGCCCAGCACGTAGTGGTCGCCAGGCAGTACGGCGGGGAGCGTCGCGGCCCGTGCGGCATTGAAGGGCGACCCGAACGCCTGCAGTCCGAGCAGGAGAACGATGACGACCAGCAGCGGCAGCGCCTGAATCGCCATGGCTGCAACGAGAACTGCCCGCGCCAGGTCGGTGACGATCATCACAGCGCGGCGGGGGTAGCGGTCGGCGAACCCGGCCAGCAACGGCCCGAACAGCAGGTCGGGCACGTAGGTCAGCGCATAGGTCAGTGCGGTGAGGCCGGCGGAGTTGGTGCGGTCGAAGACCAGCACGGACAGCGCGACCCGGGCCAGCTGGTCGCCCGCGACGGACAACACACCGGCCAGGAACAGCGCACGGAACTCCGCATGGCCGAAGACATCGCGCCAGCGGGCACGCTCGATCACCCCACCCTCCATACCAAGACCTTAACCACAATCCGTGTCCTGACACCTCCCGCCTGTAACTGAAAGGGTTTCCCTCCGCGGGATTCCGGCTGGTTCAAAGGTTTGTTCGCGGCGGATCAGTGCCAGATCGTGAACCCGGTGGCGCCCCGTTTGGATGAACGTTCTACTCTGGAGATCTCCGGTACCGGGGTCTGGGCGGGGCGGCCCCGACCCTGGTACCGGAGCTCTTTATGTCCGGCCCCTGCGGCGACCGAAAACTGTCGGTGGCGCCCGGTAGCGTTCTTCTTGCCAGGGGCGGCTCCTGGACGTGCTTCCTTCTCCTTCACCAGGCCAAGTAGCGCGTCCGCTCTCCGCCCCTGGCGCGTTCATCCACGAGCCCTGCCGGGAGGAGCCGTCATGCCGGACGAACACGCGCACGCCGCCGTACTGCTGCGCCGCCGCCGCATGGTCGACCCGGCCGGCCTGACTCCTCCAGTGCGGCGTTCTGCGTGGCAGTGGCTGCGTCGTCCGCTGACCATCCAGTCGGGGCTGTCCGCGCTGCAGGCTGACCTGGTCCAGCGCGGCTTCCTGCTGTCGGTCGGGCTGTACCGGCACTGTTCCGGCCTGTCTGCGCCCGCGCTCGCCGGCTTCGGTCGGGCGTTGCTCGACCTGCTCGACGCAGAGTCCGGCCACGACCAGCAGCACGTGCCGTTGTTCCGCGGTTTCCCGGAGAGCGTGCCGGGCAACACCGAGGCCTTCTACATCAACAGGATCTTCGCGCGGTTGCTGCAGGAGCCCGAGCAGCCCTGCGTGCTCTGCGGCGACGCCAAGTCGGTCCGCGCGGTCTCACCCTGCGCCCACCTGGTCTGCCGGACGTGCTGGGACGGGGCCGACTTCAGTGCGTGCCCGCTGTGCCTGCGCCGGATCAACCCTAACGACCCGTTCCTGAAGCCGTCGTTCGACGATGTGCAGGCCGCGCACGTGCGGTCGGACCGCCTGCGGTTGCTGACCCTCGCTCCGGCAGATGCGCTGCAGTCGACAGTCACTGCTCTGCTGGTACGGCGCTCGCCGCTGTCCGCAGCCGATCGCGCCGACCTGCTGGTGCTGCTCGCCGACGCCGACCCGTCCTGGCTGCCCGACGAGATCCCGGTCCGGGAGACGCGTGCGCTCGTACTGGCTCGTTTCCTCGCCGACCACCCCGAGCTGATCGACCGCACCGGGACGGCCACCGACGTGCTGCGCCTGCTGTACGCGCTGATGGACGCCGACCCGGGGCTGCGGACGCCACCGCTCCGGCGGAAGTCGTTGCCGCGGGCAACACGGCGACTCGTGCTGGCCCGGCTCGACCGGCTGCCGGCGGAGACGCTGATCGAGGACCTGCGCCGACACGAGCGGGCCTGGAAGCGGATCGCGGAGAACCTGCACCCGTTCGAGTTCGCGAACCGTCATCCGCTCGCCGCGCTCGCGTTTGCGGTGCTCCGCCGTACCGACGTGGACCTGAGCACCGCGGCCGGGCGTGCCGTCGCGGAGGAGGCCGCGCGGCATCCCTTTGTGCGTCTGGAGGGAGGGCGGCTGACGACCAGCACCTTCGCGTCCAGGGTCGAGGCCGCGTTGGAGTCCCGCCCAGCGCATGCGCTCGACCTGCTGCGGCAGCGGCCCGGAGACCTGGTACGGCGCCTGGTCCACCTGGCGCGCGTGTTGCCGGCCGATCAGCACGGTGCGCTGGTCGACGCGCTGACGACCGTGGTCTCGGATGTATCGCCGGTGGTGCTGACGGCGGCGCTCGGTCAGGTCCGTACGCCGCCGGGCGATCTGCGGCTGTTCTTCCCGCGAGGTGGGACCGCGCGGATCTGGACGAAGGTCGACGACCGCGAGCCGCTGCCGGCCGAGCTGGCCTCCGCGCTGTCCGA
Organism: Kribbella sp. NPDC050820; assembly: GCF_040653975.1. Classification (NCBI taxonomy): domain Bacteria; kingdom Bacillati; phylum Actinomycetota; class Actinomycetes; order Propionibacteriales; family Kribbellaceae; genus Kribbella; species Kribbella sp. NPDC050820. Next base: position 24,436 of record NZ_JBFAHB010000029.1, read on the forward strand.
CGTGCTGGTCGGCGAAATGTTGCGGCGGGCAACGGATCTGCCGCGGTTGCGGCGGGTGTTCCTGGACGAGGAGCTGGCCCGGCTCGCCGCGCCCGGTTCGGAGCGGAGCGCGTCGTCGACGCTGCTGCGGATGACGCGGGGGAGCGCGGTCCCGATCCCGCAGGACGAGCTGCTGCGGTTGTTCCTGCACTGGGTCGAGCCGACCGGGCGGCGGGTGGATCTCAACCTGTCGGTCGCGGTGTTCGACCAGGAGTGGGGCTTCGTCGGGCTATGCGACTACACCCGGCTGCGGTTCGACCAGGACGCGCTGGTGCACTCGGGTGACCTGACCTCGGCGCCGGGGCCGCACGGGTCGACCGAGTTCGTCGACCTGGACCTGCGGGCGGTGCGGCGGGTCGGCGGGCGGTACGTGCTGCCGGTGGTGTTCAGCTACAACAACGTCCCGTTCGACGAGCTCGAGCGCGGGTTCGTCGGCGTGATGCGGCAGCCGACCGGGCTGTTCGACCCGGCCGCGGTCGACGAGCGATTCGACCTGGCCGGTCCGGCCAAGATCCTGCTCCCGTTCGGCGTCGACCTGCAGACCAAGGACCTGCGCTGGTACGACGTCAACCTCAGCGCGGCCGGCTACGGCCACAACATCGCGCGGTACGGCGGTCACCTGGCGCTGATGGCGGCAACGATGGAGGACGTGCACGGCTCCGGCGACCGGGTCAGCCTGTGGGAGATCGGCTGCTGGCACGCGGCCGCGCGGACCGACGAGGTCGTTGTCCGCTGTGCGGACGGCTCGGTGGTCGGCTACCTGCGGGATCCGGCTGAGGATCTCTCGGTTTTCGCCCGCCGGCTGACCGCCCGCCTGCAGCCCGACCGCGTCTGGGACCAGGACGCGGCGGATCGCGCCGACTTCGCCGCCGTACTCACTGCCGACATCACGCCGCGCGTCGGTGCGCAGGTCTTCGCGCTGCATCCGCAGCTGCTGGACCCGGCGACCCACACGCTCATCGACGCGCCGCAGCTGCTGAGCGCGCTGGCTCCCGACACCCGGGCCCACGCTCCCGCGGCCCTGCCGAGCTGAGGATCGGCTGAGAGGACTTTGACAATTCTGTGACGCTGCGGTGCCGGATGCTTTGGCTGGCCGCGCTGCGGGGGTACAACGGAATTGACCGCGAAGGGAGCCACGAATGACGTATGACGTGGTGGTGCTCATCGAGCGGGAGATGAGCGAGGGCGACGCGCGCCGCGTTGCCGCCCTGCACGCAAGGTACGAAGAGCCAGTCGACTACCACCTGCTCGTCTCCAGTCATCCGGAGAGCGCGCTCGGTGGTCCGATGGCGTTGCTGGGGTCGACGTTCGCTGACGTGGCCGGGATGACCGGCTCCGCGGCCGTGGTCGGTTCCGCCACCGCGCCGTCGGCCCGGGTCAGCCCGCCGCCCGCGCCGAGCCGAACGCCGACAGCCACGCTGGCCGACCCCGATGTCGACCTGGCCTCGGTGATCGAACACAGTTCGCGCTACCTGCGGCAGGCCAGCGGCTACCCGGTCAACGTGGCGATCACGCACGGCGAGGTCCTGCTGGCGCTCCAGACCCTGGTCAAGAGCACCAACAGCCACGAGGTCGTCGTGGTGGCCTGGCCGGAGACCGCAGCCAGGTTCCTCTGCTCCGACTGGACCACCAAGGCCCGCAAGGCCCTCAAGGTCCCCCGCGTCCGAATCCTCGAGCACGACACCTGAGCCTGCTGGCGGGGTCTTTGACCACTGACGCGCTGTAACCCGCCAGCGGTCGAACAACCTGTCGCTGCGTCATCCACAGAATTGAACTCGCGTGCGCCAGGTGTCCGTGGGTGCGGCATGTTGTCGGGTGTGAACGGGAAGCTTGCAGTGATTGCCGCTGCGCGCGGCGGATGGTTCGACCGGGACGACGTACTAGCGGCGGGGTACTCCGATGCCGAGATTCGGAGCCGGGTGGCTGCCGGGCAGTGGGTTCGCCTGACCCGGGGTGCCTACGCCGAGCCGAGCCCCGAGGTCAAGTCGCTGGCGCCATGGGACCGGGAGGTCTGGCGGCACGTTCGTACGGCCAAGGCTGTCTACCGTCGGCTGCGCGGACGCGCCGTCGTGAGCCATCAGTCGGCACTGCTGTTGCACGGCATCGCGGTGTCGGAACTCGACTTGGCGCGGGTGCAGTTGACCAGGCTGAGGGGATGCGGTCGGTCCGGTGAGACAGTGTGCCAGCACGCGGCAAGCCCACCGGTCCGCGAGTGGGTCGAAGCCGGGGACGTACGGACAACGACACCCGCGCGGGCGGTTGTTGAGGCGGTTCGGGCGGCGGCCTATCCGGTCGGAGTGTCCGTGGTGGATCTGGCGCTGCGACTGCGAGTGGTGACGACGGAGCAGTTGACCGAGGCTCTCGACCTGTTCGCCGGCCGGGCCGGCATCCGGACGGCCACGCGGGCCGTGGAGTTCGGCGATGGCCGGGCGGAGTCGGTCGGGGAGTCGAGGCTTCGGGTGCTGCTGGCGAACCTCGGGTTCTCGGCCCCTGTCCCGCAGGCCGAGATCCGTGACCCCGGTGGCCACTTGGTGGCCCGAGTCGACTTCCTCCTGGACGACTGGGGCGTGGTGGTCGAGTTCGATGGCGCCGTGAAGTACGGCGATGGTTCTCCGGCCGCCCTCATCGCCGAGAAGGTCCGCGAGGACCGCCTCCGCGACCTCGGCTACGAGGTCGTCCGCGTCACCTACTCCGACCTTGCCCGCCCCACCGCACTCCAGACCCGCCTCAGCAGGGCCATCAACCGCTCGCGCCGGTCGTCGGTACTTGGTTATGTCACCACTAGCGCGCTGTAGCACGCCATCGGTCAAACAACCCGCCAGCTGCGGCGGACGAGCGGATCATCGGGCCGGCTGATGCGGCAGCCGGACCGACAAGGTCGTCTCGCCTGGGTGGGACGTGATGGTGATCGTGCCGCCGTGGTGTTCGGCGACGATGCGTTGGGCGATGTCGAGGCCTAGTCCGGTGCCCTTGCCGACCTCCTTGGTCGTGTAGAAGGGCTCGAAGGCACGCGCGATCACCTGCGGCGGCATGCCGGGTCCGGTGTCGGTGAACTCGACGACGATCCGGTCGCCGTCGGTGCGCGTGCTGATCCGCAGCGTGCCGGTGCCCTCCATCGCGTCGACCGCGTTGTCGATCAGGTTCGTCCACACCTGGTTGAGCTCACCGGCGTACGCCTCGATCCGGGGGACGTCGGCGCCGTACGCGCGGATCACCTCGATCCCGTCGCGGAGCTTGTGGCCGAGCATGACGAGTGTGCTCTCGATGCCTTCGGTGACGTCGATCGTCTGCAGTGAACTGCGGTCCATCTGCGAGTACGAGCGGACGGCCGCGACGAGCTCGGTGATCCGCCGGGTCGACTCCTTCACCTCGCCGAGCAACGTCGACACGGCGAGCGTGCTCGCCACCCACTCGAGCCCAGGCTGCAAGGCCTCGCCGAGCACCTCGGCCGCACGCTCACACCACGCGACCGAGGCGCCGGCCGCGGCCAGCGGCGGCGCGATCAGCCAGTCCTTCTCGATTTCCTGCCGATCGAGCCATTCCGAGATCGTGTTCTCGGCGTCGGCCAGGTCGACGGGATCCGGCACCGCCGTACCAGAGGAGGTCAGCGCGAGCCGCAGCTCGTCGAGCTCGCTGAACTGAGTAGCCGTGATCTCGCCTTCCGCGAGGCCTTGGAGGGCGGACAACAACGAGGCGGCAGCGGTGTCGAGGGCACTGACGGATCGCGAAGCCGCCGCGGCGGGGTTGTTGATCTCGTGCGCCAACCCGGCCGCCAGCGTACCCAGCGTGATCAGCGCGTCCCGCTGCCGCGCGGTCGACTCGATCGCGCGCGCGGTCCCGTACACGCCCTTGATCAGGTGCCCGGCGAGCGGGAACCAGTCGTCGATCCGGTCCCGCAGTACGGCGGCCGGCACCCGGAGCACCCGTCCTTCGGCGATTCCGCGACCGCTCGCGAGGTAGACGCCGTGCTCATCCCAGGCCCGGAACCCACCGGCCCACCGACCCGGTACGTCGATCTTGCCCATCACGGTGTCCTCGCGCCCGATCTGGCGGTGCAGCGCGATCGCACCCTCCACGAGCACCCACCAGAAGTCGGCCGGCTCGCCCTCGTGGAACAAGGTCACGCCGGGCTCGACCGGGACCTCGGTGCTGCCCGCGATGAGCTCGCCCAGCTGCTCGTCGGTCACGCCGGCGAAGAGCGGGATCCCGCGCAAGTCCCCGGTGTCCATCAGACGGTCGCAAGGTAGCGGTGGACGAGGTAGACCGACATCGCGCCCTCGCCGACGGCGGACGCGACGCGTTTCATCGAGTCGAGCCGGACGTCGCCGGCCGCGAAGACTCCCGGCCGGCTCGTCTCCAGCGCGTACGGCGGGCGCGGCAGCTGCCAGCGGTCCATCGCGACCAGCTCCGGGCCGGTGACGACGAATCCCTTGCCGTCCCGGACCAGCGAGTCACCCAGCCAGTCGGTGCGCGGCGACGCCCCGGCGAACACGAACAACCAGCTCGACTGCACCTCCTCGACCCGTCCCGCGGAGCGCTCGACGAGAACCAGCGACTCCAGGTGACCGTCGCCGCCGCAGCCGATCACCTCGGTCCGGCAGCGGATCTCGATGTTCGGGGCGGCGGAGATCTTGTCGACCAGGTAGCGCGACATCGAGGTGGTCAGCGTTTCGCCGCGGACCAGGAGCACGACTCGCTTGGCGTAGCGGGCGAGGTTCAGCGCTGCCTGACCGGCTGAGTTCGCGGCGCCGACGATGTACACCTCGTCGCCCTGGCACTGAGTCGCCTCGCTGGCCGTCGCGCCGTAGTACACGCCGCGGCCGGTGAAGGCGCTGAGGCCGTCGACGTCCAGGCTGCGGTACGAGACGCCGGTCGCGACGATCACCGAACGGGCCTCGATCTCGCCGGACTCCTCGAGCAGTACGGCGTGCACCGGACCGCGGGACTCGAGTCCGACGACACTGCGTGCGAGCACCATCTCGGCACCGAACCGGGAGGCCTGTGCGACGGCCCGGGCGGCGAGGTCGGAGCCCGTCAGCCCGCGCGGGAAACCGAGGTAGTTCTCGATCGCGGCGCTCAGTCCGGCCTGTCCGCCGGGGGCCTCGCGCTCGACGATGACCGTGCTCAGGCCTTCCGAGGCCGCGTAGACGGCAGCGGCCAGTCCGGCGGGTCCACCGCCGACGATGCAGACGTCGTACAGCGGCTGCTCGGCGCGGGTTCGCAGGCCGAGGGCGGAGGCGAGGTCGATCGTGGACGGCGCGCGGAGGGTGTCGCCGTCGGGGACCAGGACCAGTGGCAGGTCGTTGTCGGAGGCATCGGCCAGGTCGCGGAGCCGCTTCCCCTCGGCGTCGCGCTCCACGTCGTACCAGCGGTACGGCACGTGGTTGCGGGCCAGGAACGTCTTGATCTCGTGGGCCCGGTCGGACCACCGGTTGCCGACCACCCGTACGTCGGAGGTGTGCTCGGGGTTGGCCTGCTGCCAGTCGCCCAGCAGGTCGTCGACGATCGGGAACAGCTGGTCCTCCGGCGGATCCCACGGCTTGAGCAGGTAGTAGTCCAGACCGATGTCGTTGATCGCCTTGATGGCCACGTCGGTGTCGGCGTATGCGGTGAGCAACAAGTACTTCGCGGTGGGTGCTTGTTCGCGGGCGCGTTCGAGCAGTTCGATGCCGGTCATGCCGGGCATCCGCTGGTCGGTCGCGATCATTGCGATCGGCTGGTTACGCAACGCGAGTTTCGTCAACGCTGCCAGGGCTTGCGCGCCCGAGGTCGCCTTCACGACCAGGTAGTCGTCGCCGTACCGCCGGCGCAGATCACGGGAGATGGCCGCCGAGACCATCGGGTCGTCGTCGACGGTGAGAATCGCTGGCTTGGTCACCCGGTGCCCCCCACAGCAGTGAACCGATCACGCCAGCATGACACGCTACTGCCTAGTCGTCGATCAGTGCGCGAAGGGTTTCGCGGTCCTCGTCGGGGACGTAGCTCGCGTAGTAGTCGTACATGTTCTGCCGGGCGATCCGGGCCGCCGCGTGACCGTTGCCGGCGCGGATCGCGTCCACCACCTCGGCGTGGTGCTGGAGCGACTCGAGCATCAGGGCGCGGCTGTTGCCGGCGTGCGCGATCTTGTCCGAGATCAGGCTGAGCACGACACCGCGGACGACCTCGTTGCAGGTCTGGATCAGTGAGTTGCGGCTGATCTGCGCGATCACGTCGTGGAAGGCCAGGTCGGCCTCGCCGAAGGCGGCGAAGTCGACGTCGATCGCGGCCCGCATGGCCACCAGCGTCTCCTCCATCTCGGTCAGCTGCTCGGGGGTGCGGAGCCGGGACGCGACCTGGATCGCGGCGCCGTCCATGATCATCCGGAAGCCGATCAGCTCGCTCAGGGTCAGCTCGTCGACGCGGGCCAGCCGGACCAGTTGCTTGCGCAGCGCGGCCTGCGAGAACGGCAGGATCTCCGGCCCGTTCGGGTCGCCCGGGCGGGACCGGACGACGCCGTTGCTCTCCAGCACCCGCAGCGCCTCGCGCACCGTCGACCGGCTGACCTCGAACTGCGCGACCAGCTCACGCTCGCTCGGCAGCCGCTGGCCGGGAGCGAGGTCACCGCGGATCAGCGCCTCCTCGACCTGCTCGACGATCCGCTGGTACGCGCGGACAGGCTGCACCGGCTCGAATCGCGGACTCTTGGTCATTCCGGAGCACCCCAATCGCTTGACAGACCCCTGCGTAGCGACAAACCTAGTGGACCACTGACACCTAGTCCACTGGTCGGACCAGTCACAGCTGTACGGCGAACTCGCCGGAGTGGCGTGGCCCCGTTCAGCGGACTCCGCACAGATCGCCAGAATGCGGCGAGCACACAGCCGGCAGCCCTGGAGGAGTTCGCGTGAAGTCGTCGTATCGGAAACGGGCGGTGGCGCTGGTCGCCTCCGCAGCTCTCCTGGTCCTGACCGCCTGTTCGGCCGGATCCACCGCGACGCCCGGCAGCTCGCCGGGTGGCGACCAGTCGCTGTCGATCGGCCTGGTCGCGGAGCCGGCCAGCCTCGACTTCACCACCACCGACGGCGCCGCGATCCCGCAGGCGCTGCTCGGCAACGTGTACGAGCGCCTGGTCAAGCAGGACGACTCCGGCAAGATCGTGCCGGAGCTCGCGAAGTCCTGGACGCTCTCGCCGGACCGCAAGACCTACACGTTCGACCTGGTCGACAACGCCAAGTTCACCAACGGCAAGCCGTTCACCGCGGCCGACGCGGTGTTCAGCATCAACCGGGTGAAGACCGCCTGGACGACCTCGCTGGCGGCGGCGATGGACGTCGTACAGGAGGCCAAGGCGCTGTCGCCGACGCAGTTGCAGGTGACGCTGTCGAAGCCGAGCAACGGCTGGCTGTTCCGGATGACGACCCGGATCGGCGCGATGTTCTCCGAGACCGGGGTGAGCGCGCTGGCGACCGCGCCGATCGGCACCGGGGCGTTCAAGTTCTCCAAGTGGAACCGCGGCGACTCGATCGTGCTGCTGCGCAACGACGACTACTGGGGCACGAAGCCGTTCTTCAACCAGATCACGCTGAAGTACTTCAAGGACGCGACGGCGCTGAACAACGCGCTGCTGACCGGGACGATCAACGTGATCGGCACCGTGCAGGCGCCGGAGGCGCTCAGCCAGTTCACCAGCAACGACAAGTACCAGGTGATCGAGGGGACGACGAACGGCGAGGTGCTGCTGTCGTTCAACAACTCCGAGCCGATCTTCAAGGACGTCCGGACCCGGCAGGCGATCCGGATGGCGATCGACCACAAGGCCTTGCTCGACACCTGCTGGGCCGGTCGCGGGAAGCTGATCGGCAGCATGGTCCCGCCGACCGACCCGTGGTACGAGGACCTGACGAACGTCGCGCCGTACGACCAGGCCAAGGCGAAGTCCCTGCTGCAGGCATCCGGCGCGGCGGGTAAGACGCTGCGGCTGCGGCTGCCCACGCTTCCGTACGCGATCTCCTGCGGCCAGGTGGTGAAGAGCCAGCTGGAGCAGGCCGGGCTGAAGGTCGCGATCGACCAGCAGGAGTTCCCGGCGGCGTGGCTGACCACGGTGCTGAAGAACGCCGACTACGACATGTCGATCATCGCGCATGTCGAGCCGCGGGACCTGGGCTCTGTCTTCAACGCCAAGTACTACACCCGGTACGACGACCCGACGCTGCAGCAGTACCTGGCCGCGGCCGACGCCGGGGACGAGGCGGCGCAGGTCGACAACATGAAGAAGGCGGCCCGGCGGATCTCCGAGCAGGCCGCGGCCGACTGGCTCTTCCTGCTGCCGAACCTGATGGTCGCGGACAAGAACGTGAAGGGCCTGCCGCAGAACGCCATCACCGAGAACTTCGACCTGACCAAGCTCGCCCGCTGAGGACCGGCCGATGATCCTGCGCCTGATCGAACGGACCGCGGTGCTCGTGGTCAGTCTCGCGATCAGCTCGGTCCTGGTGTTCGCGTTCATGGCCGTGCTGCCCGGGGATCCGGCGCGGGTCGCACTCGGTGTGAACGCGACCGACGAGGCGGTCACGGAGCTGCGCCGCCAGTTCGGCCTGGACCGGCCGCTGCCGACCCAGTACTTCGACTGGATCGGCGGGCTGTTCCGCGGGGACTTCGGGACGTCGTACGTGTCGAAGGCCGAGATCGGGCCGCAGATCATCGACCGGTTCCAGGTGACGCTGTGGCTGGTGCTGGCCGGGATGCTCATCGCGCTGCTCGTCGCGGTGCCCGCCGGCACGATCATGGCCGCGCGGCACCGCAACGTCTCCGGGCTGGCGCTGTCCGCGCTGTCGCAGGTGGGCGTCGCCGTACCGGCGTTCCTGGCCGGAATCATGCTGATCATGGTGTTCGCCGTGAAGCTCGGCTGGCTGCCCGCGAACGGCTGGACACCACCGGCGCAGGATCCGGGCATGTTCCTGCAGCAACTCATCCTGCCGGCGTTGTCGCTCGGCCTGGTGCAAGGCGCCGTGCTGACTCGGTACGTGCGGAGCGCGGTGCTCGACGTACTGCGTGAGGACTATCTGCGGACCGCCCGTGCCAAGGGGCTGCGACCGTTCCCGGCGTTGTGGCGGCACGGGCTCCGCAACGCGGCGGTCCCGGTGGTGACCGTGCTCGGTCTTCAGCTCGCGACGCTGCTGATCGGAGCCGTCGTGGTGGAGCGGGTCTTCGTCATCCCCGGGCTCGGCAGCCTGCTGCTGGACGGGGTGTCGAACCGCGATCTGCTCGTGGTGCAGGACGTCGTGATGGTGCTCGTGATCGCCGTACTCGTGGTGAACTTCCTGGTCGATCTGCTGTACGTCGCCCTGGACCCGAGACTGCGGGTGGGATCGCGATGAGGCGGCTGAACCCGAGCCTGATCGCCGGCGGCGCGATCGTCGGCCTGATCGTGCTGATGGCGCTGGTGTCGTTCGTCTGGACGCCGTACGACGCCACCCTCGTCGACCCCGCGGTCCGGCTGGCCGAGCCGTCGTGGGAGCACTGGTTCGGGACCGACAAGTTCGGCCGGGACGTGTTCAGCCAGATCATGGTCGGCTCGCGGACCACTCTGTTCGTCGGGGTGGTCGCGGTCGGGGTGGCGGCGGTGATCGGTGTGCCGCTGGGGATCCTGGCGGCGATGTCGAAGCGGTGGTCGAGCGAGGTCATCATGCGCACCAACGACCTGCTGCTCGCGTTCCCGGCGCTGCTGCTGGCGATCATGTTCGGCGCGGTGTTCGGGTCCAGCACGCTGACGGCGATGATCGCGATCGGCATCGCGTCGGTGCCGAGTTTCGCCCGGGTGATCCGGAGCGGGGCGTTGCAGGTGATGCGGACCGAGTACGTGCTGGCGGCCCGCGCGGCCGGACGGCAGCCGTTCCCGATCGCCACCCGGCACGTGCTGCCGAACGTGTCCAGCCTGATCACTGTGCAGGCATCGGTGTCGTTCGCGATCGCGGTGCTGGCCGAGGCGGCCCTGTCGTTCCTCGGCTACGGGACGCCGCCGCCGACGCCGTCGTGGGGCCGGATGCTGCAGGAGAGCCAGGAGTTCCTGTTCACCGCACCGCGGCTGGCGATCTTCCCGGGCGTGGCGATCGCGATCGCCGTGCTGGGCTTCAACCTGCTCGGCGACGGGCTGCGGGACCGGTTCGACCCGAAGCTGGAGGACCGGCGATGAACGACGTACTCAGTGTTCGCGGGCTCACTGTCACCGTGCGGGACAAGACGCTGGTCTCGGATGTTGACCTGACCGTCGGGCCGGGGGAGCGGGTCGGGCTGATCGGCGAGTCCGGGTCGGGGAAGTCGCTGACCGCGTTGAGCGTGCTCGGGCTGCTGCCCGAGGACGTGACCGCCGCCGGGTCGGTCCGGGTGACCGGAGTCGACCACGACCTGATCGGCGCGGACGAACGGCGGATGTCGCGGGTCCGGGGCCGGCAGCTGGCGATGGTCTTCCAGGAGCCGATGACCGCGCTCAACCCGACGATGCGGATCGGCGACCAGATCGCGGAAGGGATGCTCATCCACCGGACGCGTTCGGGCCGGGGGACAGCCCGGGAAGCCGCGGCCGAGCTGCTCGACCGTGTCCAGCTGCCGACCGACACGCTGCGCGCGTACCCGCACCAGCTGTCCGGCGGCCAACGGCAGCGAGTCGTGCTGGCACTTGCCCTCGCCAACGATCCCGCCTTGCTGATCTGCGACGAGCCGACGACCGCGCTGGACGTCACCGTGCAGGCGCTCGTCCTGGACCTGATCGTCAAGGGCGTGGTCGCCCGTGAGGCGGCTCTCCTGTTCATCACCCACGACCTCGCCGTCGTCGCGACCGTCTGCGAACGCGTCCTGGTGATGTACGGCGGCCGCGTCGTCGAGTCCGGCCCGGTCGGTGAGGTGTTCACCCGGCCGCGGCACCGGTACACCGAAGGACTGCTCGCTGCCTCGGACCTGGAGACGACGGATCGGCGGCTGACCACGATCCCGGGCAACGTGCCGTCGGCCGGCCAGTTCCCGTCCGGCTGCGTGTTCCGGACCCGCTGCCGCCATGCGACCGACGTCTGCGCGACCACTCCGGACTGGAGCGGCACCGAGTCGACCGGATTCGCCTGCCACCACCCTGCGGAGGTCGCGCATGTCTGAGGTCGAGCCGGCCATCCAGCTGATTGACGTCGTGCGCAACTACACGCGTCCCCGGACGTCGCTGCTGCACGCGGCCCCCGTCGTCCACGCACTGCGCGGAGTGAACCTCGAGGTCAAGCCGGGCGAGCGCTTCGGCATCGTCGGCGAGTCCGGCTGCGGCAAGTCGACGCTGCTACGGATCATCGCGGCCCTCGACCAGGCCACCTCCGGCCACGTCGTCGTCGAGGGCACTGACATCACCCGACTGCCGGAGCGCCGGCTGCGATTCCTCCGTGAGAACCTGCAACTCGTCTTCCAGGACCCGATGAGCTCGCTCGACCCGCGGATGCGGGTCCGCGACATCATCGCCGAACCCCTTGTCGTGCAAGGGCATCCGGCCTCCGGGCAGCGGGTCCGCGAGCTGCTCGAGGCGGTCGGGCTGTCGGCCGACGCCGGCGACCGGTACCCGCACCAGTTCTCCGGCGGCCAGCGCCAGCGCATCTCGATCGCCCGCGCGCTCGCCCCGCGCCCGCGGATCCTGATCGCGGACGAGCCGGTCAGCGCGCTCGACGTCTCGGTCCGCGCGCAGGTGCTCAACCTGATCTCCGACCTCGTCGACGAGCTGAACCTGACCCTGGTGTTCGTCTCCCACGACCTGTCCGTGGTCAAGCACGTCTGCGACCGGGTCGCCGTGATGAACGCCGGCCAGATCGTCGAGACCGGCTTCACCGGCGACGTCTACGCCGCGCCTCAGCATCCCTACACCCAGCGCCTCGTCTCGGCGATCCCGACTCTGCACCGGGCGCTGGCCGGAGCCACCACCACCGACCTCCTCGCAGCGAAGGGAGCATCCGGATGAAGTATCCAGCCGGCCTGCCGATCGGACAGACCTGGGTCGAGGCGCCTGCCGCCGAGCCGGTGATCTTCCCGTACGACGGCTCGACGGTGACGGATGCCCCCGTCGGAGACGTGGACCTGGCGCGGCAGGCGCTCGACCACGCCCTCGCCGTACGCGAGGAGGTCGGCCGGCTTCCGTCGTACGTACGGCGGAACGCCTTGCAGAGCGTGCATGCGGCCATCTCGGCCGAGCGTGACGCGTTCGTCGACCTGCTGGTGCTGGAGACCGGGAAGCCGCTTGTCGACTGCCGGGTCGAGGTCGATCGCACGCTGTTGACGCTGGAGACCTCGGCCGAGGAGGTCGCGCGGCTGCACGGCGAGACCGTGCCGTTGGACCTGTTGCCGAGCGGGGACGGTCTGGTCGGGTTCTGGGTCCGGAAGCCGATCGGGGTGGTCATCGGCATCACCGGGTTCAACTATCCGTTGCTGCTGGCGTCGCACAAGATCGCGCCTGCGCTGGCGGCCGGGTGCCCGGTGATCGTGAAGCCGGCGCCGCAGACTCCGCTCGCGACGCTGTGGCTGGTGCACCTGATGCGGTCGGCGCTGCTGGAGGCCGGTGGGCCGGAGGCCGCCGTACAGCTGGTGACCGGGGGAGCCGATGTCGGTGTTGCGCTGACGACGGATCGCCGGGTCGGAGCGGTGTCGTTCACCGGATCCGCGGCCGTCGGGCACCGGATCGCCCGGGACGCGGCGCCGACGAAGGTGCTGCTCGAGCTCGGGTCGAACTCGGCGCTGATCGTTGCCGAGGACGCCGACCTCGACGCGGCCGCGGACGCGATCATCCGGGGCGGGTACTACGCGTCCGGGCAGGCCTGCATCTCGGTGCAGCGGGTGGTGGCCGTCGAGAGCGTGCGCTCCGCGCTGCTGGAGAAGCTGGACGAGCGACTGCCGTCGGTCGTGGTCGGCGATCCGCGCGACCCGGCGACGCGGGTGTCGGCGTTGATCGATCCGAAGTCGACGGCACGGGTTCGTACGTGGGTCGACGAGTCGGTCGCTGCTGGTGCCAAGGTCGCCTATGCCGCCGCGGCCTCGGCGGACCTGGGTCCGACTGTGCTCACCGACGTACCGGATGGTCAGTTGGCGTGGGACGAGGAGATCTTCGGGCCGGTGATCGCCGTACGGTCGGTGCCGGATCTGGAGACCGCGTTCGCCACGGTGAACGCGTCTCGGTATGGACTGCACGCGAGTGTGTTCACGTCCTCGCTGGACACCGCGTTCACCGCGATCGACCGGCTCGACGTCGGCGGGGTGGTGGTCAACGAGGTGCCCGGCTTCCGGTCCGACGTGATGCCGTACGGCGGTGTCAAGGACTCCGGCATCGGCCGGGAAGGACCGCGGTTCGCGATCGAGGAACTGACCACGACCCGGATGGCGATCATCCGCCCGAGGCCCTGACATGGACTACACGAACCTGTTCCGGCTCGACGGCAAGCATGCGCTGGTGATCGGCGCCGGCAGCGGCATCGGTCGCGAGAGCGCGTTGGCGCTGGCCGCGCACGGCGCCCGCGTGACCTGTGCGGATCGGGACTTCGCGGGAGCCAAGGAGACGGCGGGGCTTGGTGACGGGTTGACGCCGTACGCGCTGGACGTGCTGGACGATCCGGCGATCATCCGTGCGGCGGGTGAGCTCGAGCCGGTCGACGTACTGGTGTTCACCGCGGCGACCAACGTGCGGAAACGGATCCTCGACTACACCGGCGAGGAGTTCGACCGGGTGGTGTCGCTCAACCTGCGGGCGTCGTTCCAGCTGATCCGTGCCTTCGGCAAGCAGATGGCCGAGCGGGGGAGCGGCAGCATCATCGGGTTCAGCTCGATTCGCGGTACGACGGTGGAGCCCGGCCAGTCGGTGTACGCGGCCACCAAGGCCGGGCTGGTCCAGATGCTGCGGACCGCGGCCGCCGAGCTCGGCCCGAACGGCGTCCGCGTGAACGCGGTCGCCCCCGGCGTCGTCGAGACCCCGCTCACGGCCCAGATCAAGGCGAACCCGGCCTGGTACGACGCCTACGCGCAGAAGGGCGCGCTCGGCCGCTGGGCCCGCCCGGACGAGCTCGCCGGCGCCGTCGTCTACCTCGCCTCCGACGCCGCCAGTTTCGTCACCGGCAGCGTGCTCGCGGTCGACGGCGGCTGGACCGCGGTCGACGGCCGCTTCGACCCACCGAACTAGGAGCTTGCATGAGTCTTGCCGACCTGAGTGCGACCGAGCTGCTGTCGAAGTACCGCGACCGTTCGCTGTCACCCGTCGAGGTGATCGAGGATGTGCTCGGGCGAGTCGAGCAGCTCGAGCCACAGATCTGTGCGCTCTACGCGCTCGATCCGGCCGGCGCCCGCGAGGCGGCTCTTGCGTCGGAGCGGCGGTGGCTTTCTGGCGATCCGGTCGGTGCGCTGGACGGCGTGCCGACGACGGTGAAGGAGAACATCGCGACGCGAGGGATCCCGGTGCCGCAGGGCACGGCGGCGACCGAGTTGGTGCCTGCCGCCGAGGACGCGCCTGCCGCGGCCCGGTTGCGCGACGCCGGTGCGGTGATCTTCAGCAAGACGACCATGCCGGAGTACGGGATGCTGTCGTCCGGTGTCTCGACCTTCCATCACCTGACGCGTAATCCGTGGGACCTGTCGAAGACGGCCGGGGGTTCGAGTGCGGGGGCTGCTGCGGCTGCGGCAGCCGGATACGGTCCGCTGCACATCGGCACCGACATCGGCGGCTCGGTCCGGCTCCCAGCCGGCTGGTGTGGTCTGGTCGGGCTGAAACCGACCCACGGCCGGATCGCAGTCGGCAACCCGTACCCCGGCCGCGCGATCGGACCACTCACCCGTACTGCGTCCGACGCGGCGCTGGCCTTGTCGGTGATGACCGGCTACGACCCACGTGACCACACCTCACTGCCGATCCCGTCGGACAGCTACGAGGCCACCGTCGACGGACTGCGGGTGGCGTTGCTCCTCGACGCCGGCGTCGGTCTGCCGGTCGACCCCGACGTGACCGCGGCTGTCTCGGCGGCGGCCGCCGTACTGGAGAAGGGCGGGGCCGTCGTCGACCTGATCGACCCGATCATCACGCGCGAGATGCTCGACGGGCTGGACAGCTTCTGGCGGGTGCGGTCGGCGGCGGACATCGCCGCGCTGCCCGAGGACCGGCGGGCCAAGGTGCTGCCGGAGACCCGGTCCTGGGTGTCGACGGCGGGCGACCTGTCCGGGTTCGACGTGTTCCACGGGTACAGCCAGATGGGGGCGATGGCGGCGGCCGTGACCACGGTGTTCCGGTCGTACGACGTGATCCTGTCGCCGGTCGCGCCGATCACGGCCTTCGCGGCGGAACTGGCGTATCCGACCGGCGATCCGTCGAAGCCGTTCGAGCACATCGGGTTCACGGTGCCGTACAACATGTCCGCGCACCCGGCGACCACGGTGAACGTCGGGTGGTCGGCGTCGGGGCTTCCGATCGGGGCGCAGGTCGCCGTACCGCATCATCAGGATCTGGTTGCGCTTGCGCTGGCGTCGTACCTGGACAGTCAGCAGGCCGAGCGGCGAGACTGGCCGACGGGGTCCGATGGACAGCTACGACGAGGTGACGACACCCCACGCTGACCAGCTACAGCGCGGGTTGATCTCGCACTGCTACCGCATGCTCGGCTCCATCACCGAAGCCCAAGCGGTCGCCGCGCGGTCTTCCGACCTGGCGGGTGCCACGATCGCGTGTCTGTCCCAGGCCGGCGAGCGCCCGTTGCCGACCGACCTGGTCGCCGCCAGCGACGACCCCGAGGGCGAGCTGCACCAACTCCCCGAGGTGCTGTGGCTCGAACCCATCCCGGACGACCTGACCGACGGCCGCCCGATCGGCATCGAGTACGTCGCCGCCCTCCAGCGGCTGCCCGCCCGGGAACGCGCCGCCCAACTGCTGCACGAGCTCGAAGGCTGGTCCCCGAACCGCATCACCGACCTCCTCGGCCCCGTCTCCCGGGTCCACCTCAGCCCGCAACCGCACCCGCCGCCCGATCCCGTCCTGCTGGCGGCCTACCGCGAGGCCTTCGAGCAGTACGACGTACCGGCCATCACCGGCTTCTTCACCGACGACACGGTCTGGGAGATGCCGCCGTTCACCTCCTGGTTCCGCGGCGCCCGCAACATCGGCCGGCTCATCTCCACCCACTGCCCCGCCAAAGGCCCCGGCGACCAGCTCCTCGTCCCCCTGAAAGCCAACGGCCAACCCGCCTTCGCCGTCTACATGCGCGACCCCACCGACAACGTCCACCGCGCCTTCCAGCTCCAGGTCCTCACCCTCACCGCCACCGGCATCATCCACGCCATAGCCTTCTTCGACCTGACCCTCTTCGAAACCTTCAACCTCCCCGACCTCCTCACCACCCTCCCCAAGTCCCCCCACGAGGCCACGCCCACCTTCCACGTAGGCCGAGCCGGCAAACACCAGGACTAGCGGACCACGGCGTCGAGCTTGGCGACCGCCTTGGCCGTGAAGCGGAGGAACTCGGCGTCGGACATCCCGCCGGCGTCGAGGTGCAGTACGGTGCTGTCTCTGACGACGTACGCCCGGTACTGCGCGAGAGTCTGGTTCTCGAAGGTCAGGTCGAACCGAATGGCGACGCCGTCGGCCAGGCCAGGCATCGGCAGTTGCCTCGCCGTGACGCTTGCCGAATCCGTCTGGTACTTCGGGGTTATCTTGAAGCTGTCGCACTGAGCCAGGGCGTCTGTCACTGTCTTCACCAGCGGCAGTTGATCCTTCGGCCAGGACCAGACGTCCTCGGAGAGGGTCTTGCCTCTGGGATCGGTGAAGAACTGACCCCTGACGGCCGTTGACGGTTTACCCAGGTCGGTGACTGCGTGACGCGTGGCCAGGCAAGCCGGTGGGTCGTAGTCACCAGCGTGTACCGAATCACCAGGGCGTGGATCTACTGCCGTGCCACCGTCCCAGCCCTTCGGCATGTCCCGCACCGTGAGCGCTGCTTTCAGGGCTTGTGCTTCGGACAGCGGCACAACAGTTGCCGGTGGCGCGCTCTGAGGCGGTGGGTCCCCGTCGCACCCGGTCAGAGCAATTAGGCAGGCAACAGCGAGCGCTACCTGTCGCATGCTTTCCCCCGCTCGGCTGGTTCAGTGCCCCGTCGATTGTCCTAGTAGTCGCCGTACACCTGGACCTTGGTGCTCGTCCCTACTACCCCTGCTTTGTTGGCTTGTCAGTAGTCCCCGTAGACCTGGACCTTGGTGCCGATGGGGGTTTCTTTGAAGATCTGGGTGATCTCCAGGCGGGTTACGCGGACGCAGCTGTGGCTGGCGGGGTAGGGCCTGACGAGGGAGTTGACGCGGGAGCCGTGAAGGGCGATGCCGGGGCGGTCGCGGAGGAAGTAGAGCGAGTCGTACATGTAGGCCTCCGGGTAGAGGCTGCTCTCGTGCGCGCCGGCCCACTTGCGCCAGACCTTGCCGGTGCGGTTCGGGGTTTCGTAGCCCAGGGCACCAGTCGAGACCCAGACGATCCGCTTGTAGGCCTTGCCAACGATCTGGTACGCGACCTGGCACGTCTTGTTCACGTAGATCCCGGGCTCGCGCGTCGGCACCGGCCTCCGGGCGGCGTTGAGCACCGAGTACGCGTCGGCCAAGGTGAGGCCCTTGCGGCTCACCGGCATCCCGTGCGTCTCGCGCCACGCGCACAGCGCCTGCTTCGCCCGGACGGTGATGTCACCGTCGACGTCACCCACCGGGTACCCGAGCTTGTCGAGTTGCCGCTCCACCCGCAGCGCGTAGTACTGCGGCTTCTGCTTCACCTTGGGCTTCGGCGTAGCCGTCGTCGGCTTGGCGGTCGGGGTGGCCGACGGAGTGGCTGACGGCGTGGCGCTCGGCGTGCTGGACGGCGTACTGCTGGAGGAGGACGACGGGGTGTCCGAAGGACTGGACTCGCTCGCAGCCACGTCGGAACAGCCGACGAGAACGAACGACAGTACGACCGAACCGGCAACGAGACCACGTCGACGAGACACGATTTCCCCTCTCCCTCAGCATTGTCAGAGTCGCAGAACCGCGCTGCTCGAGCCTGCAACGAAACGCCGAGACTAGTGCTCCAAGGGGTTCCCCAGCCGTGCCGTTACCCACCCCGTCACCGAACCGTTGCCGACCACCCACCAAAAGCAACACCCCTGTACCAGTACCCATCCCGCCCCTTCCCACCCGCCAGGCACCTCAGCCAGCCCCCACCAATCTAGTTGCCCACCGCTCCTAAACCCCGCAGAGCGGCTACGCCGTCCAACAACCCCAGATCACCCAATGCGCTACGGCGGACCACAGCCCCAGGCCGCGGGGTGCGGTGCGCCGGACGACTGCCGGAGGTCGCGGAGTGCGCCACGGCGGACTGCTGCCCCAGATCAGGGAGTGCGGAACAACGGACCATGGCTCCAGGCCGCGGAGTGCGGGTCCGCGGGGCTACTGCCGCATGTTGCGGGGGTGCGGTGCGGTGGACCAGAGCCGCAGGTCGCGGGGTGCGGTATGCCGGACCACGGCCCGAGGCTGCGGGGTGCGGTACGGCGGACTACAGGCCCAGGTCGCGGAGGAACTGGGGCTTGTAGGCCTGCATGACGACGTACCGGGGGTCCGGCACCTCCATGCCGGCGTTCTTCGCCGCGTCGCTGGCGGCGTCGTGCTCGCCGACCGGCACCTCCGGGTCGGCCCACTCCTGCTCGGCCGCGTTCCACCGGGTGATCGTGTACTCGGCGGAGAGTTTGTCCTCGGCGACGAGGTCCTTGACCGTGCGCTCGGCCTCCTGTGCGTCCTCAAGGGTGTGCGTGTAGAGCAGCATCCGGTTCCCGTCCCGGGTGACGGTCACCTGGCGGCCGAGCCGCTTGCGCGCGTCGTCGTCCAGATCCAGCGCCCGCAACCGCTCCCAGAACGACAGCCCGTGCTCATCGCTCCCGAGCTCGACCTCAACCCGAAACTCCTCATCCGCCATGCCACTCACCCTACCGACCACACCACCCCGCCGTCCTGCCCGGTCGTCCCGCCCCGCCGTCCCGGCGCCCGGTCGTCCCGCGCGGTCGCCGCCAACCCGGTCGCCGCCAACCCGGTCGCCACGCCCGGTCCACGCTCGGTTCACGCCCGGTCGCCACCCCACCCATCCGGAGTGGGGAGTCGCGGTGCATATCGCCTATCCGGTCGTCCTGCGTCTCCCGGCTGGTCGGGTGCGGCAGCGCGCTCGGGGCGCCCGGGTGCGAGAGGCGGGAGGGGAGAATGGAGGTTTTTCGATCGACTACAGTTCTTAGTCATGGAGCTGAGGCATCTGGAGCACTTCGTCGCGGTGGCCGAGCAGAAGCACTTCACCCGGGCCGCCGAGGCGATGTCGATCTCGCAGTCCGGCCTGTCCGCCTCGATCCGCGCCCTCGAACGTGAGCTGCGCGCCTCGCTCTTCGTACGCAACACCCGCAGCGTCGAGCTCACCGAGGCCGGTCGCGCCCTGCTCTGCGAGGGCCGCCGTGCCCTCGCCGCTGCCGAAGCGGCCAAGGACGCGGTCGCTGCAGTGCAGGGGCTGCTCCGCGGTCACCTCACGGTCGGGCTGGAGCAGTGCCTGGGCGTGGTCGACGTACCCGCGCTGCTCGCCAAGTTCCGCTCCGCCTACCCCGGCGTGGAGATCGAGGTACGCCAGGGCGGCTCGACCCCGATGCTCGACGAACTCGCCTCCGGCCGCCTCGACCTCGCCTTCGTCGCTACCGCCGGAGACCCGGTCGACGGCCTCGACCTCCGCCCGCTGTCCAAGGAGTCGATGGTCCTCGTCTGCGCCCCCGACCACCGGCTCGCCACGGCGACCGCGGTCTCCCTGACCGACCTCGCGGGCGAGTCCTTCGTCGACTTCGACCCGACCTGGGGCGCCCGTTCCATCTCCGATCGCGCCTTCGCCGCCGCCGGCGTCGCCCACCCCGTCACAATCGAGGTGAACGACGTACACACCCTTCTGGCCCTGGTCGCTCACAACCTCGGCGTGGCCCTCGTACCCGAACGCATCTCCGCCAAGCGCGGCGACCACGCCACCGTCCCGCTGGTCCCCGGAAGCGCCGCCGACTGGCAGGTCTCAGTAGCCGTCCCTACCAGCCCCGCCGCCTCCCTAGCCGCCGACGCACTTATCGGCATGCTCCCCACTACCGCCGTCCACGCGTAGCACGACTCCTGGCAGGCAGTCACCCGCAACGCAGGTTCACGACGCGGGGCTCCAAGCCGTCCCCGCTTAGTGGGAGCTCTCGTACTGCAGGTCGCGATGCTGCGGCTTGAATCAGTCGCGGTTTGGTCAGTGCTCACGCGTGCTGCAGGTCGGCGACCCTGAGGCTGTAAGCCGTCGCAGCTTTGAGGCCGCTCATGCGTCCTGTAGATCGCGATGCTGCGGCTTGAATCAGTCGCGGTTTGGTCAGTGCTCACGCGTGCTGCAGGTTCGCGGTGCTGAGCCTCTTAGTCGTCGCGGCTTGGTCGGCGTCACGCGTACTGGAGGTTAGCGACCGTGATCCGGCCGTCCGTCACCGTGAAGTCGTAGTGCGCTCGCCAGCCCTCGGAACCCTCGGGTGCCCAGTGCACCAGCAACTTCTGCCCGTCGGCCCGCTGCTCGACCACCTCGACCACGCGTAGCGTGCCGCCGATGACCTCGTTGCGCGCCCAGATACGAATCGCGTCGTGCCCGGCGATCGTCCGCGACACGTCGACGATCCGCCCATCCGGGTGGAACGCATTCACCAGCCCGTCGAGATCACCCCGCCCAACCGCATCCACGTACGCCTGAGCCGCCGGCATCACTGCCGGCCTCCCGGCTGTCCCCGAGGCGGTTGGGCCTGCGGGAGTTGGGGCTGAGGTTGTCGACTGGGGGATTGTCGGCTGGGGGATTGTCGGCTGGGCGACTGTCGGATTGTCGGCAATCGGATCGTCGGCTGACGATGCCCCGCCTCCGCACGCGGTCAACAAGAGGATTGCCGACAATCCGACGACGAGCGGCCTCGCCGGGCGTCCTGGAGCAGGGTCGCGCCGACGGGCTCGATCCGCGCGAGTACGGCGTCGACGCGAGCCAGCGTGTCCGGATGCAAGGTGATCTCGGCCGCGGCCAGGTTCTCCACGATGTGCGCCGGCGTACGGCTGCCCGGAATCGGCACGACTGCCGGATCCTGGTGAAGCAACCACGCCAACGCCAACTGACTCCGCGTGATGCCAAGATCCACGGCCAGCGCTTGCAGTGCGGCGTACGACTGATTGTTCGCCTGCAGACTGTCGGCACCGAACCGCGGCGCGTTGTTCCGGAAGTCATCAGCGCTGAGCTTCTGCACGGTCCCGGTCAAGAACCCAGCCCCCAGCGGACTCCAAGGTACGACGCCCACGCCCAGCTCCCGCGCGACCTCAAGAAGCTCCGGATCCACCGGCCGCCACATCGACCACTCGGTCTGCACAGCAGCGATCGGATGTACGGCGTACGCCCGCCGCAGCTCGTCCGGTGTCACGTTCGACACCCCGAGCTGCCGAACCTTGCCGTCAGCAACAAGCTCGGCCATCGCACCGACAGAGTCCTCGATCGGCACCTGTGGGTCGGGGAAGTGCAGGTAGTACAGGTCGATCACGTCGGTCCCGAGGTTGCGCAGGCTGTCCTCGGCGTACGTCCGGATGTACTTCGGCTCCGCGTTCACCAGCAGTTCCTCGAACGCGAAGCCGACCTTGAGCGGATGGGCCTGCGCGCCATCAGCCAGCGTGAGACCGAACTTGGTCGCCAGCGTGATCTCCGAACGCCGGCCGCGGATCGCCCGCCCGACCAACCGCTCGTTGTGGCCGGCGCCGCCGTACGCGTCACTGGTGTCGATGAACGTCCCGCCGTGGTCGATCGCCGCCTGCAGCGCCGCGACCCCGCGGTCGTCGTCGATCTCGCCGTACATGCCGGGGGAGAGCACCATCGCGCCGAATCCGATCGCCGGCACCTGAAGTTCGCCAAGAGTGCGAAGTGTTGTCATGGCTTCAGCTTTGGTCCGGGTCCGCGGCGCCGTCCAAGACCTGTTGGTATAACCATTGGTTATGGACGCCCACCTGCGGGAACTCCGGTACTTCGTCGCCACGGCCGAGGAGCTGACCGTGACAGCCGCGGCTGCCCGGCTGTTCGTCTCGCAACCCGCGCTGTCCAAGCAGCTGCGAGCACTCGAACGCCGCCTCGGCTTCGACCTTTTCGTCAGGCTGCCCCGCGGCCTCGCGCTGACGGACCAGGGGAGCGCGCTGCTTCCCGTCGTACGCACGATGCTCGAGACCTGGGACCGCGGATACACCGAGGCGCGCTCACTCAGCCATCCTCAGCAACTGATTGTCGGAATGCAGACAGCCGTCGGCCGCGACCTGCAACGACCGGCCGTCGCCCGCTTCCGCGAACGCGCACCCGGCTGGACGGTCTCGCTGCGGCTCGTCGGCTGGGACGACCCCACCGCCGGCCTGGCCGACGGCACCAGCGACGTCGCCTTCCTCTGGCTCCCACTCGGCCTCGACGACATCGCCACCCGCGTCCTGGTCCGCGAACCCCGCTGGGTCGCCCTCCCCGCAGGGCACCCCTTGGCCGACCGCGACGACATCCCGTTCGCCGAATTGCTGGACGAGCCCTTCGTCGCCCTCCCTGCAGCAGCCGGTCCGTTGCGCGACTTCTGGCTAGGCCTGGACGCCCGCACCACCCCACCAACAATCGCCGCCGAAGCCACCGCCGCCGACGAAGTCCTCGAACTGGTCAACGCAGGAGTGGGCGTAGCCCTCATAGCCGAAGGCAACGCCCACCTCTACAAACGCCCCGGCCTGGCGTTCCGCCCGGTCCCGGACCTTCCACCCGCCGAGCTGGCCATCGCCTGGCGCTGCAACGATCGCCGAGACATCATCCACCTCTTCACCGACTCGATCGACTGAGACTCGTGCAAAGTAGACATGGCTCGATAGCGTCTTCTCATGGCGCGGAAACCCGATCCCCAGGTGCCGGCTGAGATCCTCGAGCAGTTCAAGCAGCTCATCGGCGGCCTGGATTCCAACGACCTACACGGACTGCTTCCGCAGGTCCTGGCGGCAGCCGGCGTCGATCCGTTCACCAAGACACCAGTGCAGTCTCGCCGACGACCACGCCGCGACGACGTGGTCACCTACCGGGTGCGCGTCGACCTCGCTGGGACCAAGCCCCCGCTGTGGCGCCGGCTGGAACTCGCCTCAGACATTTTCTTGAACGAGTTCCACGACGTCATTCAGACCGCCTTTGGCTGGACTGACAGCCACTTGCACGAGTTCGCCTCGGGCAAGGATTTCTACCACGCCATGGCCGAGCACTACCTTTGCCCGTTCCAGGCCGACGAGGGCGAGCCCGGCGTACCCGAAGCCGACGTACGCCTCGACGAGCTACTCGCGAACCCTGGAGACAAGCTGTTCTACCTGTATGACTTCGGCGACGGCTGGATGCACGTCATCAGGCTCGAATCCGTGCACCCACGGGATGCTTCCGCCCCTCGGGCTGTCTGCACCGACGGCCGGCGTTCTGGCCCGAGCGAAAACTGCGGCGGGGTGTACGGCTACGAGCTGATCACGGCTGCTCTCGATCCCGCTCATCCCGAGCATGCCGAGGCGGTCGTCGACTATGCGCAGACGTACGGCGACGTCGTCGAGCCTGGCCACGCGCCGATCCCGTTCGACCGCGACGAGATCAACCGCGCGCTGGCCCGGCCCGGTCAAGGTGAATCAGATCTTCCCGGACCGCTCGGCGAGCTCGCTGTCTTGCTAGGCTCGGTCGCCGCGAGATACCGCTTCGAGCAGCTGATCGAGGACGCAAAGCTGGACGCCACTGTGGTGATAGACGCGGATATCGCGGCGCGAATGGTCTCGCCGTACAGCTGGCTGCTCGACCGTGTCGGAAGTGACGGCATCAAGCTGACCAGTGCCGGCTATCTGCCGCCACACCACGTGGAAGCGGCCATGGCAGAACTCGGGTTGAGTGATCAGTGGATCGGCAAGGGCAACCGCGAGATCCAGACCTTGCCGGTCCTGGACCTGCGGGAAACGGCGCAGGCCATGGGCCTGCTGCGCAAGTACCGCGGGACGCTCGTACTCACGCCCCGGGGACGTGCCGTCCGCGATGACCCGCTCGCCTTGTGGTGGCATCTGGCCGAGAAGATGCCACCAGCCTCCAAGGACGCCTGCGAAACCCAGGCCGGACTGATCTTCCTGACCACCATTGCCGCCGGGTCGGCCGAGGACGCGGACACGACGGTTGCAGTGCTACTCACCGCGATCGGTTGGGGGAGCCTGGATGGGACGCCGATGACACGATGGATGGCGAACGACGCCGCCTGGGACACCAAAGCGGTCCTGCGTCGCCTCGGCGCTCTCGTCGGCGACCCCAGCCACCGCAGGTCCGACATCGCCACACCGGAGGGCGTGACGTTCGCCAGGGCGGCCCTGCGCACCTGGCCCGGAACGACCTGACCCGGCGGCCGGCCGTCGTACCGGCTCGTCACCTGTACGACGGCCGTGAGCCACTACCAGGCGTAGTCCTCGGGGGCGGTCTTGTAGCCCGGGAAGATTTCGTCGAGGCGGGCGAGGGCCTTGTCGTCGAGCTTGATGTCGACCGCGCGTACGGCGGATTCCAGCTGCTCCATCGTCCGCGGCCCGACGATCGGCCCGGTCACGCCCGGCTGGTGGAGGAGCCACGCCAGCGCGAGCTCGCCCGGCTCGTGGCCGAGCTCGTCGGCGAACGCCTCGTACTGCTCGATCTGCGGACGCAGCTTCTCGAGGGTCTCCTTGGCCCGGCCCTCCAGCCGCCGTACGCCCTCGTTCTCCTTCCGGATCACGCCGCCGAGCAGGCCGCCGTGCAGCGGCGACCACGGGATCACGCCGAGCCCGTAATGCTGAGCCGCCGGCAGTACCTCACGCTCGAGGTCGCGCACGATCAGGTTGTACAGCG
The DNA here is from genome assembly GCF_040653975.1 of Kribbella sp. NPDC050820. Classification (NCBI taxonomy): domain Bacteria; kingdom Bacillati; phylum Actinomycetota; class Actinomycetes; order Propionibacteriales; family Kribbellaceae; genus Kribbella; species Kribbella sp. NPDC050820. The sequence continues at coordinate 49,397 of NZ_JBFAHB010000029.1, forward strand.
ACTGCTCGCTCACCAGGCCGGTGAAGTTGCGCTTCTCCGCCGCGGCCTGCGCCTGCGCGATGTGCCACCCCGCGAAGTTGCTGGACCCGGCGTACAGGATCTTCCCCTGCTGTACGGCGACCTCGATCGCCTGCCAGATCTCCTCCCACGGAGTCGCCCGGTCGATGTGGTGGAACTGGTAGAGATCCACGTAGTCCGTCTGCAGCCGCTTCAGGCTCGCGTCGAGCGCCCTGCGGATGTTGAGCGCCGACAACTTGCTCGTGTTCGGCCAGTCCGCGCCCATGTCGCCGTACACCTTGGTGGCGAGCACCGTCTTCTCACGGTTCTTGGGATCCTTCGCGAACCACTCCCCGATGATCTCCTCGGTCCGCCCCGGGTAGATCGCCCGCCCGTACCCGTTGGCGGTATCGAAGAAGTTGATCCCCTTCTCATGCGCCGCATCCATGATCGCGTGCGCATCCGCAACCTCGGTATGAGGCCCAAAGTTCATGGTCCCCAACACGATCCGACTGACGTTCAGCCCTGTACGCCCAAGATAAGTGAAGTCCATGTTCTTAGCCTTGCTCGGCCGCACTGAAACTTCCAACAGAAGAATCCGCATGGTGTGATCACCGGAACTTCTGAAACCTGCGCTGTCCGTCGCCCTCGGGCGGAGGTTCAGCGTGTGGGGCGAGCGCCCGTCGTCAGCTGACTCGGAGCCCCGTGGTCTGGCTCGACTCGTCGAAGAGGGATGCCACGGCGACGTCGCAGGCCGTCGAGCGCACGAGAGGCGACTCCGCCTTCGCATCGGCCCATGTGCGCGTCATCGCGTCGTCGAGCGACTTCTCGTCGATCCGTCGCCCGAGAGCGGACGCGAGCACATGAACCGCCAGTCGGGGCGGGATCGCGTTCCCGATCTGCTGGGCGATGTCTCGGCCGGACCACGGGTAGTCGCTGGGGAATGTCTGCAGTACACCTGCTTCCGCGAAGGTGAACCGGTCGCCCTTCCCGTTCTCCATCTCGACCCGGTTACGGCGGACCTTTCCGGTCACCGTCGCCGAGGGCTGATCCGACGATCGCCGGCCGCGTTTCTTGGGGTCCCCGCCCGTCCCGTAGTTGGAGATCACCGTGAACGGCCCGGACCGGTCGAGCGCTTCCCCCATCGTCCTCCACGGCAGCAGAGTCGGATCGCCGTCGTCCCGGCTCACGCCCTGTCGGAACTGGCGGTGCGTAGGGGCCGGCAGGGCAGCGCGTGCGTTCCGTCGCGCGACGAGAATTGCTCGACGCCGGGTCTGCGGAACGCCGAACTCTTCCGTCCGCAAGATCTCGCATTCACAGCTGTAGCCGATACTCCTCAGCACCTCTCGGACCGTGCGCCAGACCGGCAGGACGGCCGGAACCTGCTCGAGGACCACAGCTTCGAACGGCGCTCCCGACCGATGCGCTTGGAGCACCCAACGGAGCGGCTCCAGGACGAGCCTGGTTCGCTCGTCCACAGTGGTCAGAACTTTCTCGGCATCATCGCCCGCAGCCATGCCTCTCGCAGCTCTGACGACCAGGTTCAACGCGCGGCGACCGTCGCCGTTTCCGGCGACCGTGTAGGTCTGGCAGGGCGGTCCGCCCGTCAGAACGGTCGCGCCGGGGAACTGCTGCGGTCTCCGGTCCCGCACGTCGCCTACGTCAGTCGCCAGGTCTGCTTCGAGCCGAGTGGCGCAGGCGTTCGGGTCCCACTCGACTCCGACAGCGGTGACACCCAGCCATCGTGCAGCAACATCGAGCCCACCCGGTCCGGCGAACAGATCCACCATCTGCACCTTCGGTGGCAGATCGTTCTGAACCCCGGTCATGACGCGCAAGTATAGGGATCTCAGGTCTGGCCGACGATTCGCAACGCCGAGGTCCGTGCCTGCGCCTCTGCGGCCCCTGACGGCGGTCCGTCGGATCTATGGTGCTGCCGCGATGGCGGCGTACCGCAGTGTGGTGATTCGAAGACACCTGACCCACATCGTGAGAGGTTGGTTGTGTCATGGGAATCGATCGCGATGATGCAAGGATCTCGGACGCACCAGCGACGCGCTCCGGTTCACGTAGCGTGCTCAGGACGTCGGCGCAGACCTCGTCGAGGATGTCTCGCCAGGCGCGACGCGACACCAAGCCGGAGATCGAGTTACGTCGGCGGCTGCACCGCCTCGGATACCGCTTCCGGGTCAACAGTCCGTTGCCCGGTATGCCTCGGCGCCGAGCGGATGTCACGTTCACCGCGAAGCGAGTGGCGGTCTTCGTGGACGGTTGCTTCTGGCACGGCTGTCCTGAGCACGGGACGAGCCCACGGAACAACGGGGCTTGGTGGTCCGAGAAGCTGAGAAGGAACGTAGAACGCGATCGAGAGACGGATTCCTATCTACGTCGGACGGGGTGGACCGTCGTGCGGGTCTGGGAGCACGAGGACCCGGAGACCGCGACCCTTCGTGTGATCGGAGCCTTGACGGCGGTCACCGATCCGGGTGACTGTACGTAACGTTCGGTCATTGGCCGCGATATAGCCGCAGGGGACCTCGAGCAACGGACGCCGCGAGGTCTCCGGACGAGTGTCCTCGAACTGCGCGCAGGACAGTTGGATGTAAGAGCCGGAGCATCACAAGCATGGGGGAACTAGTGACTGACGAGATCGGCGCGAAGTACGAGGTGTTCCGGGATCTGCTCGAGTCGAAGACTCCTGAAGAGGCTGTCAAGTCCCTCGAAGTGCTTGGGCTCGAGGACGAGGTGATCCAGCGGATCATCGAACGTCACGAACAGCGGGTCATCGAGATCCGCGAGATGGAGGAACCTCGCGCTGTCTACCAGGGCAATCGCTACACCTGGTACGCCGGGCCCCGAGCAGGTGACAAGTGCTGGCCGGCGATCGTGGACCAACTCGCCGCGGCCGGCTGGTCGAAGGACCCGGCGATCGACTCGCTGGATGCGGCGTCGACCAAGGTCGTCTCTCTGCTGAGCCATCCGAAGGAGCGTGCCTTCTCGACACGAGGGCTCGTCGTCGGCTACGTACAATCTGGCAAGACGACAAACTTCACGGCGGTCACGGCAAAGGCAGCAGATCGCGGGTACAAGCTGTTCATCGTGCTCGCAGGTATCCACAACGGTCTGAGACGGCAGACCCAGGCGCGACTGGTACAGCAACTCATAACCCCGAATCCGACTCGGTGGGCCCAGCTGACCGATCTCGACAAAGACTTCGTCCCGACTGCCAACGCGGCGTCCTACTTCGGTAGGAGCAACCGCACCCATGTGCTGTGTGTCATCAAGAAGAACGCGACGGTTCTGCGGAAGTTCGCAGACTGGTTGCGGTCGGCCTCGGACTATCTGGGGGACTGTCCGGCGTTGGTGATCGACGACGAGGCAGATCAGGCGACCGTCGCCACCAAGACGATCAATCCGTTGATCCTGGAGATCCTCGGCATTCTGCCCAAGTCGGCCTATGTCGGCTATACGGCGTCGCCCTTCGCCAATCTCCTGATCGATCCGAGCGCGAACGACGTCTATCCCCGGGACTTCATCGTCAACCTCCCCAAGCCGGTCGGACACTTCGGCACAGAGGTCGTGTTCGGTCGGTATGCACTCGACGGCGAGGACCCGGAAGACGTCGACGACGGGTACGACATGATTCGCACTGTCCCGGATGCGGACATCGAGTGTGTGCGTCCGCTCCGGCGGGTCGACGTCGAGACCTTCGTTCCCGAGCTGACACCGACACTGCGCAGGGCAGTCGAGTACTTCTGGCTGAGTACTGCGGCCCGCCGGGTGCGGGGCACCGGTGTCAAACACAGCACAATGCTGATCCACACCAGCGTCAACACTGTCGTGCACAACCGTTTCAGGGAGCCGCTCGAAGGCCTGCGCCACGAGTTGCGCAGGGAACTGCATTCGGTCGACCTGCAGAACCGACTGAGATCGCTGTGGGACTCGGAGATCTCGCGCGTGTCCGCCGCTGATTTCGGAGAACGGGCGATCAGCTTCGACGACCTGCTGGTCGAGCTGCCGGCCGTGATCGACGACTGCAAGGTCATCATGGACAACTCGAGCAGTGAGGACCGCCTGGACTACGAATCCGGGCCGGTCGTGGCGATCGCCGTCGGCGGTAACACGCTCTCGAGAGGGCTGACCCTCGAAGGGCTGTCGGTCAGCTACTTCGTTCGTGCGGTTTCGGCCTACGACACGCTGCTGCAGATGGGTCGATGGTTCGGGTACCGCGACGGGTACGCCGATCTCCCGCGGATCTGGATGACGGACGAACTGAAGGACTGGTTCCGACACCTGTCGACAGTCGAGACCGAGATGCGTCGGGACATCGATCTCTACATGACCGAGGACAAGGACCCGCTGACCTTCGCCGTGCGGTTGAGAACCCATCCGGCCTTGCGCGTTACGGCCGCGGCGAAGATGAAAGATGCCGTTCGGGCATGGTCGGCCTACGGCGGCCAGCGCGTCCAGACCAGATACTTCCGTCGAGACTCCGCTTGGCTGTCGTCGAATCAGAAGGCCGCGCGGAACCTGATTGCCCAGGCGAAGGCGTCCGCTGTACACGATGATCAGGCCGAGCAAGGCCGGCACATTTTTCGTGATGTATCGAGCAAACACGTCGTCGACTTCCTTCGGGCGTACCAGTTCCACGAGAAGTCGCAGGAGTGCGACTCGGGTCTCTTGATCCGGTACATAGAGCGGAGGAGGGACCAGGCCGGGTCGCTGGCGAGTTGGAACGTCGCGATCGTCGGAAATCCGGTCGACTCGGCGCTCGGAAACTTCGACTTCGCCCCGGACGTTGCGGTCGGTCGAATCGTTCGTGCACGACTTGGATCGGACGACGACACCGACTTCGAGCCGTCCAGCATCGAGGCCGTTGCCGATATCAAGACGCTGATGAGCCGTCGTGACGCCGCGGTGGATCTGTCCGGCGAAACTGCCAAGCTGCAGGAGCGTGAGATCAAGGACGAGCGCCTCCGGCAATTGCCACACACCGGCCTGCTCGTCCTCTATCCCATCGACCGTATCTCGAGACCCGACGTGGCTCGGAAACTTCGTGCCCCACTCAATGCCGAAACGGATGTCATCGGAGTCGGACTGGTGTTTCCGCAGCCGGGTGTCGACAGTCCCGTCGAGTGGGACTACGTCTCCGCGGATCTGTCCGGGATCGATATCGAGGAAGAAGACTTCACCGCGCTGAACTCCGAGGAGTCGGCGTGAGCGTCGGTCTGCGAGACCTCGTTGCACAGCACTGGGAGGCACTCGAGGATCACAGCCCCACCGCCACAGGACTTCTTCGAGTTGCCGACCTACCCGTCGCGACAGTGATCGGCTCGGTTGTCGCGGCAATCGACCACAGGGGAAGTAGGCATCTTCTGGTGCCGATCGAGCCGCACCGTAAGGTGCGCGGTGGTCTTGACGGGCCAGGGCTGATCCTGACGAAGCGGCCGCTCGAGGACGAAGCAGGGCGAAGGACGTTCGCGGACCTCTGCTGCGCACGCCTGGATCTGAACGACGTTTTCACAGGTCTCTGTGCAGACGTGCTGAAGAACGTCGAGGCGCAGCCGGCAGATGCTCTGCGGGTCCTTTATCGCCAGCTCGACAGGTGGCGGGCACTCTTCCAGACGAGAAGCAACGTGCTGGGTGTCGAGCAGCAAGCGGGCTTGTTCGGCGAACTCCTGTTCCTGACCAGGCTGCTCGAGCGGGATCCAGGAGCGCAGCGGCTGTGGCTCGGTCCTCTGGGGCATCGACACGATTTCGCCTCTGCACAGCACGCTGTCGAGGTCAAGGCATCGCTGGCCAACGACGGCCGCCGTGCACGGATTCATGGGCTCGATCAACTCGACGGTCCGAGCGGGGGATTGCACCTCTACTGCCTACGTCTCGAGGTCACTGGTGTCGGCGGCGAGAACCTGAATGACATGGCGAGGCGCATCCTGCAGATCTGCGAGGACGAAAGTGCGGTCCGTTCGTCCCTGTCCGCAGCGGGCTACCGGTTCGTGGACGCGGCACATTACGAGAACACCCGCTTCCTCGTCCGCGAAGAACGCTGTTACGCAGTCGACCATCGGTTTCCACGACTTGTCACGAGCGAGCTGCAGGCGGCCGGTCTCTCGATCAATGTCACTGATGTCGACTACACGATCGATCTCTCGTCGGAGCCACCCGTCCCCATCGATGTCGATGAGGCGGCGTCTCTCGTCGTCGATCTGCTACGAGAGGGGGCTTGATGTCGACTGCCTGGTTGTCGCAGACGTTCCCTCCCGAAGGCGCGAGCGCCGCAGAAGGAATCAGGAATCAGCTCGGGCGTCCGGAGCTCGACCTCCTGACGATCCTCGTCAGGGAGGCTGCTCAGAATTCATGGGACGCGCGACGGAACGACGTACCCGGCGGGGTCGCTTTTCAGCTCTCCATCGGGACAGTCAGCGCTGCGAATCTGTCGGCATGGCGCGACCTCTTGCTGCGTAATGCACCGCTCGATCGGCATCTCCCGCTGCGTCGGGTGCTGCAGAGGTCCGACATCCGGACGCTGACGGTCTCGGACCGGGGAACAACGGGACTCGGCGGCCCGACACGCGCGGATGCACTCCATGACACCAACCATGACTTCGTCTCGTTCGTTCGCAACATCGGAGAGCCTAGGGACAAGGAGTTCGGTGGCGGCACGTACGGCTTCGGCAAGGGGATCTTCTACCTGCTGTCCAGTGCCGGCGCGGTGCTGCTCCACACCCGATGCGATGACGGCAGCGGCCGGCTACAGACGCGACTGATCGGATGCGCCCTCTGGAAGAGCTATGTCGGGAAGGAGGACACCGCTGAGAGGCGATACACGGGACGTCACTGGTGGGGTGACGTGAGCAGCGGAATCGCCGAGCCTCTCATCGGCAGCGCCGCGGTCTCGGTCGCCCGGAAGCTCGGTTTGGAGCCTTTCCAGGACGACGAGACCGGCACGGACGTCGTGGTCATCGATCCGATACTCGAGGACCGTGATTCCCGGGAGGCGGCAGAGTATCTGGCTGAGACCGTCGCGTGGCACCTGTGGCCGAAGATGCTTGAGTCGTCCAACGGAGGGGCCGCTATGCGATTCGCTGTCCGGTGCAACGGCGCAGACGTGCCCGTGCCGGACCCGGAATCGACTCGGCCGCTGGATCTCTTCGTGGCTGCCTACCGCGAGTTGCAGGGGCAGCGGGCGCGGTCCCTCGAATGCCGAAGTCCGAAGAAGCTCCTGGGGCGGCTGGGCCTGGTCAAGACAGTGGCGCCTGCTTTGACACCGACTGCAGCCGGGATGACGGCCGGCGTGGAGAACCTGGTCCATCACGTGTGTCTGATGCGACCTGCTGAGTTGGTCGTGACATATCACCGCGGCCCGAAGCCGCCGAGCGAACTCCTCGCGTATGCAGGTGTCTTTCGCGCGGATCAGGCGATGGACGACATCTATGCGCGAGCCGAGCCACCGACCCACGACGGGTGGAACCCGCATTCGCTGCCGTACCCGGAGAACACGTACGTACGGACAACATTCCGTCGCATCCAGGAGACCCTGGACGGTCTCCTGGAACTCGGTGGAACCACTCGTGGAGGTTCTGCTGCCCTGGCCCTGGGCGCTGCCAGTAGCCACTTCGCCTCGTTGATGGGCGGAGCGGACGGACTCGGCGGAGCGTCCGACTTCGGGTCGTCCAGCGACAGAAGTACAGACGGAGGAGCAGGAGGTCGACACAGGAAGGGCGGCGGCCGACCGACACACGCCGGGGCGATCGAGTACGTCGGCGATCCCAGTCTCGATCAGTACAACGGGGTGCCCGTCGTGGTCCAGGACTTCCGCGTGTCGGATGGCACCCACGTCGTCACGGCGAACGTGGCGGTGCTCGCAGGCACCGGCGCACGCGAGACGGATCCACCGGTCGGCGCAGATCAGCCCGCCGTACTGGGTTGGCTGTCCGAAGACGGAGAATTCGTGGCTGAGCGCACACCGCGACTGCCAGGCGGAGACGGAGCGATCTGGCGAGTGTTGGTTCGACCGGCACACGACACGATGACCGAAGTACTGATCACCAGCCGGCCGGACACGGGGCAATGACCAGACAGGCACTGCCGTACAGATTGCCGCCACGAGACACGGTGGGCGCGGGCGAGTGGCTGCTCGTCCTGGGTGAGGAACAGATACCTCTACCGGACAAGCTGCCGGACTGGGACTACCAGATGAACCTGACGTTGAGACGCACGGTTGAGATCGACGTCAAGTCTCTGCGCGTCGGTGCGGGCCTGGCGTCGAGCGCGCCTGTCGCGCTCGCTGTCGTCTGGACCGCAAGCGGGTCCGGCCTCAGGGCGCCGGGATATCGGATGACCCTTCTCGGGCAGGACGAGGCGCTCTGCGAGGTCGAAGTCCAGATCCCCGGTGCCGAACTTGGCGGTCGTCTGACGTTGGAGACAGTTGCCGTACTGGATTCTCATAACTGGAACTCGGATCCGGTCGCTCCGCGACGGGCCGGATCGGTACTTTGGCGGGACAGACACGACGTCCTGCTCCAAGGCGATGCTCCTCAGTTCCCGATTTCGGTGATCGACTTTGCGAAGACGTCGTTCCCCAATGACGCGGCATGGCACGTGCAGGTCTCCGGAAACCTGTTCGCCGCGGCGATGGGCGGAATGATCCTCTTGGTGAACGAACGCAACTCGGCCATGGTGCATGCGTTCCGGAATGCCGCGCGACCGCGTGCGGTCGACAGGGCCGTGCTGTCGGCGGTCTACTGCGACATCGCGCGGACGATGGTGGAGCACGGGTTGCGGTCGGAGGAGCTCACGGAAGGTGCCTCATACCCTGAGGGCACCCTGGGAGCCACCATCATCTCGCTGGTAGAGCGCCTGTTCCCCGGGGTCTCCCTCGTCGAGTTGAAGCTTCGGATGGATCAGTCGCCGGCGCACTTCGCGTCGGAGCTGCGAGCCGCCGTCAGGGTCTTCGAGGAGATCGATTGAGCCTCTATCCACGGTTGCTCATCGAGCAGGCCAAGCCGCTGCACGAGCTGTACAGACAGTTGCGGGTCGAAGAGCTGGGGCAGCGCGTCGACACGTCGCACCAGTCGGCCATATACGCCGCTACCGGTGGGGATCGTGTGTCGACAGGACAGCTTGCCGAGTTGCGAGAAGGCGTGTTGCAGCTTGCGACGCAGTTCGGGTTCCCGGGGGAGTCGGGGCGTGATGCCAGGCGAGATTTCGATCTCCGGTTGGCCGAGTACCTTCATACTCACATGATGATCATTCCGGCGGAGGCAGCCTCCGGCGACGTCTGGGCGTTTCTCGCCTTGGTGTTGCTGCCGGACGTCGCATACTGGCGATATCCGCACCCGCCAGGTGATCGCATGCTCGGGACAGACATCACCCGGCATGTTCTCGGCAGACTCTGGTGGCGTGCGCAACTCGTCCACTCGCCAGAAGATCCCGACTCCTATGCGGCCCTGGCGGTACTCGGCGAGGCGGCATTCGACCAGATCTACGCCCGTCGTAAGGCGCTGGGTGGTAGTCCGATGATTGTGAAGGCCATCCTGAGGACGTGGTCCGTACTCGACTTGGACGACCTCGACGAGAGAACGGTTCTGCGAGATTTCCTCCAGCGTCTCTTGCGGCTCAGCCCGTTCGTGGCCTTCGAGGCCCTGGATCCGGCTGTCCTCGACGGAGAATTACGAGCCGTGGCGCTCGAGACGATGGAAGCGGTTCGCAGTACGCATTGAGGTCCGGTTGGGGTGGCGCCAAGACTTGCGGGTCGAAGTGGCACGCCTTGTCGCACCGGTGTCGGCTCCAGGTCCGGTACCTTTAGGATCTTCCAGGCGAACAGGTCGTTGCTCCAGTTGAAAGCCGGCGAAACGTCGGTCGACAAGCCAGGCGATGTCCGGGTGGGGCCGGTGCAGACGTAAGGACGAACATTGGCGAGATCACCTCTGACCCTGCAATTCGATCCGCTCACCATCGAGCACCTCGGTTACAAGATGTATTCGCACCTGCCCAATGCACTGGCGGAGCTCATCGCCAATGCCTACGACGCCGACGCGACGAAGGTCCAGGTCATCCTGCGGGACGGTGAATCCGGCCGATCGGTGATTGTTCAGGACAACGGCCACGGCATGAGTCTCGGTGATCTGCGGGAGAAGTATCTGCGCATCGGTCGTAACCGACGGGTCGAGGGGGAGGGGCGCTCCGAGTCGAGGCAGCGTGCCGTGGCCGGCAAGAAGGGCCTCGGGAAGCTGGCACTGTTCGGAATAGGAGAAACGATCCTCCTGACGACGAAACGCCGCGGCGCTTCGGAGAACCTGCACGTCGCGCTCAGTTGGTCCGAGATCAAGAACGCGACCGGCACGGAGTACCACCCCCAGTTGACGCGAAGCCGAGCAGAGCCGAGCCGTCACGGCACCAAGGTCGAGCTGAGCCACCTCCGCCGACGGACTCCGATCAACGCAAGAGATCTTGCGCAGAGCCTCGGCCGACTGTTCGGGTACGTCGATGACGACTTCCAGATCGAGGTGATAGACGCGGCGGGCACGAGTGAGCCCATCAATCGCGACTCTCGCCTGGACGGAGTCAAGAAGGATGTGGAGTGGCGTGTCCCGGAGGATCTGCCCGACGACCTCAGGGAGGATCTGCCGAACGACCGCATGAGGGGGCGCATCGTCGCGGCGGCCAAGCCGGTGGGTGCGGAGCATCGAGGGATCGCTCTGTACGCGCACGGACGCCTCGCCAACGAACCCGAGTTCTACGGGGTTTCGGAATCGAGCTACGCGTTTTCCTATCTCACCGGCTACCTGGACGTCGACTACGTCGACGACGGTGTCAGCGACGTGATCTCGACCGACCGACGCTCGATCAGCTGGGACGGCGATCTGACGGCGGAGCTCAACCGATATCTCCAGCGGCTCCTGCAGTGGGCGTCGAGGGAAAGGCGAAGCGCTCGCCGCACGGCCAACAAGGAGCGAATCAGGACGGACCACGGAGTGGACGTGGACACCTGGGTCGCCTCCATCAGAAGCGGTGAACGGGATGCTGTCGAGGAGGCGGCCTCGATCCTGGTCTCTCCGGATTCGGCCCTGGACGACGGCGACCGTACTTCGTTGCTCAAAAGCCTTCGAACCATCGCGCCTGACTACGCGGACCTGCACTGGAGGCATTTGCATCCGGCCATCAAGACCGTCTCGGCCTCCTACTACGAGTCTGGGCATTTTCACGCGGCGATGTCGGAGGCTCTGAAGCGATTCGTCAACGACGTCCGAAAGGTCACCGGTCTTGACGGTCAGTCGGCCGCCGCTATCGTCAACCAGGCGTTCAAGGTGAGCGGCGACGAGGCTGCGCAAATCGACGTGACGAGCCCTTACGCCGACGCGGGACTCGACGTGAACACATTGAAGACCATCCGCAATGGGCACTGGAGACTCTCGGACGGTGTGGTGGCGGCTTTCCGCAACCCGGTCGCTCATGAGGAGGAGCTTCTGCTGATCGAGACCGAGGCAATGACCTACCAGGACTGTCTGGACGCCTTGAGTATCGTCTCGCACCTCTACCGACATTTCGAGCGCGCAGTGGACTCCTCCTCGCCGGACGAGAGCGCCGGCGCCGGCCGATGGTCGCCGTAGATGAGCCCGTATCGCAGGCGGACCGTTGGACCGCACCGCCTCGTGTTTCGGCTTGACGCCGGAAGTACACCCCTTCGACGGGCCTGGCCCATCGGCCGCCTGGGAACTCGCCCAGAGTCGGGCGACATCGTGTTCGGTGTGAGCGGGCCGCGGAGTTTCGTGAGGCGATTCCGTCGCTGAGGCATACGCAAGCTTCCGGGAGTTGGAGATGATGTACGGCGCCGATGGAGAGTTGGATGCCGATCGATGTTGACGCGAAGGTGCTGGACGTCGCGCCGGATGAGGGTGGCGGGCAGAATCCGCGGTCCGGGTGGACGTCGCGTGGGGGAATGGCTGATGCGGCGCTATGTCTACGACATTGAGGCGGGCGACGGGGCGCGATAGATTCGGCTGCAGGATACGGGCGGCGCAGTTACCTTGACAGTTGAGGAGATTGCGCACGACGGGATTGACGGTACGACGGAGACCGAGGTTGTGGTGGGAGACTTTGAGGGCACGAATGAGTTGCTGGGGCGGATCGGGTTCGTGCCTGAGTCGTATCAGGAGAATCGGCGGGAGAGCTTCGAGCTGCTGGGGGCGAAGTTGGAGATCGATCGGTGCCGCGGATTCCGCCGTACCTGGAGATTGATGGGCCAGCGTCCCCGAGTTGACGCCCAGCTCCCGGGCATCAAACTTCCGTCGTGCCTCAGCCACCGCCCTCGCCTTCTAAGGGGATGCCTCCACGCTACGACGGGAAGCCCATCGGCCGACGGTCTCGTAGTGGGTCCACTCGAGCTCAACAGGGGCCATCGTGCCAAGGGAGCCGTGTTGTGGTACCAGTCCACCCAGCCGACGGTGCCATGCTTGACGTCGACGACGGTCTTGCGCGGCCCATCGTGGAAGACCGTGATGCGGATGACTTCCGGGACAGGGCGGTCGGAAGACAGCGCCGCCTCGTCATGAGAAGTTGGATGGTGTCTGGAGATGAACGATCGGCGGGCGGCGGCCGGACCGGGGTCCGCGGACTCAATTGTGCGTCCCGTTCTCGAGACGTCGGCTCAGACGTCCGCACGGATGGCGCGAGAGGCGAGACGGGACACCAAGCCCAAACTCGAACTGCGTCGTCGCCTTCATCGCCTCGGTTATCGCTATCGCGTCAGCAGTCCACTGCCCGACCTGCCGCGACGTAGGGCGGACATTACCTTCAGCCCGAAGCGCCTGGTGATTTTCGTCAACGGTTATTTCTGGCACGGCTGTCCTGAGCACGGCACGAGTCCGCGCAACAACTGACGTGGTGGGCCGAGAAGCTGAGAAAGAACGTCGAACGCGATCGCGAGACTGATACATATCTGCGCCGGGCAGGGTGGATCGTTGTACGGATCTGGGAACACGAGCATCCGGATGCGGCGCTCAGGCGTGTCCTCGGAGCCTTGGCTACCGAGAGAGATCTGGGTGACCGTACGTAACGTTTGGTTCTTGAGCGCGATATAGCTGCCGGGGCCTCGATGAAGTGGCGCAATCGACGGTCTCGAAGCACAGTGTCCTGAAGTCGTCGAAGCCCAGGAGGAAGCATGTCGTCGCCAGCGCTGAACGCAGGCCTCGCCGAGTTTGCGAGGTCGCACGGAGCGGCTGCTGACCATTTGGGGCGATCGTTGCCGGAGTTGGCACACGTCTTCCGCAAGCCTTCAGGTTCTGTAAGCGGCTTGATCTAAAATCTGCAATCTGGACCAGCGCAGATTTCGGGCCGGCGCGGGTCCCTCGCTGTTTGGAGGTCGGGTGGGCAGTTGGGAGCGCGGCGATACGAGGCTCGCGAGGGTCGTGCGAGAACAGACGGACGTCTGCCTTAACGTGTATGCAGAAGATCCCAGCCGTGTCCTTCAGGACGCGAACAACGAAAGGCGCGTCGCCGAGGGCGGATACGCCACCAGGCAGCTTGAGGAGCTGCTGCAGAACGCCTCCGATGCAGCCCGTCGTGGCGGTTCGCGGGTGGAGGTGCTCCTCACCAAGGACACCCTGTACGTCGGCAACGACGGGGAGCCCTTCAACGAGGAGGGCGTCCGCTCGGTCATGGCCTCGGACATCTCCACGAAGGACGACCAGAAGATCGGCAAGTTCGGCATCGGCTTCAAGTCCGTGCTTGCGATCTCAGACAGCCCGAAAGTCTTCAGCCGCACGGTCTCGTTCGGGTTCGACAAGGCTTGGGCGGCGGCAACTCTCAGTGATGCTGGCTATAACTTCCCCCGATATCCGACGATGCGGCTGGCTCGAACCCTTGATCCTGACACGGAGGGGAGTGCGCGAGACCAGCATCTTCGCGATCTCATGGAGTGGGCAAGCACAGTGATCGTGCTTCCACTGTCGATTCCCTATCACTCGCTGTCGGAGCGCCTGTATCAGTTTCCTGCGGAGTTCGTGCTGTTCTCGCCGCACATCACTTACGCCCGGCTACGGAACCTGGCGGAAGACGATCCGAAGGCAAAGCCGGGCTCCAAGGGAAGGTCCAGCGACCGGAGCATAAGTCAGGAGCTCATGTCGGACCACACGGTACTCCGGTCTGGTGGAACGACGACCCATTGGTCGATGACCCGCGAGATCCATCATCCGAGCAAGGTCGCACGAGAGGAGGGTGGCCATGTCGCGGCTCGTCAGCAGGTCGAGGTCCAGTACGCCCTGCCGATTCCGCCGGGAAGCAACAGGGTGGGCAGACTGTGGGCCTACTTTCCGACCCACTTCGAGACCACGTTGACGGGGTTGATCAACGCTCCGTGGAAACTGAGCGACGACAGAACTGGGCTGCTCGAGGGCGACTTCAACTTGGAGCTTCTTGGCAGGCTGCCGAAGCTGTTCAGCGACGCAATCCAAGTCCTGAGTGGAAGCGAGGATGCGGTTTCGGCCATCGACGCCATGCCAGCGCGAGGCCTTGAATCCCGCAACTGGGTCGATCGCGAGATCAACGAACCGATCTTCCGGCGACTACGAACTGTGCCGTCGTTGCCCGACGGCAACAACGTTCTCAAGAAACCATCGGAGGTCAGGTGGGTCGGCGACGTCCCGGCGGATTGGCTGGCGCAGTGGGCCATGGTCGACGGCGCACCGGTTGACAAGTGGCTACACCCCAATGCTTACAGCAGTCCTGAGCGTCGCAAGAAGATTGTCAGGTTGATGCTGCCGGATCGTTTGGGAAACAGCGACGCAGAAATCGCTGCCGGTGTCGACGAATGGCTCGAGGCGTTGGTCACAGATGGCACCGTCGCGGCCTCATCAGCCGCAATTCTGTTGGCAGCACGCATCGTCGACGATGTCGATGCTGCGGGTGACGCCAGGAGCGCCGATGCTCTGGCCGGCGTACGCAAGGCAAAGATCATCCGCCTTGAAGATGGCGAGTTCAGGGCGCCGACCAAAGGGCAGGTTTTTGTACGTGTCGATGGCGATCAGACTTCGGACATCGACTTCGTCGATTCCGAACTGGCTGCGATTCCAGCGGTGCGCGAGGCGCTGCGACGACTCGGAATTGTCGTCATGGACCGGAGCGGAGAACTTCACAGGCTGCTCGCACAGGCCAGGACGCCGGTAGGGCGCAAGGAACCAGGAAGTATCTGGCCGAGCATCTTCAACGTACTGCGCGACATCCCGAAGGACACTGCGGTCAGGATTCTCTCGGAGGATCTCGGCGAGCAGCTCGAGCTTCACGTACGGGTGCGAACTGCCGCGGGGACATGGCTTCCAATCGCTCAGGCATACCTTGCAGGTCGGATCATTCCGGAAGACGGTAGCCGTGATCGTCAGCGGCTGATCGATCCACGTTTCCACGCTCGCGACGAGGATCTGCTCCATGAGCTCGGGGCGGTTGATGCCCCGGTCTGGCGCCACAACGCTCCGCGGGAGGCGTGGCTCGGCACCTACGAGGAGGAGATGCGAGACGCCTTCGTGAAAGCTCAACCGAGCAACGCGAGCCAGCCGGATCGCACGAAGATCCAGGTCACTCCAGGCACCAGAGGTGCGCCTCCGCCTTGGCCGCTAGGCCCCGTCATGGCCTTAAGCCCGGAAGGCGTTGCTGCAGCAACCAAACACCTCATATCCCGACCGGTGCCGAGCCCTTGGCGTGCACGTCACACATCCAACGCGAGCTACGGCTCCTATGCACTGATCGCACCCGAGACGTGGTTCCTCTACAGGCACGGCCAGCTGTCCACGATGTTCGGCATTCGCAGACCGACCGCCGTCGTGCAGGCGAGCGACGCTGTCGACCCCGAAACACTCCCGGCCGTCGAGGTATCCGAGGAATGGGCCAAGGCACTAGGAGTTAGATCCGACCCCGAGGACCTCCCCGCCGACGAATGGTTGGCACTCAAGGACACAGCAGACACTTGGCGTGGACCGGATGACGATTCCCGTCGTGTGGCCTTCTATGCGTGGCTCCCGGGGCGCATCGATTGCGACAGGCTCGTCGTTCGTGTCGGCGCGCACCTCCAGTCCGTCGACGTCAAGAACATCGGCGTCACCCACGAACCAGCGGTGTACGAATCGATGCTCGAGGCCCAGGTACCTGCCTTGCTAGCACCCGATCCCGAGGACGCCGAGCGCTTCATCGACGCTTGGAGGATGCCCAGGGGAAAGGATCTCCTCCAGGAGGAGATCCTCATCGAGACGTCGGGTGAATGGAGCTACCTCACCGATCTCTTTCCGCCCCTGAAGCTTCATCTCGATCTGGCTGATCAGGAGCTCAAACTCCAGCCCGCGGGGCGTATCGTGAAAATGATCGCCACACCGCGAGGACAGGTCGCGCACCCGATCGACGCTCGCCGAGACGGTGACACGCTGCTTGTCACCGCGACGACGCCGCACCTGCAGCTTGCACAGGTCTCCGCCATCCTCGGTCTCGATCTCGGTCAGGCAGGCATCGCGAAAATTCTTCAACAGATCGAGCATGCGGCCACCAACAAGCTCCGCAACGAGATCAAGCGAGCGGTTGACGACGATGCGCGCCTCGTAGCGGCCGTGGGCTCGGATGCCTTGCGACGCTGCGTGCCGGCCCAGGCTCTTGCAATACTGGACAAGGAACGCGGCGGCGCGATGCCAAAGGAGGTTGCAGCCCTCGCCCGCGCCGTCCATGGCATCAGTATCCTGAAGCAACTGCGACCCGCGCTCGAGGATCGCGGATTGGAACCCCCTCGGGAGTGGTCAGGTCGGCGTGTGACACGGCAGTGGGTTGCGTCGCTCGGCTTCCCGCCCGAATGGTCCGGCTTCCCTGGAGGGAGCCGCGCAGCGGTCGAGATGATTGACGGGCCTGCCGCCCTCAATCCGCTACATGACTATCAGGAGTTCGTGACCGACCGCATCACGGGGCTGCTTCGCCGCGTGGGCCCCGATCGCGGGATGGTGTCACTTCCGACGGGGGCAGGCAAGACCCGCGTCACGGTTCAGGCGCTTGTCAACGCTGTCCGTGAACAGGATGTGTCGCCGCATGTTCCGCTGATGTGGATCGCTCAGACCGACGAGTTGTGCGAGCAGGCTGCCGAGACTTGGACCTACGTGTGGCGGGCCATAGGACCCCAGATGCCGATGCGGCTCGGTCGGCTCTGGGCGAACAACGAGGTGCCGGAGGAGCCGGGCGTCTTCCAGTTGGTGATCGCCACGATCGACAAGCTGAGTTCCCTGGCCTCGCGGTCGAGTGGCGAGTACGACTGGCTGCGGGAGGCTTCGGTTGTCGTGGTCGACGAAGCTCATGCCTCCATCGCACCGTCGTACACACGAGTCCTGGAATGGCTCGGCCGCAGCAGTCGTGTGCGAATCAGAGAGGAGCGGAAACCGCTGATCGGCCTCACAGCGACGCCCTTCCGCGGCACGTCCGCGGAACAGACCGAGCGTCTGGCCGGTCGCTACGGCACGAATCGGCTCGATCGCGGAGCTTTCCGCAAGGAGGATCCGTACGAGGAGCTGCAGGACATGGGCGTGCTTGCCCAGGTGCGACACGAGATCCTCGGCGGTACGGACGTCCAGCTGACCGAGTCGGACATCGCCGAGATCGAGAAGTTGCGCCGTCTACCTCCAGCAGTCGCCGAACGTCTTGGCACCAACCTCACGCGAACGATGCGCGTCGTGGAATCGATCGGCAACCGACCTGATCACTGGACCATACTTGCCTTCGCGCCGTCGGTCGAGAACGCACGCGTCCTCGCTGCGCTTCTTTCCCACCGTGGGATCCCTGCTATGTCCGTGTCGGCCGACACGGAGCCGGCCGCTCGTCGTCATTACATCGACGAGTTCAAGGCCGGACGCATCCGCGTACTGACGAATTACAACGTACTGACACAAGGCTTCGATGCCCCTCGGGTACAGGCGGTTTACGTGGCGCGACCGACTTTCAGCCCGAACGTGTACCAGCAGATGATTGGGCGTGGTCTTCGAGGTCCGAAGAACGGCGGGTCGGAGGAGGTCCTGATTGTCAACGTGCTCGACAACTTCCAGAAGTACGGCGACTTGCTTGCCTTCAACGAGTTCGAATACTTGTGGACCAAGCGGTGAGCGGGCTGCTACTCGACGACGGTCAACTGGCAGCTGTCGACATCTCCGCCAACACGCGTCAGATCGTGATCGCCGGCCCTGGATCGGGGAAGACCGAAGTCGTGTCCGCGCTGATCGAGCACCTCATCGACGACGAGGGCGTAGATCCGATCGACGGAATGTTGGTGATCAGCTTCTCGAACGCCGCTGTTCATGCGGCCGACGCCCGCCTTCGCACGCGCGTCGGCACGCGACCGGTCAACGTGCAGACGATGGACTCATTGGCTGGAGAGATTCTGCGCGACCTCAGCACGGAGGACCATGGGCGTCTCGACTTCGACAGGCGCATCGCACTGGCCACTCGATTGCTCAGCGACGAAAGCTGGGGCCGTATCGACGATCTCGAACATATGGTCGTTGATGAGGTGCAGGATATCGTCGGCGTGCGTGCTGACTTCCTGTTGGCGATCATCGCGCAGTTGCCGACCCGGGCCGGGTTCACCCTGCTCGGTGACCCGGCGCAAGGGATCTACGACTTCCAGATCCGCTCGGACCGCAACGGGCGCATACCACCCTCGACCACGACGTCGCCGGAGCTGGTGAAATCCGTCGCCGCCCTGACCGAGACCGAGGTCCGGCACCTGACCGGCCAGTATCGCGCGGTGAGCCGCGATACGAGGGCCGCGGCCATGCTGCGCGCGGCTGTTCTGCCCGGAGGAGACCCGAGTTTGCTCGATGACTTCCACGCCGCTGTGGTTCCGGTGGGTACCGTCGAAGACGTCGTCGATCTCTCCAAGCGTTGGCAGGGGAGGACAGCGTTCCTCACGGCCACGAACGGTCAGGCACTCCTGGTCGCCGGAGCGCTGAGGACCCGAACGGCGGTCGAGGTTCGTCGCGGCGCTCACCAGCAGGTGATTGCTGCTTGGGTGGCTCGCCTGCTCGGTGACGCGTCGACCGACACCATTGCCCGCCGCGAGTTCGATAGGCGAACTGCGGAACGATGTCCGGGGCTCGATCCGGTAATCCTCTGGCGCGCACTCCGCGGAGTCGAGGTCGGCAAAGGCACAGAGATCGATCTGTTGCGCCTCGCACAGCGCCTCCGCGGTCCACGTCCGCTGACTCCTGAGCTGATCGACCACCCCACGACGCCCTTCGTGGTGTCGACCGTTCACCGCGCAAAAGGCCTCGAGTTCGACAATGTCGTACTCGTCGACTTCCCTGGGCACGACTGGCTAGAGGACACGATCGATCCAGGAGAACGGCTTCGTGCTCGCTTCGTGTCCCTCACGAGGGCACGCCAGCTGATCTCGCGGGCGGACGGCCCCGATGACCGATTCGTACGTCGCTTCCGCAAACCCGGTCTGCATAAAGAGCGTTGGTACCTCGGCGGTCACAAGCCTTGGATGACGTTCGGCTTCGAGATAGGTGTCGCAGACATCGCGCCGGTCTCCGCCGGAGCTGCAGACGCGCAAGCGCACCTGACCACTCAAGTATCGGCAGGTGACCCCCTCGAGCTCAGGCTCGACCGACGTGAGTCGACGCTGACCGTGCCTGTCTACACCGTCTTCCACGGCGGGGTCCCAGTCGGTCACACATCGCAGCGGTTCGGTGAGGACCTGGCGTCCCGGATAGGCACTCTCACAGTCAAGAAAGGCCCGTGGCCGACCCTGACCGGTGCACGGGTCGAGAGCGTTGCCACAGTGGTCGTCGACCCTCACTTGGGATCCGCCGGCCGGCGCGGACTCCGGTTGGCCCCGATCGTCGCCGGCCTGCTCAACATCGACTGGAAGGGAACGACGCCAGATGACTGACCTCGCTCCGTGGTACGAAGCGCGCGACCGAATGGTCGAGGCAGTTGTCACCGATCTCTACGGTGGCGCAGACGACGAAACTCTGTCCGAAGAGCCGCTGGAGCGGTACATCGTCGGAATCTTGCACCCCCGCTCTGCGACGGGTTCCCAAGACATCGTCGAGGTGGGGAACGAGATACCCGACGAGGAGGGCGGCACGGCGCCCGACAGCGACTTCGACCCTGGCGTCTCATTCGCTCACCTGCGTTACCCGTCGACAATCGGACTCACATTCGGCCTGACCGAAGCGACCCGTCAGATCAAGGTAGTGATCGAAGCCGACAGGTATGAGCCCGACGATCGGAACGAAGCGGCCGAAACGTCGAGCGACAGCGTCGCGAGTCGCGTCCACTCCAAGCGGGTCAACCGCTGGCGAAGAGTCCAAATCGGGCCCGTCGTAGAGACCATCGGCGTCGCCCCCGGGTCGCCGACCGAGCTCAAGATCGCGGACGGTCTCGCTCTGCGTATCGTCATCCGCCCGGCGCGCGGCCACGTCATCAATGTCACCCTGGTGCTGGTCAACACCTTTACACGGCCGGAGAAAGGGCGTGCAGATGCTCTGTGCTGGTTCCGGCCGCACATCCGCGTGCAGGCCATTGAGGGTGAGCTGGCCGACCGGCGCCCCGGTCGTCTGCTCGAATACATGGATGCAGACGAACGCGGCGGCGAGCTGCTGTACCGCAAGCAGCGCCACCTTGCAGTTGGACACGGCGTGGCCGTCACATGGATCGAGAGTGAGCACGTCACCGAAGTTCAGACAACCTTCTTCCCAGAACATGATCTGCAGCTGGCACAGGCCGACCGCGACGACGTCGAACCATTGAGCATGACAGCACTTGCGGAGCCGGGTGTTCGCGAGCCACTGGAGCGTCTCGTCGACAGGTACGAGGAGTGGATTGCCGAAGAGAAGCAGAACGTCACCGGACTAGTCGGGTTGCAGGCAGAAACAGCGCGCAGCCATCTTCGCGATGCAAGCGTGGCTGTCGAGCGCATGCGTCGCGGAATCGAGCTGCTCGGCACCGACGAGCAGGTGAATCGAGCATTCCGGATTATGAACCTCGCCATGCAACAGCAGCGGATGCGACAGGAGATGATCCGCCGCGGAGTCAGCACGCCACCCACAGACGTGGTTGGCGTCTGGCGACCGTTCCAGCTCGCCTTCATCCTTCTCAACCTCGAAGGACTTGCAGTCCCGACCGGCCCGGACCGCGACCTTGCTGACCTGCTGTGGTTCCCGACCGGTGGCGGCAAGACGGAGGCCTATCTCGGTTTGATTGCCTTCACATTGGTCCACCGTCGGTTACGAGGAGCCGGCGTGGACGGCGATGGCGCAGGTGTAGGCGTGATCATGCGCTACACCCTGCGGCTACTTACCTTGCAGCAGTTCGAGCGTGCCGCCGGGCTGATCTGTGCACTCGAAGACTGGCGCACGTCGTCCCCGGACATGGCGGGAAAAAGGCCCTTCTCGATCGGTCTCTGGGTCGGTCAAGGTGCCACACCGAACAACGCTGCCGATGCAGCCAGAGCGATCAAGAAGCGGCGCGGAGGTGAGGAGCCTGGTGACCTCGGTGACCCGGTACAGCTGCTGCGCTGCCCCTGGTGCGGATCCAGGCTCGGGCCCGAGCACTATGAGGCCGACACCCACCGTGATCGTGTCGGCGTCTGCTGTCCCAACGCGTTGTGCCGGTTCAGCGATCACGACGGCCTTCCCGTCCACCTGGTCGACTCCGACGTCTATCGCGAGCGGCCGTCTCTCGTGATCGGCACTGTCGACAAGTTCGCCATGCTTGCGTGGCGTGAGCAGAGTGGGCGGCTGTTCGGCTCGGGGCACGACGCACCACCTGACCTCATCGTGCAGGATGAGCTCCACCTGATCAGCGGACCGCTAGGCACACTCGTCGGCCTCTACGAGACAGCCATAGATCACCTTGCGACCGATCGTGAGACGGGTGCCCGGCCAAAGCTCGTCGCATCGACGGCGACGATCAGGCGCGCCTCTAAGCAGGTCACAGCTGTCTTCGCCCGTGAGGCACGGCAGTTCCCACCGCCCGGGATCGACGCCTCGGATTCCTTCTTCGCGGTCGACGCGCCTGCAGAGGTGAAAGGAACCCGACGATATGTCGGGTTGATGGCGACAAGCACAAGTCACGCGACCCTGCTCGTCCGCACGTACGCCGCTCTACTGCAGGGAGCGAAGGATCTCGACGCCACTGACCAGGTCAGAGACGCATATTGGACGATGCTGGGCTACTTCAACAGCCTGCGAGTCCTGGGAGCCGCTTACATCCAGTCGATCGACGACGTACGGGACCGCATCAAGGTGGTGGCTGGACGGAACGGAACCGAGCTACGAGAGATCCGGGATCCACGTGAGCTGACCTCACGCAAGAAGTCGAGTGAGATCCCGCACGAACTCGAAGCACTTCAGACACCGTGCACAGAGCCAGGCAGTCCGGACATCGTGTTGGCGACCAACATGATTTCGGTCGGTGTTGATGTCGACCGCCTCGGCCTGATGGCGGTGATGGGTCAGCCGCAAACGACCTCGGAGTACATTCAGGCGACCAGCCGTGTCGGGCGTAGATATCCGGGCCTGGTGTTCACGCTTTACAACGCCTCGCGGTCGCGCGACCTCTCGCACTACGAGTCGTTCACCTCCTATCATCGAGCGCTCTACAGGCAGGTCGAAGCCACAGGCGCCACTCCATTCGCGCTTCGCGCGCTGGACCGTGGGCTGCACGGACTGCTTGTCATTCTGGCGCGTCACCTCGTACCCGGCGCGGCCGCGGACAAATCGGTTGCCGTGCCCGTCGAAGCTGATGAGTTCGACCGCCTTGTCGACATCATCGTGGCCAGGGCCGCAAAACTGGAGCCCGACTCTGCACCTGCCGTCCGGGCGGCGCTCGAGAGCCTGGTGGAAAGTTGGAGCGACGCCGTCGACGGGGGAGAGGTTCTGCAGTACGCCCGCTGGGCCTTGCAAGGCCACGAAGTCAAGGGTCTGATGATTCCCGCCGGTAGCTCGGTAATGGACGCGTCCACTGGCGAGCCGCTCGCGGTCATCTTCCCGCCGGTCGAGCCACCGTGGCCGACGCTGACAAGCCTCCGCAACGTCGACCGGGAGAGCACCCTGAAGATCATCTCGACGAAGAAGAGCAAGGAGATGCCCGATGGCAGCCGCTGACCGGCCCAAGGCGAGGCAAAGCCAACTAGTCACCACCTACGGGGTCGGTGCGCTCTTCCCTGCCGGCGACCAGAGTTTCATGGTCTGCGGGATCGACCAGTGGGACGAAAAATGGTCGCCCACCGTCGAGGAGCCGAGACTGGCTCGCTCGCTCGGCGTACACACCTTCCGCTCGCCCGCAAGCGGAAAGCGGACCGGAGATATTCCAGTCGTCCGCTTTCCCGCCTACCACTACTGCCCAGACTGTCGGCGGCTCGACTATTACTGGAGGTTCGACGCGAAGAAGATGCAGTGCCCGGACTGTGTGCGAGACCTGACGCCGTCACGTTTCGTAGCCTGCTGCGAGAATGGTCACATCGAGGACTTCCCCTATTTCCGGTGGATCCATCGTGGATCCGACGTGCCCAACGGCCCCCATCAGATGACCCTTGATTCGCAAGGCGCGTCCTCCTCCCTAGCAGACATCGTCATCAGATGCTCCTGCGGTGTACCCGCGCACGATCTCGACGGCTCGTTCAGCCGAAATGCATTGAGCGACATCAAGAAATGCGGTGGCAGACGGCCGTGGCTTCCCGATGCATCCGACGAACTGTGTGAGAAGCCTCTCCGCGCACTCCAGCGAGGATCCTCCAACGTATGGTTCGGAGCAGTGCGATCGAGTATCTCGATTCCGCCGTGGTCCAGCCCGAATGCTCAGTTCGTCACCAAGTACTGGGCCGTTCTCGAGCACCTACCGGAGAGCGCACTCGCAGACGCGCTGCCAGGAATGATCGGCGGCAGGCCCGGCCTGACAGTCGGCAGCATTGTCGACGTCGTCCGCCAACGTAGAGGGCTGGAAACGAAGACCCAACCGAGCGACAAGGACCTGCGCGATGAAGAGTATCGGGCTCTCGTCGACGGGAACGACGCAGGCCCACTTGACACCTTCCAATGCGTGGCCGTCGATGTAGACGCACGCGTGCGCCCACTCGTCACACAGGTGTCACGAGTGAACAGACTGCGCGAGGTCCGCGCGCTTCAAGGATTCTCCCGTGTCACCCCGATGCCGACCGACACCACTAACCCGCGGCTGGCCCGACTCAGCGAGACTAACCTCCACTGGTTGCCTGCCACGGAGGTCCTAGGAGAGGGTATCTTCGTTCGGCTCGTCGAGGACATCGTCTCCAAATGGGAGAAGCAACCGCTCGCGCAACAGCGACATGAGCTTCTCGCGCAATCGCTGCAACGTCGCGCTACAGAGTCGGGCGCACCGGTTGTACCTACTCCTCCGGCCCGACTCGTCGCGATTCACTCCCTTGCTCACGCGCTGCTGCAAGAGCTCAGCCTCGACGCCGGTTACCCGATCGGTTCGTTGCGCGAGCGGATCTACGCAGAGGAAGGTCAGTCCGGTCTCCTTATCTACACCGCCTCCTCGGACGCAGCCGGCAGCCTCGGCGGACTCGCCGCGCTTGCCGACGAGCAACGATTCGCCGACTCGCTCGTCGCAGCACTGAGTCGTGCAGGTTGGTGCTCCAACGACCCCGTCTGCAGTGAGTCCGGACCGTCAGGCACCGACGGGCTCAATCTGGCTGCCTGCCATGCTTGCTTGCTGCTCCCGGAGACAAGTTGCGAACACCGGAATATCTTCCTCGACCGGGTGAGCCTCGTTGGCAACATCGACTCGATGACGGGTGGTCTCGTGACCAATTCGTAGAGCCTGCGGCACAGTCGCGCAGGATGCCTGAGGAGCAGGCTGGACTGGGCATGCTCGAGCGTGGAGTCGGTGAGGGCACTCGAGCTGGCCACCGCTTCACCAATCCTGCTGTGCCGACAGCCCCGACTGACCGTTTTCGAACCGACAGGCGACCTCGTGGGTTGACTTCTTGGCGAGATCGGCCATCGCGCCGGACCCAGGCCGCCTGCACGATATACTCACCGTTCACGAAAACGTTGCCTCACGCAAACGGTATCGCGCGGTCAACCAATGCCCGGTGAGAAGGCTGAGCCGGCCGGGGTAGCCGTCGTTGACTTTCTCAGCGGTGTTCGAGGTGAGCGTTGATCCGTTGAACCTCTCCTGCGAGCTCGGGGAGTTCTGTCACTTCGACGCCGGCAGCCTCGAGTAGTTCCACGCCCTCGCAGTCGACGAAGATGGAGGGTTCTCGCCAAGCCAGGACGACTCGGGGGATGCCTGCGGCGAGGATTAGTTGGGTGCAGGTCTGAGGGCGAGAGGCTCGCTTGCTGCAGGGCTCGAGGCTGGTGTAGATGGTGGCTGCTCGGAGGCGGGGGTCGTCGGGGGCGATCTTGATGAGGGCGATTTCTTCGGCGTGGTCGTGGGGGTCGGTTTCGCGGGAGTAGCCGGTGGCGAGGATTTCGCCTTCGCGGCTGACAATGATTGCGCCGACACAGAAGGCGGTGGGGGAGGGCGGGCAGGATCGGGAGAGGTCGATCGCCTGTTGGAGCCGAGCGCGATCGTCAGGCTTGGACATCGCTGGTGCTCCTCGGCAGGTAGCGGAGAAGGACGACGTCTCCGATTTGCTTGACCTCGGCGAGGTTCATCCGGTGAGAGGGGCTTTGCGGGAATGCTGCGTCGCCCACGAATCGGGGAGCATTGCTGTCGCCCACGAAGAAAGGGGCGATGACGAGGTGGATCTCGTCGGCGAGGTCGGCGGACAGGAATTGGGTATGCATGTTTCCGCCGCCCTCGACCATGAGGCGCTTGATGCCGCGGTTGGCGAGGTCGTCGAGGATGAAGCCAAGCTCGACCGTGGCGCCGGCATCTACGACAGTGCTGACCTGGCCGACGGATTCTGTGGTCTTGTCGACTGCCGACGTTGGGACGTAGACCACCTTCTCCACGTCGCCGGTGCTGAAGAATTTCGACGAGGGATCAAGATCCCCGCTGGCGCTGATGGTCACCTTGACAGGAGATTCAGTCAGGCCGGCATCCGACCGTTGCTTGCGGCGATCGTCCGAGCGAACCAGAAGCCGAGGGTTGTCCCGGCGGATCGTGTTGGCGCCGACGAGGATGGCATCGACTCCGGCACGTACCTCGTCGACCCTGTCGAAGTCCTCGTCGTTGGAGAGGAGGAGACGCTCGTCTGTGGGGTCGTCGATATAGCCGTCGATCGACGCTGCCACCGACAGCAGTACGTAAGGGCGCTCAGTCACGCGGATCTCCTTGCTCGGACTCGACGAGGTTGTCGATCATGTACACGAAATCATCCGTCACTCGCTCGACCGCAGTCGGTTCGGCATCGCCGTCGAGTTCCGCGCAGGCGGTGAGCGTTGCCCGAGTGGCCTCGGCCATCCAGCTCGAGAGCCGAGGAACTCGGAGAGTCTGATGGTAGATCGCCTTCGCCGTGCCGCCGCTGGCGCCAAGGGGCAGGATTCGCTTGCCCATCGACATGGCGAGGTCCGCCTCTGCTTGGGTGCCACCTCCACCGCCGACGATGACGACATACTCGGCGTCGAAGATCACATTGCGGCGGCCGAAGATCGCAACTGCTCCGCGCAGTCCCGGCGGTTGATAGTGATCCGCGATGTGCGTGATCACCTCGATCCCGATGCCGATCGGACCATGGTTGACGAGTAGGCGTCGGATCATCACCAGGCGGGC
Organism: Kribbella sp. NPDC050820; assembly: GCF_040653975.1. Taxonomy (NCBI): domain Bacteria; kingdom Bacillati; phylum Actinomycetota; class Actinomycetes; order Propionibacteriales; family Kribbellaceae; genus Kribbella; species Kribbella sp. NPDC050820. Next base: position 76,118 of record NZ_JBFAHB010000029.1, read on the forward strand.
CAACGAGCGCACAGCCGCGTCGATGATCCGAGAATTTGTCTCAGGCGCTCTGCTGCCGCAAATCGCGATCCGCGCACTTGACGAGTCAGATCCATCGACTCGCATGCGAGTTGGTTCGGCGGGCGCCGCCATGCTCCTTGCGAGTTCTCGTTCGTCGCGGATAGGCGAGACGAGAGCATCTGCCGGTGCCAAACCCATGAGGATCCGCGCGTTGTCAGGCATCTGAAGGCCCTCCGCGATGCGCGTCAGCACGTTGATGTCGGAGACCTGACCGTGGCGCGTGCCCCGTATCCAGTTGGATACATATGATCGGTCGTGCTCGGTCAGAAGGGCGAGCTGAGTCTGAGTGCAATCGTCGAAGTCGATCAGATAGCTCCGAAACAGCTCGGCGATTATCGCCGTGCCAACGCGACCTGTACGTCGGCCTTCTTCCAGAACGAGACCGGCACGGTGCCTGGATCGAACACCCGTCGACGAGTCACAGCCCTCCCCAAATGCGGACCTCCACCCACTGAGCGTAGCGGCGTGCTCCCAGGGTGTGGGATGAGTCCACGGGTTGAGTCAATTTCGCGCAGGCGCAGTCATCGCCAGCATGAGTTCGTCGAGCCTCGACAATCGACCAGCTGAGCAGCGGGGGTCGGTGTGCTGGTCCTGACGCCCGCGCCGGCCCCCGCCTTCCACGTGAGGAAGCCACATGTCCGTCGTACAGCAATTGAAAGAGCAGCTACACCACATGTCCATGGAGGCCAATCGAGCGGCCGGCAGCCTTGGCGGCTTCCAGAACAACTTCGGCCAGAGCAGTGCACAGGTCCAGGCCCTGATTGCGGGATCGGCTACCAGAACTGATCGCGATATCTGTGAGTTGCTGGATGCGGCCGGCAAGGCCGTCGGTGACGCGGTCCAGGCACTACAGATGGCCGCGGCAGGCTGCGCTAGTTACGCGCATCAGATCTAGGTCGAATGCCCTCCGAACTGCAGCGGGTTGCCCGGGGACTGATCGAGTGCCTCGATCAGGTGCCCTCGATGGTGAGCTATCTCCAGCGGCTCGCTGCGCAGTGCCGAGACAACGCGTCATTCATTGCGAACCATCTGTCTGGAAACGCCGCTGCTCGGCAGGCGGCATACCAGCTAGCAGCCGCGGCCGATGCCTGCGAGCGGGCGGCGCATCTGGCCGCTGGGACGCCTCCGAAGGCTCGCGGGTGGGCGGATCTAATGGTCAGCGGTGAACGAACGGTCCCTGCTCGACCGAGCTCGACACGACCAGGCACACCTGATGGACCGGCTAAGCCGAGCGTGCCGATCATCGAGTTGTCAACCGAGGAGCCGGATCACAAGGAGCTTCTGAGCAGGCCACCGCCTGACAGCACCATCAGGGTCGATGAACGGTTTCTTTACGACACCGATCGCGCCGGTCGTGTGGTTCGAGCCAAGGCGGTGCTTGATGTTCTCGACTTGAAGCATCCTCGTGACACGAGGGCACAGCGGGCTCTCGATGACAAGCTTCCCGGCGACCATGCTGGGCACATCTTTGCCAGGATCTTCCGCGGTCCGATCGGCAAGATGAACCTGACGCCGATGGTCGGCAACAGCGTCAACCTGAGTGCGTACAAGAAAGCTGAGAACGCGTGGCGAGCGGCGCTGGAGGCTGGTTCGGAGGTCGAGGTGCAGATTGACCTGGTGTATCGCTCCGACAAGAATCGTCCAGACTTGATTGCCGTCAGGTACTCGATCGACAGTGTTGTGACGCAGCAGACCATCCGGAACGCCCGGCAGGGCAGACGAGGAAACACAGATGCCGGTTCCTGATCAAGCAGCTTTGGAGACCATCGGGTCGGCCATGGTGGAGGTGGTTCCCGAAGGGTGGGCGAAGGCTTCGCTGAAGGTTTCTGCGGTGGCGGCGACCATGGAGACTCAGCTGGCGGTCGAGATGCTGGATGGGTCGGTTGATGCAGGGGCGAGCATCGATGTCGACGCGCAGATGGCTTGTGACGACCTGCGCGATGCGATGTACGAGGAAGGTAAGGGGACCTGGTACAACGCGGTGTTCAGCGTGACCCCAGGCGGTGGTCTCGAGGCTGAGTTCGACTACGACACGCCGCCGTTCGAGGGTGGTGGGACGCCGGATCTGCTCGAGGATGACCAGCGCGCGTATCCACGCGACGCGGCGCACCTCCCCGCCTGGCATCCGTCCCGGGCAGAGGTCTGACGGCCGCGTCGATTCGATCAATCAGCAGGGCGGGCCGGTTGGCCCGCCCTGGGTTTGTTTGGTCAGTTGTGGTGGTGGTCTAGTTGGGCTCGGATTTCTCCACCGGGGAACGCGCTGCTGTGGACGTTGGCGTAGGTGGTGCCGTTGCGGATGGCTTTGACGAAGTCGTCGAATTGGCCGGGGAGTAGGGATTGTCCGGCTGGGCCGATGATGTCGGCGGGGCGGATTGTGCCGGTGATTGTGGCGGGGGCCGCGGGGCAGGGTTGGGTGCCGGCGGGGCCGTTGCCGAGGTTGGTGCAGAGGAAGACGCTGATGCCGCCGCTTTGGGCCTTACCGCCGAAGTGGATGTGGGCCTGTGAGACCGTGCCTTCCAAGGCGGAGTAGCTGAGGCGCCAGGTGATCCGGTCGTTGCGGTCGTCGATCTGGGCCTGGAACCGGCCGGTGCCGTCCGTCGAGATCGGGGCCGGGTCTTCCTCGTAGCCGGACAGTTGTTCGCGGACCGTATTGCCCGAGTCGTCACGGCCTGCGGTCGCCACACTGCCCGATGCCGTGGCTACTACCCCGATCGCAATGGCCGCAGCCAGTAGATGTGCTCTTCTTGCCACCATGTGCTCCTCCCTCACCGAGGCGTACGTCGATGGTGTGACTGTCGTCACACTCCGATGAACGGTGCGGAGGGCCGGGCGGTTCAATTGGGGCGTAGGCCGGTCAGAGCTCCCGGTTCGGCGGTGCGCCGCGGCGTGGGCCGATGTGTCGGTGCATGGTTGGTGGCCTTGGGGCGGCGGCGCTTCCGGACGGTGGTACGCCGGCGAAGGCTGTCGAAAGGGCTTGGCGGAGGTCGGGTGGAAGCGGCTGACGGATCGGGGCGGCCCTGGAGGTGGCGGTTGTCGCGTAGACGGTCTGCCTCCTGACGCCGGCGTTGCGGCCGAGACGGGATGCGGCGACGTCAAAAGGGCGGTCGTCGCCACGGGGTTCGAAGGAAACGACCTCGCGGTACGGGAGACCGCCGTCCACAGGCTCGAACTCGCGGTAGACCAAGCGGTGCGACGGGCCGAGTTCGCGGTTGTGCCGGGACTCGGCAACAACGGGAAGCTTGATCTCCGCGCAGTCGCTGAGGTCGTGGGTCATGAAGCCGAGCCGTTTGCCGTTGTAGCGCTCTTCTTCGCCGTTGGCCAGGGCGCGTAGGCCCAGCCTGAGTGCTCGGAGTTCACGGTGCCGCAGGCCGCCAGGTTGCTGAGATTTGGCAGCTCGTTCGAGTTCGATCAGTTGCTGGAACAGTTCCTTGTTGATGAGGAGGCGGTACCGCCTCATTTCGGCTTCGGCAGGTCAGAGTCGTCGATGTCCTCGTCGAGGTCCCAGCCGAGCTCGGCAGCCACTTCTTCGATGGGGATGGAGGGCTGCGAGTTCTTCAGTCGGTGACGGACGATCGAGTAGCTGGAGTCGAAGCCTTCCTCGTCCGTTGCGGTTTCGACGAGGGCGCGCCAGACCTCGAAGGGGATGACGACGGCCTCGGGTTGGCCGGCGTCGCCGAAGATCAGCGGCTCGGCCGCGCCGGAGCGGAAGAGCTCTAGGAGGTTCGGCAGGTGCTGCGCGGCTTCGGCGGTGGGGTGCACCCAGACGCGGTCGCCGTTCGGGAGGAGGTGTTCGGTTTCAGGGGCCATAAACGACAGCTTAGGAAGGTTCAGCGCGCCGTGGCGGGAGTTATCCACAGGGGGTTCTGAGTAGCCTGGGGGGATGGGTGAAGGGCGGTGGGTTGAGGTTCGGGTGGTGGGGGATGACGGGCGGGGGGTGAAGGTTGTTCAGCAGTTGCGGAAGGAGTTGGCTGAGCAGGAGTTCATGACTCAGGCGGGGATCGGGGATGCGCCGGAGATGGCGGTCGCGCTGTCGGGGGCGGATGTGGCGGCGTTGGTCGACGTACTGAAGAGCTGGATCTGCCGGCGGCATGGGCCGGGGGCGGTCCGGCTGACGGTGGGGGCGGAGTCGATCGAGGTGGACAAGCCGACGTTCGACGAGGGTGTGCTGGAAGCGTTTCTCAGCCGGTAAGGCGCGCGAGGGCTCGGCCCGCGGCCGCAGCACCTACGTCGATCGCCTCGGCGACGCGGGCGACCGGGCGGGACAGGTTCAGCCGGAGCTGCCGGCTGTACGACGAGGCTTCGAAGGGCCCGTGGGCTCCGTGGTCGCCGGGGACCGGGTCGTAGAGGTTGTCCGGGTCGTCATCCGGACGCGGCTCGTCGAGCTCCTGGCTCTTGTAGCCCGTGCGCCCCAGGAACGCGTCCAGCATCGGACCTGCGAACCGCTCGCCAAGGATCGTGTAAACGGTCGGAAGGCCGACCCAAACCTGTCGCCGCCGGTGATGCGCAGCGTGCCAGACCGCCTCAGCCGCGAGCTCGGGTTGGTAGATCGGCGGCACCGGCTGAGTACGGCGACGCAGCTTCGACCGCTGGATCCGGAAGGCCCGCTCGTCTGCGAGCAGGTCGGCGTCCAGCTGCGGCGTGTTCACGGCCGGCATGTGTACCTCCACCAGCCGTACGGCGCTCCGATCGTGCAGCAACTCGCATCGCACCGAGTCAGTGAACCCCTGGACCGCATGCTTCGCACCGCAGTACGCCGACTGCAGCGGGATCCCGCGATACGCCAGCGCCGACCCGATCTGCACGATCACGCCACGGTCGCGCGGCATCATCCGGTGCAACGCGGCCCGCGTCCCGTTGACGAAACCGAGGTAGGTCACCTCGGTCACCCGCCGGTACTCGTCGGCCGATATGTCCAGGAACGGCCCGTACACGGTCGCCATCGCATTGTTGACCCAGACATCGATCGGCCCGAGCTCCTCGGTGATCGACAGCGATGCCTTCTCCAGAGCCTCGGCGTCACTCACGTCGACCGGTACGGCGACAGCCCGCGACCCAGCCTGCTCGACATCGGCGACAGCCCCGGCGAGTCCGTCCGAAGCACGGGCGATGAGGCCCACCTCGTACCCGCGGTCGGCGAAAAGTCGCGCACACGCCCGCCCGATTCCAGCACTCGCCCCGGTGATCGCCACGACACTCATGGCCTCGCCGGTGCCCATTTGACTGGCTGTGACACCGAGGGACGGGCCTGCCCACGCATTGTGCTGGTGGTGACGTAGGCGTAGCTTCGAAGCATCATCCGGCAATGTGGCTGACGGGGTCGGCTCACCAAGGAGACACAGTAGGACGCCCGGGCGTGCGTGCTGACACAAGCCCGAGCATGGCTCCGCTTCCCGACCTGCCTGTGCCGGTCATTCTGAGATCGAGGGCGGTACCACGCCACCCCCCGCGTGGGTACCGCGCACCTGCGATCGGGCGACGGAGGACGGCTCCGCTTATGCGTCCCTCGTGATGGGTGGAGTCGACCGGAGCCCGGGTGCGTGAAAGCCCCGGGCTTCGCCACGCCCAAGCCCAGGCGCAGGCGCAAGGCATGGTCCGGAGTCCGAACGGGCACCGGAGGTAGGGCGTACGGCGACCCGGAAGGTGGTCGACGAATGATCAGCACGCACGTACTCGACCTGGTGACCGGCCGGCCGGCGGAAGGTCTGACGGTCGTGCTGGAGGAGCTCGATCCGTTCACGGTGCTCGGTTCCGGGAGCACCGATGCGGACGGCCGGGTCGGTGAGCTGGGGCCGGCGCTCGGGCGGGCCGGCGATCACCGGCTGGTCTTCGAGACGGCGGCGTACTTCGCCAAGACCGGGCGGACCTGCATGTTCCCGCAGGTCATCATCGCCTTCACCGTGGTCGATCCTTCCACGCGGCTGCACCTCCCGCTGTTGCTGAGTCCGTTCGCGTACTCGACGTACCGCGGAAGCTGACTGTCGACGAAAGGATTGTCGACAACATGCCGGTGCGGCCCAGGCACCCTGGGCAGGGTGCGGGGCCGCACGGGGTTGGCGTCTACGGGTTGGCTGCAGGGTTGTCTACAGCTTGGCTACAGGTTGCGGAAGAACGTGCGGAGGTCGGCGGTCAGCTCGTCCGGCCGCTCGAGCGACGCGTAGTGGCCGCCCTTCTCGAAGTTCGACCAGTGCACGATGTTGGTGTTGTCGCGCTCGGCCAGCGGCCGGATCGTCTTGAAGTCGTCGGCGAAGACGGCGACCCCGGTCGGGGCGTGGTTCTGGGCCGGCTCGACGCCGGAGTGGGCCTCCTCGTAGTGGTAGCGACCGGCCGCGGCCGAGGTGTTGGTGAACCAGTACAGCGAGACCTCGGTCAGGATCTGGTCGCGGGTCACCAGGCTGGTTCCGTTGCCGAAGCTGTTGAACAGTTCGTTCCAGGCCAACTGCCCGACCGGTGAGTCCGAGATGCCGACGGCAACGGTCTGCGGCCGGGTGCCGTTGATCTGGTTGTACCCGCCGACCGACTGGAACCACTGCAGGTGCTCCAGCGCCGCGTAGTCCGCCGGCGTGAACTTCTCGAACTCGGCCGGGTCGCCCGACGGGAAGGAGAACAGCTGCAGGACGTGCAGTCCGAGGAAGCCTTCGGGGTTCAGCAGGCCGAGCTCACGCGAGACCATCGCGCCGGCGTCGGAGCCATGGACGCCGTACGACGAGTAGCCGAGCCGGCGCATCAGGGTGTCGAAGGTGCGGGCGACCCGCGCCATCGTCCAGCCGCGCTCCACCAGCGGGGTGCTGAAACCGAAGCCAGGGATGGACGGGACGACGACGGAGAACGCGTCCTCGGGCGAGCCGCCGTACGCGACCGGGTCGGTCAGCGGCGCGATCATGTCGAGGAAGTCGACGAACGAGCCCGGGTAGCTGTGCACCAGCAGCAGCGGCGTGGCGTTCTCGACCTTCGACGGGACGTGGATGAAGTGCACGGTCTGGCCGTCGACGTCGGTCTGGTAGTGCGGAAACTCGTTCATCCGCGCTTCCTGCGCCCGCCAGTCGAACCCGTTCTGCCAGTGGTCGACCATCTCCCGGAGGTAGTGGTTCGGGGTGCCGTAGTCCCAGTCGTCGCCGGGGGCCGGCTCGGGCAGCCGCGTCCGCGCCAGGCGGGCGTTCAGGTCGTCCAGGTCGGCCTGGGCGATGTCGACGGTGAAGGGCCGGATGCTCTCGTTGTTGTTCATGGCTCTACCGTAGAATCCATATAGGAACATTTGATTCCTATTTGGGAGACCGATTTTGCTCGAGACTTCGTCGCGGTTGCTGAGCCTGCTGGCCCTGCTCCAGACCCGCCCGGCCTGGACCGGCGCCGAGCTGGCCGAGCGGCTCGAGGTGACGACGCGGACCATCCGCAACGACATCGACCGGCTGCGCGAGCTCGGCTACCCGGTCGACGCGACCCGCGGCCCGGCCGGGCACTACCAGTTGGGCGTCGGCGCCAAGCTCCCGCCGTTGCTGCTGGACGACGAGGAAGCGGTGGCGGTCGCCGTCGGGCTGCGGACCGGCGCCGGTGTGGCCGGGATGGGGGAGAGCAGCGCGCGGGCGCTGACGAAGCTGGAGCAGGTGCTGCCGCATCGGCTCCGGCGGCAGGTGAGCGCGATCCACAGCACGATGGAGAAGGGCCCGGACAACACCGGCTCCAACGTACAGGACCCCGAGATCGACCCGGCCGTGCTGACCGCGATCGCGGCGTGCATCCGCGACGAGCACTACCTCCGGTTCGACTACGAGATCCCCACCGACGGCCCGATCCGCGGGCCAGGTTCCGGTACGGCGTCATCGGGGTTGCCGATCCTGGTCGCGCCGTACCGGCTGGTGAGCTGGCAGCGGTACTGGTACCTGGTCGCGCGGGACGAGGCCGACGCGTGGCGGACGTACCGGGTCGACTGGATGTCGTTGCGGATGGCAACAGGCCGGCGGTACCAGCCGCGGCCGATGCCGGGGGACGACTACACCGACTTCGTCCTGCGGGACGTCGCCACGACCGGGTGGAAGGTGCATGCCCGGATCACGGTGTTCGCGCCCGCGCAGGAGGTGCTGTCCCGGATCCACGCGGCCGTCGGCGTGGTCGAGTCGGTCGACGACGACACCAGCGTCCTCGTCACCGGCGCCGAGTCCCTCGAGATCGTTGCCGTCTACATCGGCATGCTCGGCCTCGACTTCCACGTCGACGGCCCACCCGAGCTCGTCCAGCATCTGCGCACGATCGGCAACCGCTACCTGCGCGCGATCGACTAGCCGGACCGATCGACAGGAGGTGTGCGGCGCTGGGTAGTGCAGCCGAGCGTCGGCTTCCGGGCGCGTACGGTGTCTCGCAGGTGCACTACCTGTCGATCTGCACCCATCGGGTGGCCTGGAACTCAGGGGTTCTCGGTGCCCAGGCCGGCGTTGCGGGCCTGGATGATGGCGGTGGCGCGGTCGGCGGTGCCGAGTTTGGTGAAGATGGTGGAGACGTTGTTCGCGACTGTCTTGGCGGCCAGGTCGAGGCGGTGGGCGATGGCGGAGTTGGACAGGCCGGCGGCCAGCAGGTCGAGGATCTGGCGTTCGCGGGTGGTGAGCTCGGGGAACGGGTCGGCCGCTGGTGGTGGGGCGGAGAAGAAGCTGAGCACGCGGCGGGCGACGCCGGGGCCGAAGATCGCCTCGCCGGCCGCGACTGCCCGGATGGCGCGGGCGATCTCGTCCTGCTCGGCACCTTTGACCAGGTAGCCGCGGGCGCCGGCGCGCATCGCGGCGAAGACGGAGTCGTCGTCCTCGAACATGGTCAGCACGAGTACGGCGACGTCTGGTGCTGAGCGCGCCAGCTCGCGGGTGGCGGCGAAGCCGTCGAGGTCGGGCATTTGGAGGTCCAGTACGGCGACGTCCGGGCGGATGGTGATCACCTCGCGGATCGCCTCGCGCCCGGTCGCGGCGACGCCGACGACCTCGATGCCGGGGAGCGAGGTGAGCAGGGCCGACAGTCCCGCCCGGACAACGGGGTGGTCATCGGCCAGCACGACGCGAATGGTCTCGGCTCGTTCGGGAGTCATCTGGGCTCCTCGCGGGTCGTCAGCGCTCGGTGCGTCGGTTGCGCTCCGCGCATGATCCCGGCTCCCTCGCGCGTCATCCGGGCTCCAAGGGGAAGGTTGCTCGGACTATGCCGCCGGTGGGGGACGGGCCGGCCTCGAAGTGGCCGCCTAGCTCGGCGGCGCGTTCTCGCATCGCGTGCAGGCCGACGCCTGGCCGCCACTCGCCGTTCGGCGGTCCGTCGTCGGTCACCTCGATCTCCAGATCGTCGCCACAGCGCAACGCTAGTACGGCGGACGTCGCGCGCGAGTGCCTGACGATGTTCGTCAACGCCTCGGTCGCGATCCGGTACGCCGCAACCTCCAACGCCGCCGGGAGCGGTGGCAGTCCCTCCGCTGACACCTCCACCCGGACCGAGGCACCGTCGGCGCGGAACGACAGTTGATCCGCGCGTTGCTTCAGCGCGCCGACGAGTCCGAGCTCGTCCAGCGCGGGTGGTCGGAGATCGTCGACAAGCCGTCGTACGTCGGCGATCGCCGTACGGGTGACTGTCCGCAACATGGCGAGGAGGTCGCGGGCCTTGGCGGCGTCGGTGGAGACCAGGTTGGCCGCGGCGTCGGCGGTGAACGCGACCCCGGTCAGCGTCGGGCCGAGACCATCGTGGAGGTCGCGTCTGAGCCGGCGGCGCTCCTCCTCGCGGGCCGAGACCAGCTTCTCGCGGGACGACTGCAGTTCGGCTGAGAGCCGCGTTGCGTGCACGGCGACGGCGAGCGGTACGGCGACCAGCCCGAGCACACTGCGATCCGCCGAGGCGAGCGCCGACTCGCCGGACCGGAGCCCGACGTGCAGCGCTCCGACCGCGGTTCCGCCGTACTCGAGCTCCAGGGGTACGACGGAGGGCGGCGGGGCGCCGGATTCGGCGACGATCCTATTGTCGACAATCAGACCGACGTACGGGAAGCGGAGCGCGGAACGGATGGCGGCGACCACGCCGGGGAGGCCGGCGGAGAGTTGTTCGCCGACCTGGGAGGCGACGCGGGCGGGGTCGCGGCGATCGCCGTACAGGGCTCGATCGACGAGTTGCTGCAGGCGGGGCAGGATCGGGGCGATGATCAGCGCCACCAGGACGGTGATCGCCGCCGAGCGGCCGACGCGGGAAGAGATCAGCGAACCCAGGATCGCGGCGAGGGCCGCATAGGCGCCGATGGCAACCAGTGACAGCAGACCCCAGGTCAGGGCGCGGGACACGACCAGCCGGATGTCGAGGAGCTGGTAGCGCACGATCGCGACCGCGACGGCGATCGGGATGAGCGGAATCGCCAGTAAAACAAGGATCGGCGTGCCGGCGAGGAACGACCACGGGGTGATGAACAGGATCGCGACGACGGATGCCAGCAGCAACCACAAGAGTTGCCGGCGGCCCATTTCGTCGGCCCTTCGGTAGCGGATCGCCAGGCAGGTGATCGCCAGGAGGAACGCGACGATGTTGCGAAGCTCGGTGAGCGTCCAGAGTGGGGCGAGGTCGTCGTACGTGGAGATGGTCAGGTAGCCGCGCGGGAGGCCTTGGCCGGGGGCGTCGCCCGCGCCGGTCATCTCGAGGACGAACAGCGGTGAGGTGGCGATGATGCCGATCGCGGCCCAGCGCCAGCGCGGCGAGAGCAGGCGGCCGGTCGGGAACAGCAGGAGCGCGAGCGGCAGGAACAGGCCGATCGACCACGGCCAGGCCCACATCGACAGGGTGACGAGGAGGCGCTGGGCAGCCATCGGCGCGTCGGCGTCCGAGAGCAGTTGACCGAGGGGCGTGGCGACCGCAGTGGTCGCGTGCCCGATGCCGTCGGCGATGAACAACCACCCGATCGGGTTCCTCGGCCGATGCCACGCAATCGCCGCTCCACACAGCCCGAACGTCAGGCCCATCAACCCGTTCGTCACCACAAACGCATCTACCGCGTTCTGCCAGCCCCACCCCACCACCGCAGCCAGCACAACCGCCCCGACAACTTCAGCAACCACAAAGACCCCGAGCCCCGCCCCCAACCCCCGCCACCCACCCTCGAAAGCCCCCGAGGTGGAGCTTGTCGTTGGACTGAGACCCACCGGCCGCGCAGAGCCGTCCGTAGGCCTGGAGGTGTTCCCCGCCGACCGCGTGTAGCTGTCCGTGGGAGCGGAGGTGTTGTCCGCTGGCCCAGAGGTGGTGTTCGCCGGGGCCGGCGCGTGCTGGGGTGACGGCTTGTTCGGCGGGCGCCTGGTGGTTCATAGCGGCAGTGTGCGCCTGGGTGGGGGGTGGCGTCTCGGGAATGGGGTCCTGGGAGGGGCGGGGGGATTTCCCGGGGGTGCGGGAGTTCGGCCTCAGGTGGTGGGTGGGGTGGGCGGCGGACGGTGGTGGCCTGAGAGAGGGGAACAACATGTACAAGCTGGGTTTGGTTGTCCTCGGTCTGCTGTCCGTGGGGGATCTGCTGATGCCGGTGCTGACCGATGGGGAGCACCCGCCGATGGTGATTGCGATCGGTGCGGCGGTGGTCGGGCTGGTGAGTCTGGTGCTGATCGGGTTCGCGTGGAGAGGCAAGCGGTGGTCGCTGGCGCCGTTGATCACGCTCCGGCTCGCGTCGGCGCTGCTCGCCGTACCGGCGTTCTTCGAGTCCGGAGTCCCCGCGGCGGCGGTGGCCGCTGCGGGAGTCGGCGTGGCGGCGACGGTCTTCGGCGTCGTCGCCGTACTGCTGCCGTCGCGTGAGTTGGCGGGTGTGCGATGAGCCAGACGATGACGAGTACGCCGCGAGTCGACGTACGGACGGTGTCGCGGTGGTTCGCGGCGATCCTGCTGCCGATCGGTCCGGCCGCGATCGCTCTGCTGCGGTACTTCCTGCCATACGACACCGTCGACGACATGTCGACGATCACCAATAAGATTGTCGACAATCTCGACCGGGGTTCACTGGTGCTGTGGCTCGGGTTCGTCGGGATCCTGACGCTGGTGCCGGGCGCGTACTTCGTGGGGCGGCTGACCCGGCGGCGTGCGCCCTGGCTGACCGCGATCGCGTTGCTGCTCGTCGTACCGGGGTATCTGGCGTTGCCGTGGACGGCGTCCGGCGACATCTTCATTTGGGCCGCGGGTACGGCGGGGCTCGACCCGGCCGCGATCACCCGGGCAGCCGAGGTCACGCACGGGTCGATGGACCTGGCCGGGTTCGTGTTCGTCGCGGGGCACGTGATCGGCTCGATCCTGCTCGGCATCGCGATGTGGCGGTCGCGGCTGGTGCCTCGGTGGGCCGCGGTCGCGACGGCGATCTCGCAGCCGATCCACGCGATCGCGGCGATCGTGCTCGTGAGTCACACGCTCGACCTGTTCGGCTGGGGGCTGCAGGCGGCCGGGTTCGCCGCGGCGGGGTGGGCGATCCTGCGGCTGCGCGACGAGGAGTGGATGGCGTGACGCACGACGTTCGGCCGGTTGTGGTGCACGAGCCCGGGTGGCTGCCCTAACGGGCAGACGGAGTCGGTCCCGGACACGTACGGCGCTACGCTCGATCGCACTGAAGGGGGAGTGGGATGACGGAGACGGACGAGTCCGGGATCGACCTGTCGTCGCGGGGGAGCTTCAAGATCGCGGACGCGGAGACGCAGGACGCCGCGAAGCTGGCGATGGTGCTCGACCTGATGGCGCGGCGGCCCGCCGTACAGACGCTGAGGGCGTGGGCGCTCGAGCAGTTGGCGCCGGTCGCGGGGGAGACCGCCGTCGACGTCGGCTCGGGCACCGGTGAGGACGTCGTAGCCCTCGCCAAGCTGGTCGGCCCGCAAGGCCACGCGATCGGCATCGAGCCAAGCCCCGGCCTACGAGCCGAAGCCCACCACCGAGCATCAAAAGCCACCGCCAAGACGGCCGCCGCCAACGGGAAGGCCGATGGCGAGGCTGAGGCCGCTGCCGGGGCGGAGGTGGATGGTGAGGCTGAGGCCGCTGCTGGGGCGGAGGTGGAGGGTGAGGCGGGGGCTGCTGCGAAGACGACGTGGGCTCCTGCCGGGGCCGGGGCCGAGGGTGAGGTGGGGGTCGCTGCCAGGGTGGAGGCTGTTGCCGAGGCGGGGGCGGATGGTGTTGCGGGGCGTCCTGGGGTGGGGGACGGCGGGGGTGTGGAGTTTGTTGATGGGGATGTGGGGGCGTTGCCGTTGGCGGGGGAGTCGGTTGATGTTGTGCGGTGTGAGCGGGTTCTGCAGCACGTGGCGGATGCGGGCGGGGCGGTGCGGGAGATGGCTCGGGTACTGCGGCCTGGTGGGCGGATCGTGTTGATCGACACGGACTGGGCGACCGCGATCGTGCATCCTGCGGATCCCGTCGTGCTTCAGAAGATGATCGACCACTTCCTTGCCGATTCAGCGAACCCGTACTCCGGCCGGCGGCTCCGCGGCCAGCTCGCCGCCGCCGGCCTGGAGATCACCGGCGAGACAGCCGCCACCTGGATCGAGGCGCAGGAACGCGCCCGGCAGGGTTTCGCCTCGATGATGCACCTCACCGCCCTTCATGCCGGCGTCATCACCGAGGCCGAGGCCGAGGCCTTCGCCAAGGACCTGGCCGACGCCGCCGACCGCGGCGCGTTCCACCTGTCGCTGACGATGTACGCCGTCAGCGCACGCAAGCCCGCCTAGGCCCTGCCTGCTGATCCCTCGCCTACTGCGCGGGATCAGCAGACCGGATGTAAGGAACCTGAGGGCAGAAATAAGGTCCTGGCGCCCTGATGTATGGGCGCACGCCCGATGTGGTCGTCCGGCCTCGTGATCGACCGTGGAGACACGGAGAGATCATCACGAGGAGGAGCCATGATCCACCGGACGTCAGTCATCGCAGGCACCATGCTCGTCGTCTGCCTCAGCCCCCTGGCTGCGGCGACGGCATCGGCCCAGCCCCCGGAAGAGCGTCGAGCGCCCGAGGTCGTCGTACCCCGCGACCCACCGGCGGGACACCTGCACAACTACCCGAAGGAGCCGGACTTCGTCACCCCGCCAACGGCAAGCACCACCACCACCGACGACGACGGCGTCGCCGCGCTTCTGGCGAGCTGCACCGCAGTAGCCGGCGCAAGCCTGGCGCTGGGCGGCGTCCACCTGTACAAGCGTCGCCGGACCGAAACCACCTGATCCGTCAGGGCTTGTCCAGCCCGAGTCGCGCGGCCACTGCAGCAACCTGTACCCGGCTTTGCACGCCGAACTTCTCCATCAGATGCGTGACGTGCACACTCGCGGTCTTCGGGCTCATGAACAACGCCTCGCCGATCTCGCGATTGGTCAGCCCCTCGGTCAGCAACGCCAGCACCTGCTGCTCGCGTTCGGTCAGCACCGGAGGCCAGACAGCCCCATCCAGCTCGGCTGTCTGCCGACCAGTGTCGACCCGGACGTCGACTCGAGCCAGCTGCCCGAGACGGTCGATGTCCGCGAGCAGAGGTACGGCGCCCAGTTGCTCCGCGAACCGCTTGGCGGCCCGCAGCTGCTCGGCGGCCGTACGTCGTACCTCCGGCCCAGTTCGACGCTCCAGCAACGCCTCAGCAGCATGCACTCGCGCACGAGCCTCGTCATACGGCCGACCCAGCGCGGCCCACTCCTGAGCTGCAGTCAGCCATGACTCAGCACGTGGCTCACCGATTGCCCGCGAGCGTTCGGCCTCGACCATCGCAACCATCGCGCCCGCCGCCCGGCCAGTGATCGCAGCCTTGAGCAACGAGACGAGCCGCTCGAGAGCCTCCGGCGCAGCCACGGTCGCCGCCGCCTCGAGCCCGGCGGCCAAGAGGTCGATGTTCTCCAGTGGGTCGAGGGTCGTGGACACTCGCTCAGCGATCGACAACGCCAGTTGCAGTGCCTCCTCGGCGCGGCCGGTCTGCAGCAGCAGGCGCGTCTGCACCTCGCCGTACAACGCCACGAACTGTGGCTGATCACGCTCGACCAGCGATTCCGCCTGGTCCTGCAGCTCCGCAGCGGCAGTGACGTCACCGCGTGCCAGGCGCACCAGAGCGAGCACCCCTTGGAAGAAGCCCAGCTCGGACGGTCCCGACGGCTCCGACAGCCAGTCCAGTGCCTCGTCCCATCGCCCCGCCTCGTACAGCGCCGCGACGACGTTCGAGTCCATCACGTCTTCCAGCCAGTGCCGCCCGAGCATCAGCGGGCGCACCGCGCGCCGGATCACCCGCGCGACGCGGGCGGCCTGTTCGGTGTCACCCTGCCGCCAGTGGAAGTCGGTCAGCATCACGCCGGCCATCGCCAGGTCCTCGGGTTCGGCGAGGCGGTGTGCGATCACCAGCGCGATCTCGTACCGCCCGAGTCCTTCGACGATGTCGCCGGCGAGCACCGCCGCGAGACCCAGCAGGATCTGGGCGGTGCCGATCGTTCGGGTGTCGTTGCAGCGCGTTCCGAGCTCGAGCGCAGCTCGTGCCGGACCAATCGCCTCGTCCCATCGCTGTGCCGTGGCGATCACCATGGCGCGCCGTGCGTAGATGCGCGCCCAGGTGAGCTCGTCGTCGGGCGAAGCGAGTGACTCGGCCAGTTCGACGTCTCGGACCGCATCGTCAGTGCCGCCGAGGACCATGGCCAGCCAGCTGCGCGTCAACGCTGCGCTCACCACAAGGTCAGCGGCAGCAGTGTCCGCCGACAGATCCGACAGCAGTGCCATGGCTCGATCAGGCTGCCCAACAGCGCCGAGGTGGCCGGCTGCGGCGTTCAGCAAGGCCAGCTTCGCCGGGACCTCTGCGCGGGTGTGTACGGCGTCATCCCACTGCGCGGCCGCGACGGCGTACCAATGGCCGGCCTCTGCGATCGCGAACCCCTGCTCAGCCAGCTGTGCAGCGCGCACTGCCCACAGCAGGGCCTGGTCCGGGTCACCCGAGCGTTCGTACTGCTCCGCTACCTCGGCTACCGCACCAGCGCTGGGGTGCGCAGACAGCAAGCCTGCAAGGTGTTCAGCCATCCGCCTGTGCAGCGCCCGGCGGTCGCCCGCGAGCAGCTGCTCGTAGGCAACCTCGGCAAGCACGGGATGTCGTGCCATCCACCCCTGCGGTAGTTCGCGCACCATCAGACCGGACTCGTAAGCCTCATGAACTGCTGCTGCGTCACCGGATGCCGCCACGAGCAGCTCGTCATCGGTCAGCGCTCGGCCAAGCGTGGTCGCGATCCCGACCACCTGGCGAGTCGCCGGCGCTACAGCGTCCAGCCTGGAACCCAGTACCTGTCGCAACGAAGCAGACGGCCGTGCCCCACCGCGAGCGAGCTCAGAGCTCAGGTACGGGTTGCCCGCACTCTGCCTGTACACGGTCTCGCCCAGCTCGGCTGGATAGTCGGCCAGCTGGCGGACCGTCTCCTGCAGTGTCAGTCGACGAAGGGACACATCGACGATCGCCGGGTTGCGCAGTTGCTCACCGAGCCAGCTTGCACGAGCAGGGTCTGTGTCCTCGTCGCGCCAGCTGCACACCACCAGCAGGCCTGACTCCGGCAGGTTGCGGCAGAGGTGCGCCAGGAAGTCCAGCGTCGACGTGTCAGCCCAGTGCAGATCCTCAACTGCCAGTACGGCGCCGTCGCGCGCCAGCTCACGCAGGTAGGCCAGCGTCGCACCCACAGCCCGCGCCCGACCCTCAGCAGACGACGCGGACGGCTCCACCAGCCCGTCCGCAACGCTGCGGGCGGCCATCAACGCAGGATCCAGCCCGCCGTACGCGACCGCCCCCGACATCGGCGCACACGCGCCCCGAAGCACCCGCAGCCCGGCAGAGCCCGCACCGTCCAGGACGACGCGGACCAACGCCGTTTTCCCGATACCCGCCTCGCCCCTGACGATCACCGCGGCCGACGATGCCGGCAGTGCGGTGACAAGTCCCCCAAGCGTCGCGAGCTCGTCGTCACGGCCGACCAGCTCCGTGCTCACTCCACCATCATGCACGCAAACCGCTAGACACCGTGCTGTTTGAGGAAGGTGACTGTCCGGGCCATGGAGGTCGGCCAGGCTGGTCCAAACGCATGTTCTTCACCCGGATAGCTGTACATCGTCGCCGTCTTGCCGGCCCCCTTGAGGGCAGCGAGCGCCTCACGGGACCACGCGATCGGACAGGTCGAGTCGGACTCGCCATGGTGGATCAGCACCGGCTCGGTGACCCGGTCGAAGAAGTTGATCGCCGACACGTTGCGCCAGAACGTGGGATTGCGGGCGGGTTCGCCGTACGCGCGCAGGATGGTGGAGGCGATCGGGCGGTCGTTGCGCTGCCAGCGGTTGAAGTTGTCGGCCGCGTCGGAGCTCACGGGGGCGAAGACCACAGCAGCCTTGATCAGCCCGGGCTGCGCGACCAGTGCGTTGTAGGTGACCCCGCCGCCCATCGACCGGCCGAGCATGCCGATCCGGTTCGGGTCGACGGACGGCGACGTGCGCAGTGCGAGTACGGCGTTGATCGCGTCTTCGGTGTAGCCGAGCCGCAGGTTCAGGTCGGAGCGCGGGTCGTCAGTGGACTGCGCATGTCCGCGATAGTCCGTGTGCAGTACGACGTACCCGCGCCGGGCGAGGTAGTCCTGCTCACGCATCAGGCCGCGGCCGTTGGTGTAGATCGCCGGGTCGATGTAGCCGTGGTTCAGGACCAATGCGGGGTGCCGGCCGGGGGTGCGTGGGACGTTCATGATGCCGGAGATCGTCAGCGAGCCGCTGGCGTACGTCACGTGGTAGCGGGTGTAGGCGGCGTTGCGGGCCAGCACCCGGCCGAGGCGGAGGTTTCGGCCGTCGTACTTGTTCGTCATCATCGCCTGCAACGAGACGGGGTGCGGCGGCGCGGTGGTGGTCGGCTTGGCCGTCGGCGTGGCAGATGGTGTGGCCGACGGAGAAGGCGGAGGAGCGGACGACGTGGTGGGGGTCGAGGAGGTGGCGCTCGGAGTGGACGCAGGAGGTGCCGCGCCGTCCTCGGAGGTACAGGCGATCGCGGCCGTCATCACAAGCGCAGCGACTCCCGCCCACGTCATCCGCCGGTTCATACCCTCAAGTCTGCCGTTGGTTCTGCCGAACCCGCCGAAAGTCCAGACAACGATTGACGGCGCGGCCACTGCACCACCAGTACGGCGGCCAGCACCAGCGACCCGCCGAGCCACTGGGTCACCGTGAGCGTCTCCCCGAACACAGCCGCCGCGGCGAGTACCGTCACCACCGGCTCCAGGATGGACAGGATCGACGCCACGGACGGACCGACCCGCGCCATACCGGCGAAGAACAGCAGGATCGCGCCGACCGTGCTGACCACCGCCAGTGCGGCCAGCCAGAGCCAGCCCACCGGAGCGAACCCCAGGTCCGTCCCGCCACGCAGGAACCCGGCCACCAGGAACGTGCCGAACGCCCCAGTGCACACCAGTGCGCTCAACGCGAGCGGAGGCACGTCCGCAGTCACCCGGTCGCCGACCAGGATGTAGCCGGTGTAGGTGAATGCAGCCCCCAGTGCCAGCAGGGCGCCCAGCCAGTCGAACCGCCCGGTCGACGCACCACTCAGCACCAGCACGATCCCAGTGAGAGCGATCCCCAGCGCCCATACCCGCCTCCGCGACGCCCGCTCCCGGCGGAGTGCGATGGCACCGGCCATGACCAGCACCGGGTACACGTACAGGATCAAAGCCACCAGTGAGGCGTCGATCCTGGCCAGTGCGGAGAAGTACAGCCCGGACTGCGCCGCATAGCCGAACACACCCATGCCAAGCCCGGCCAGCACGGCCCGGCGAGGCAGTTGGCGCAGTGCGCCGCGTGCGAGCGCTATAGCGATCAGTAGCCCACCAGCCAGCCCGAAGCGGACCAGCAGCAGCGCATCCACCGACACACCCGCGTCGTAGGCGAGCTTGCCGAACACAGCCATCGCCCCGAAGCCGGCGGCGGAAAGTAAGCAGAAGAGGCGTCCCACGGCATCGATGGTCCCGGTTCAGGACTGTTCAGGTCTATCGCGGCTTCATGTACAGGATCGTGTAGCTATGCTGAACAGATGCTGGACCTCCACCGCCTACGACTGCTCCGCGAGGTGCACGGTCGCGGCACCGTGCACGGCGCCGCCCGTGCGCTCGGCTACACGCCCAGTGCGATCTCCCAACAGCTGTCGGTGCTGGAGAGAGAAGCCGGTACGCCGCTACTCGAGAGAATCGGCCGCAACGTCCGACTGACCCCTGCCGGCCAGGTGCTCGTGCGGCATGCCGCCGTACTGCTCGAAGGGGTCGAGGCGGCGGAGGCGGAGCTGGCCTCGGTCGCGGCAGGGCGTGCCGCTGGGGTGGTGCGGGTCGCGGCCTTCCAGTCGGCGTTCCTGCGCATCGTGGCTCCAGCTGTACGGGCGTTGGCCGCGAGCCATGCCGACATCCGCATCGAGGCCGCAGAGATCGAGGTGGAGCAGGCCGCACCGGCGCTGCGGCTGCAGCAACTGGACGTGGTCGTCGGTGACGAGTACGACGGACAGCCGCGGGCAGTGCACGTGGACCTGCATCGCGAGCGGCTGCTGCGCGAACGCATTCAGGTCGCACTGCCCGCCGACCACCCCGCGGCCGGGGCAGATCGCGTGCAGCTCGGGCGACTGGCCGACGTACCGTGGGCTGCCTGCCACCCGGGCACCGGTCAGCACGAGATGCAGGTGCGGGTGTGCCGGGAGCTCGGCGGGTTCGAGCCCGACGTGCGCTATCACTCCGACGACTTCCTGATCCTGCTCGAGCTCGTCCGCACCACCGGAGCAGCTGCGCTGTTGCCTGACTTGGTGCTGGGGTACGGCGCTCCCGGAGTCGCGCTCTGCCTGCCTGCAGAAGGCGTGGTCGGACGCGAGGTCTTCCTACTCACCCGCCGAAGCCGCACACCGGTCGTCGACGCAGTCGCAGCCGCCCTCCAGGAGGCCGCAGCAGGCCATTGACGCATCCAGGGGCGCGGAGGAGGGTCGGGGAGATACGGGCCTGGGGGAGGTTCGGCTCTGGAGGGGGCAATGGGCACCATCGAGGACTTGAGGGAACGCACGAGGGGGCCGGTGTTCACCGGCGGCGACGAGGGGTACGACGAGGCACGCCGGGTCAACAACGCCATGCACGACCGGCGTCCGCGGGTCGTGGTGCGGTGTGAGAACGCGGGCGACGTGATGGCCGCGGTCGACTTCGCGCGGACGAACGAGCTCGACTTGGCGGTGCGTGGGGGCGGGCACAGCGTGCCCGGGTTCGGCACGGTCGACGACGGTGTGGTGATCGATCTCAGTGGGATGCGCAACGTCCGGGTGAACCCGGTCAGCCGGACCGCGCGGGCCGGTGGTGGCGCGACCTGGGGCGACTTCAACGCGGCCACGCACGCCTTCGGGCTGGCCTCGACCGGCGGCATCATCTCGACCACCGGCGTCGGCGGTCTCACCCTGGGCGGCGGGATCGGGTACCTGGACCGCGGCCTCGGGCTGGCCTGCGACAACCTGATCTCGGCGGACGTGGTGACCGCGGACGGACAGTTCCTGATCGCCAGCGAGAAGGAGAACGACGACCTGTTCTGGGCGCTGCGCGGTGGTGGCGGCAACTTCGGCGTGGTGACCGCGCTGGAGTTCCGGCTGGCGCCGGTGTCGACGGTCTGGGGTGGCCCGATGCTGTTCGAGATGTCCGACGGGGCCGCCGTACTGAGTGGTTTCCAGGACCTGATCGGTGCCGCGCCCGAGCAGCTCGGCGGGTTCCCGGCGTTCCAGATCGCGCCGCCGCTGCCGTTCATCCCCGAGGACCGGCACGGCGACCTGTTCACGTTGATCGTCGGGTGCTGGGCCGGTGACCCGGACCAGGGGCAGGCGGAGATCTCGAAGTTCCGCGAGCTCGCGCCGGTGGTCGCCGAGTTCGTCGGCCCGATGCCGTACCCGGTGCTGAACAGCATGTTCGACGCCCTGGTCCCACCCGGGCTGCAGCACTACTGGAAGGCGAACTTCGTCACCGAGCTCACCGACGAGGCGATCCAGGCCCACCTGCGGCACGCGCGAGGGATGCCCTCGGTGAACGCGACCGTGCACATCTACCCGATCAACGGCGCCTGCCACCGGGTGACTCCGGATGCGACCGCTTTCGCCTACCGGGACGCGAACTTCGCGACCGTGATCGCCGGCATGTGGCCGGACCCGGCCGACAACGAGGCGAACATCCAGTGGGTGCAGTCGTACTACGACGACGTCTCACAGCACTCCGAGTCCGGCGGCTACATCAACTTCATGGCCGGCGACGATCAGGGCCGGATCCGGGACAACTACAAGCAGAACTACGACCGGCTGGTCGAGATCAAGCGCAAGTACGACCCGGGCAACCTGTTCCACCTCAACCAGAACATCGCGCCCTAGACAACGAACAGCGCGCCGGTACGGACGCGCGCCGGTACCGCGCGGGGGCCGGCCACCAGGCCCCCCCGGGGGGAGCGCGAGGGGGTGGGGGAGGGGGGTCGGGACGGTGGTGGGAT
>NZ_JBFAHB010000030.1:0-96527 GCF_040653975.1 Kribbella sp. NPDC050820
GGGATGTCGCCGTACCGGTCGTGCAGCTCCTCGACCAGCTCGGCACCCACGGCTTTGCACCCACGGCTTTGCACCCACGGCTTTGCACCCACGGCTTTGCACCCACGGCTTCCTCGGCCGGCTTGGGCGTACCGCGAGTCGCTCGGACACGAAGCGGGGACCTCGGACATCCGACCAGATGTCCGAGGTCCCGAGTTGGTGTCCGAGGTTCGGCGTGACGCGCCGGCACCGCCCCGACCGTGAAGGGCTGCGTGAGGGTCGGCTGTGGTTCGACGCTTAGGTCCGGTGGGCGTGCTTCACGAAGAGGATGGCGTCGGTGGTGGGGAGGTGGGCGGGGTCTAGTGGGGCGTAGCCGTACCAAGGGGACACGCGCGGGACGGGGGTCAGGTCGTGGAGGGCTGCGGGGTCGAGGAGGTAGGTGTCGCCCGGGAGGGTGTAGAGGAGGCCCTCGAGGGTGTTGGGGGGTGGAGTGGTGACGCCTTGGTGGGGGATTGTGCCTAGGGCTGTGGCTAGGTGGGCGTAGTCCTTGCCTAGTTGGGCGCTGACGAGTGCGCCGGCGCTCCACCATTGCGGTGTCTGGTCGCCCAGGCGCATCGAGCTCTTGTTGCGTTGGAGGTGGGCGTTGTGAGCGCTGACGAGGGCTGGGCCACGGTCTGCGATGGCGAGCAGGTTGGCGGCCATCATCGAGTCTCGTACGGCGAGCAGCCACGCCAAGCGGCTCGGCGACGTGTCGGCCATCCAGCGGTGGTAGCGCAGTAGGCCTCTGGCGGTGCGCGCGTACAGCAGAGCCCGCTCCCAGTCGTTCGGTGCGGATGCCTCGATCAGCTGCGGCGCCTGAGCGTTGAGGAGCGCGACCAGGTCGTCGGCAAGCAGTCGCAGCTCTTTGGCTTCAGCGGTCTGACCGACCGACTGGGATGGGTCTCGCATCGCGGCCAGGTTGGTCCACTGATCGTCAGGGCCGAGCAGGCGGTCGAGGGCGTCCGCCGTACAGGGGAGCAAGTCGGTGTCACCCCAGGCGGCGAGGTAGGCGTGCAAACCAGTGAGCGCCTGTCGCGGGCTCGCCGCGGCGGTGATCTCCAGCGGGCCGTCGAAGCCGGCGAACCGCAGTTGCTCGTCAGCGGGACGGCCGTCGTTGTACGAGCGCATCCAATTCACCAGCTCGCGGTTCGCTGGGAATGCACCCCACTCGTGGCTGAATCCGCGCTCCATGACGTCGTCGAGCGTGCCTCGACCCGACCTGACGTAGTCGTCGACGACCAGGCCCATCAGGCAGTCGCTCTCGAGCGCGAACGTCCGATAGCCCTCCTGCTCGACCAGTTGCTGAAACAGCTCGTTCCGCAGCTCGAGCAGAACCTCTTCACCATGCGTCGGCTCACCCAGTCCCAGCAGGCGCGGCTTGCCTGGAAGCAACGCCATCACGCTGGCAGAGTCGACGGTACTGGCAGCTCGTTCGATCCCGGCAGTCATACCTTCAACAGTATCGTTCAAGTACTTGGTGAAGACTTGCCGTCAGCTGCAACGCAGCAGCCAGGCCGAAACCCTCAACACCGGGTGAGGTACGTCGGCGATGGGTCCTAGCATCTGGCCATGGAGCAAGAGTTCAGCGGAGAGATCTTCGAGTGGCGCGGCCCAGCGCCGTACTACTTCGTCTCCGTGCCGGAGCAGGCAGGCGACGCGCTGCGAGCCGCGGCCTCGGCCGCCAGTTACGGCTGGGGCATGCTGCCGATCCGCGCAAGGATCGGTAGCACCGAATGGAAGACCTCGCTGTGGCCGAAGGATGGCGGCTACCTGCTCCCGTTGAAGGACGCAGTACGCAAGCCCGCAGGACTGGACGCGGGCGACGTGGTGGACGTTCGGCTCATGTTCGATGCGCTGCCTCGTCCGCAGAAGCGACCGGCGGCCAAGCGAGTGCCCGTTCCTCGTACGACGGGCTCGCGCGAACCGGTCACCGCCGAGCAACTCACGATCGTTCCCGCCAACCAGGCGGCGTGGGAGGACCTGCAGGCGATCTTCGGGACGGCCGGTGACACCGCACGATGCTGGTGCCAACGGTTTCGCATGCTGCCCAAGGAGTCCTGGGCGTCCGAGGGCCCCGAAGAACTCGCCGCCCGGCTTAGCGACCAGACCGCCTGTGGAAACGACAAGGCGCGGGCGACGAGCGGCCTGGTCGCGTACCTCGACGGTCAGCCCGTCGGCTGGTGCGCCGTCGCGCCGCGAGCGGACCACCCGAGACTCCTGCGCGACTACCGCGTTCCTTGGCTCGGCCGCAACGAGGACAAGACCGACCCCACCATCTGGGCCGTCACCTGCTTCGTCACCCGCGCCGGCTACCGCCGCCGAGGCATCGGCCGCGCACTGGCCCAAGCCACCGTCGCCTTCGCCCGCGACCGTGGCGCCACCGCCGTCGAGGGCTACCCGGACTTCGTGGACGGCGGCTCCGTCGGCACTCCCACCATGTTCACCGATGCCGGCTTCACCGAGGTAAGTCGCCCAGGCAACCGCCGGGCCGTCATGCGAATCGCCTTCTGAAAACCACGCAGCGTTTTGTGGCCTGAGACGTCCTTCTTGGTGTTGATGTCGACACAAGGAGTCGTCTGCATGTCTCTGATCCGCCCAATCGCCTTGCTCATCAGCCTCGCGCTGCTGCTGACCGCAGTACCCGGGGCCAGCGCGGGACCGGTCCTGGAGCCACCATCCGAGCAACCCGAGCGCATCAGCTTCCGCGGTGGTGGTGCCACGGCCTCAGTCATCTCGCGGACCGCCGAGCACACCTACGTCATCCCGACGGAAGTCTTGAGTGAGGTCGCCAAGGGCCGCCTGGACCGGTCCCTCTTCGACGTGAAGGGACTCATCGAGCAGGGCTACGACGACGCCCGACGCAAGACGCTGCCGGTGATCGTCCAGTACGACGGCAGCCCGGCCACCGCGCGGACCCGGGCCAAGAACGACGCCTTCGCCGGCACCACGAAGTCCGGGCTCCTCACCTCGATCGGCGCCCGGGCAGCCCAGGTGACCAAGGGCCCGGCCTTCTGGCGCTCCATCAGCGACCCTGCTCCCAGGACCAAGAGCCAACTGGTCGAGCCCCAGATCCGGACCATCCGGCTGGACCGCCGGATGAAGGCCGCCCTGGACCAGAGCGTCGCCCAGATCGGTGCGCCCGCCTCCTGGCTGCGCGGGTTCACCGGTCAGGGCGTCAAGGTTGCCGTCCTCGACACCGGCATCGACAAGACCCACCCCGACCTCGAAGGCCGGGTTGTTGCCGAGGCCAACTTCTCCGGCAGCCCCGACACCCTCGACCGGGTCGGCCACGGCACGCACGTCGCGAGCACGATCGCGGGAACAGGCGCCGCCTCCCAGGGCAAGTACCGCGGCGTCGCTCCGAACGCGGCCCTGCTCAACAGGAAGGTCCTCGACGACGAAGGCTCGGGCACCGATTCCAGCATCATCGCCGGCATGGAATGGGCCGCCGCCCAGGGTGCGAAAGTGGTCAACGTCAGCCTCGGCGGCGAGCCCACCGACGGCACCGACCCGGTGGCGCAGGCGGTCAACACGCTCAGCCGGCAGACCGGCGCACTGTTCGTGGTTGCCGCTGGCAACTGCTTTGACACCACACCCGGCCAGATCGATTCGCCGGCCTCTGCCGACGCGGCGCTCGCCGTGGCCAACCTGACCTGGAGCGGCTGCGTCGTCAGTCCGTTGCCGGGGTTCTTGCGTCGCTTATGTCAACGGGATGTGGCGGGACGCCGTCGGTCAGCAGGTCTGTGAGGAGGTGACCGAGCCGTGGCGGGAAGACGGTCTCGGTCGCCTCGACCAGATCCTGCGCCCGCCACCACCGAAAGCCGAGGATGCTGGAGGCCTCGTACTCGCTCAACTGCGCGGGCACCGGTTCAAAGGCTTCGACCCTGTGCAACAGCCACTTCTCGTGTACGTCGACAACCTGACCGCCGTACTCGTAGGTGTGATCCCGTTGCCAGACCAGAACCCCAATCGGAAGGCCGACCAGCCCGGTCTCCTCGTACGCCTCCCGCGTCGCGGCATCCTGCAACGACTCACCAGCCTCAACACCCCCACCCACGGGATACCAGCAAACGCCCTGCGTCCCCGGATCCCTGGACCGAATGAGCAACACCCGCCCATCCCCGTCCACCAACAACAGCTTCACCGCCAACCTCGCCACAACCGCAACTGTAGAGGCGAGGACTTGTCCGGTCAGACCCGTCGAGTTCAACCGCCGTCGTCTGGGCTGGATGGCGAGATGCTGCCGGACTCGTTGGTGCCAGGCGTTCACTGGGAAACGTCGTCAACCGTGCAAGTCGTCGCCGCGCCGTGAGCGTCCGGCCTGGTCGCGGCGGTGTGGAGTCTTACAGCCACGAACGGTGGTGTGGATCCCAGATGCCTCTGATTCGTTCGCCGCTGAGGACCTCGTCCAGGCAGATGCTGCAGAATGTCAGCGCCGCATTCAGATCCCAGTACTTCCGTGAGTACTCTGCGAACCCCGCGGCGGCACGGGGAAAAGCGACGAACCAGTCTTCACTCGGCGCTTGCACCTTCTTCGGAAGTGTCGTCCGGCGTCGGCCCGCCTCGCGCCGAAGAACCGTAGTCAGGCGCGCCGCATCGAACGGGAGTGCTGCAACGATCCGCACGATGTCGGTCAGATCGCGGTAGCGTGTTGATGCTTCGTCGCCGTTCTGGCCGTACCGCTCGTACAGCGCGCAGATCTTGTCAGCAAGGTGATGTTCGATCGGGGTGGTGGGGACCGACGGCAAATCTTGCAGGGTCGCGTGCTCGATCACTGGCTTCAGCGGCACCTGATCGACCGGGGCGTCGACGTGGCGCCGCGTGGTGAGGTCGATGGTGAAGCTCTCGAAGACTTGCCGGCCGAGTAGACCCCGAGCTTTGACCTTGGCGGTTTCGGCACCATAACCGTAGGGGTCAGCTTCCCGCTGGGCAGTCACTGAATGCAGCTCGAATTCGAACGGATCTCCGTGGTAAGGCCGGCTGGAAAACTGCCGGAGCTCGGACAGCGCCGCTTCGGGACTGGTCCACGGCGTCTCACGGGCCAGATCGACATCCTGGGTGAATCGGCCGCCGCCGGTCCGGATCAGCAGAGCGTTGCCACCCAGCAGCACCCAAGGAGCATTGTGGTCCTGGAAGATGCGGCTGAGGAGGATGGTGAAGATGTACTGCTTGCGGACCGGATCAGCCGCGACGCCACGGCTCTTCGCCTCGTTGGCCAGCTTTGTCCCGAGGGACGCTCGGAGACGGTTCGCTTCCAGCTGAGTCAGCGCGTGTGCCAACTTCGATATCCCTGTCCTGCCGCCTGACGGCATCTTGTGCCTGACGCTTCTGCCCGGCTGTTCGGCGCAACTCCGGCTGCCGGTCAGGCGGAATTTGGGGCGACACCCTAGTGATTGCCTTGGTGTCAGGAAGTGTGGCACTGCGTACGTCTTGAGCTGCTGGACGGAGGTCGATCCCCGGCGCCAGTTGGCGAAGTTGCTCTGCAAACGCCTGCCTGACGACTTCTTCGAGGTGGGGCGCGAGCGTTCGGAGGAGCATCTCCTGCAACTGCGGGGCCAACAACTCCAGCACCCGGGCGTCAGGTAGGTAGCCGGATGTCTTGAGCGCAGCGACGAGCAGGGCGTTTCCGTCTGGAGATCTGAACCGCTCCGCCGCCGACTCAAGTGCCTGAGCTAGGGCGTCGTACGTGACGTCGGTGGTCGTGACGGCATCGCGGACTGCAACGGCGAGATGATCGAAGTCGATGCCGACAGTAGCCAGGTCTTTGACGGTGCGGGCGACAGTTGTCACCGGTAGCCCGTTGACCCAGGAGACGTCTGCATCCGGCAGATCGCGCTTGCGGTACCGCGTATCCGGCTGCGTGGTTTGCCGGCGCACCGCGGTGGTGAATTCATACCTCGAGGGCAGCAGGTCACCGAGTCCGTGCACAGCCGCCGCGGACTCACCCGAAACTACAGCCAGCGGCTGGTTGCCGGCCGGTTGACTTCCGGTGGCCAACCAAGCCGCACGTACGCCCTGCAATGGCCCGGTGTTGGCCGACGGGAGCGCGTAAACGCCATGACGTACACGCTGCACGGTGCCACGGTCGGCGAGGCGCGATAGCTGCATCTTCGACACCCCTACCTCGGATGCCTGGGCCGTGGTCACCAGGCCCCACTGGCTGGAACCAAGAAGCTCCAGCGACTCCAACACGTCTACCGCACGCACTTACTCACCTCCTCAAGTGCTCTGATAGTAACATCTAGCCGTTACTTTCAAAGCATCGGGTGAGAGTGTCTGATACCTCGCGGTGGCGTGGTTAGAGGCTGGGGCGGATTTCGTGTTCGGCGTGGGCGGCGGCGTGGGAATCGGCGGCTCGGCGGCAGAGATCCATGAGGTCGGACTCGTTCTTGACCTGCTGGCGGGCTTCGGGGCCCAGGGCGATGATGTGGTCGCGGGCGGCGAGGAGGCGGAGGAAGATGCGTTCGCGTTCGGCGGCGTCCATCGTGTACTCGGCGTCCAGGTAGGCGGCGGCGTCGCGGCGGATGTGGGCCATGGCGGTCTGGGTTCGGCCGCGGGTGCTGAGCAGGGAGGCCAGGACGGTGATCACCAGGACACCCATGATGACCACGAGGGACAGGCCGGTGCTGATCTCGGCGACGTCGACGTGCTCGCCGTCGTTGACGAACGGCAGGTTGTTCTCGTGCAGCGCGTGCAGGATCAGCTTGGCGCCGATGAAGGCGAGGATCGCGGCCAGGCCGAAGGACAGGTAGATCAGCCGGTCCAGCAGGCCGTCCAGGAGGAAGTAGAGCTGGCGGAGGCCGAGCAGGCTGAATGCGGTCGCGGTGAACACGATGAACACGTTCTGCGTGAGCCCGAAGATCGCCGGGATCGAGTCCAGCGCGAACATCAGGTCGGTGCCGCCGATCGCGGCCATCACCAGCACCATCGGCGTCATCAGCCGGCGGCCGTCGATCGTGGTGAAGAGCCGGTCTCCGTCGAAGTCCTCGCTGGTGCGGAAGAACCGCCGGGCCAGCCGTACGACGATGTTCTGCGCGGAGTGTGATTCCTCGGTCTCGGGTTTCAGCATGTTGCCCGCGGTCAGCAGCAGTGCGATCCCGAACAGGTAGAACACCCAGGAGAACGTGTTCAGCAGCGCCGAGCCGAGGAAGATGAACCCGGCCCGGGCGATCAGCGAGAAGACGATGCCGAACAGCAGCACCTTCTGCTGGTTCTCCCGCGGCACCCGGAAGCTGGTCATGATGATCAGGAACACGAACAGGTTGTCGACCGACAGCGCTTTCTCGGTGATGTACCCGGCGAAGTACTCCGAGCCCATCGCCGTACCGCCGAAGACGAGGCAGCCGAGGCCGAACAGCACCGCGATCCCGACGTACACCGCGGACCAGATCGCGGCCTCGCGCAGCGTCGGCACGTGCGCTGAGCGGACGTGGAAGAAGTAGTCGAACGCGAGCAGTGCGAGGATCGCGGCCAGCGTCAGGATCCACACCAGCGGTGAGACCGTCATCGTTCCTCCGTACGGCGCGGGGCATGAGGTGTCCCGCGTACGGCGCGGGACACCGGCCAGCCAATCACGTCGGACCCACCTGTGTCGCTCAACGACTACGAACGGCCTTTGACCAGGGCGACCAGGTAGCGGCAGGGCGAGCCGGCGGGGTTGTGGAAGGTGGTGGGCGACGGCGGGCCGAGTTGGAGGCAGTCGCCGGTGTGCAGGTCGTGGACGACCGGCCCCTCGTGGAAGCGGAGGTGGCCGTCGAGGATCCAGAGCTGCTGGTACTTGAAGATGTAGGCGTCGGCCGGGTACGAGACCGAGGCGCCGGGTGGGAGCTCGACCTCGACGAGCTCGAGCGGGCCGTCGGTGACCGGCGAGACCGCGCGCCGCAGGTAGCCGGTGGCCGGGTCGGTCCACACGGGCTGGTCGGCCTGGCGGCGGAGGAGGTCGCCGGTGGTCTCCGCGCGGGCGACCAGCTCGGACAGGGTCATCCCGAGTGCGCCGGACAGCCGGCCGAGAAGGACCGCGGTCGGCTGCGCCTCGCCGCGTTCGATCTTGCCGATCATCGCCCGGGACACCCCCGAACGCTCGGCGAGCGCGTTCACGGACAGGTCCTGCGCGACCCGGGCAGCCTGCACCGTTGCCGCGAGCGAGGCGGACAATTGATCCAACATGGTTGCCACTATAGCGGCAGCTGTGGCTACTATCGTGGCATGGCAAAAGTCAGAGACGCTTCACCGCTGGATGGCGAGGCCTGCGCGGCGATCTACGCGCCGTACGTCACCGACACCGCGATCACCTTCGAGATAGAGCCGCCGTCCGCGGGCGAGATGGCTCAGCGGATCGCCGACGCCCAGACGACGCACGCCTGGCTGGTGCTCGAGGACGACGACGGCCGGGTGGTCGGCTACGCGTACGCGGGTCAGATGAAGCCGCGAGCGGCGTACCGCTGGTCCTGTGAGGTGAGCGTCTACCTCGAGCTCGGCCGGCGCCGGACCGGTGGCGGGCGCGCCCTCTACGAGGCGTTGTTCGAGCGGCTGGCCGAGCGCGGATTCCGTACGGCGATCGCCGGCATGACCCTCCCGAACGACGCCAGCGTGGGCCTGCACACCGCGCTCGGCTTCGAGGAGATCGGCACCTACCGCCGGATCGGGTGGAAGCTCGACGCCTGGCACGACGTGCACTGGCGGCAGCGTGCGCTCGCCGTACTGCCGGACCCGCCGGAGGAGACGCGTTAGCTCATCGGCGGGCACTTGCCGCCCGGCTCGGTGACGAGCTCGAAGTGCCAGATCTCGTTGGACAGCGTCTGGCACAGGCCGAACCGAGCGCCCTTGCGGATCAGCCAGTAGTCGGCGGCCGTCGGGCCGATGTCGACCGCGTCGCCGGTCACGTGGTGCGAGTCCTCGGGCGTGGAGACGTACTCGAGGGCCTTCTTCTTGCTGCCGTACTTGGCGATCGCGCGGTCGAGCAGTTCCTGCTGGTACTTCTTGCTCCGCCAGCCGGTGTTCACGTTCATCGTGATGCCGTCCTTCCGCATCGCGGTCTCGGCCTGCTGGACGGCCTTCAGCAGGTCCGGGTCGAGCTTGGCGATGCCGGGCAGATCGGTGTCGAAGGCCGACGCCTTGTCCGGGAGTACGCCGTCATCCGGGCCGGCCGGACCCGAGGATGTCGTCGCAGACTCGGGCGGAGGCGGCTCGCTCTGGGCGTTGACCGACGTACAGGCCGCGACGGCGAAACTGGTCGCCGCGGCGACGATCGCCAGGGCGCTCAGTGCCGTCATCCGGCCTCGCGTTTGACCAGCTGATCGGTGAGCATGGCAACAGTTCATCCGGGCGCAGGTTGCCGGAGCGTCTGCGTTTGCGCATACGTTTTCGATACGCCCGGCCTGATTCACTGGATGTCGCCGGTCCTTTTGGTTCTTGCCGGCCGGTTCAACTGACTGGGGTTGTCAGCGGATGGGAAAGGAGCTCGGTCCAGGCCGACTTTGCCTGCCGTTGTTCGCGCCAGATACTCGGCACCCGACCGAGTGCCAGCACACTCTTCACGAGCTCGACCGGGTCGACGTCGCCGGACAGACGGCCAAGGGTCACCTCCTGGTTCGCCTTGTCCAGTGCGCCGAGGTCACCCGTGAACCAGATGATCCGTTTCTCGTTGCCGATCGCGACTCGAATCGCTCCCTCGGTCAACCACTTGATTCCCAGCGCGGGCGGTGCGGCGCCGAGGTAACGGACCCACTCCAACGGGGCGGCCAGTGGGTCGTGGCGTCCGTCGTCGAAGACGACGATGGGCTCCGTCCCGTCGAGGAGGATGAGGTGAAGCCGGCCTCTGCGGGCTGGTCCGGGGATCCGGATTCGGCCGGACCGGTGGCTCGGCATCCATATCGCCACGGGCGAACCTCGGGCGGTGCGAGGATCCGGTCATGCCTGAGTACGTTGCGCCTGATGGGGTTGAGTTGGTCTACCACCTGGTGGGGGAGGGGGAGCCGGTGGTTTGTGTGCCTGGGGGGATGTTGGGGAGTGCCTACCTGGGGGAGTTGGGTGGGCTGGCGAGGCACCGGCAGTTGGTGATGGTGGATCTTCGGGGGACTGGGGAGTCGGGTGGGGAGAGCTGGCCGTGTGATCGGTTGGTGGGGGACTTGGAGGCGTTGCGGCGGCACCTGGGAGTGGAGCGGGTGACGCTGTTGGGGCATTCGGCGGGGGCGAGTCTGGTGACGTTGTACGCGGCGGCATACCCAGAGCGGGTGGAGAAGTTGGTGTTGGCTACGCCGGGGACGCGGGCCGTGGGGATCGAGGTGACGGCGGACCGGCGGCGGGCTGTGCTCGAGAAGCGGAAGGGCGAGGCCTGGTATCGGCAGGTGTCGGCGGCGTTCGAGGCGATTCAGACCGGCGAGGGCAGCGACTGGGCCGCGTTGAATCCGATGGCGTACGCGCGGTGGGACGCCGAAGCACGGGCCCAGCAGGAGCTTGAGGACAGACTGGCCAACTACGAGGCGCTGGGGATCTTCAACTCACCGGAGGCGTTCGACGCCGCGGCGACTCGGGCCGCGCTGAGCAAGGTCGAAGCCCCGGCCTTGGTGCTGGCCGGGGCTCTCGACTGGGGGACGGACACGGTTGCGGCGGAGGAGTTCGCCGAAGCGTTTCCCAACGCGCAGTACGTCGTACTGCCCGGCGTCGCGCATCATCCGTGGCTGGACGACGCCGATGCCTTCGTGGCGACGGTGACCGGGTTCCTCAGGCGTTGACGCCGTGGTCGCTGAGCCACGGCTCCGGGTCGATCTGGACGTCGCCGCCGCGGAGGACCTCGAAGTGGAGGTGCGGGCCGGTGGTGTTGCCGGTCATGCCGATGGCGCCGACCTGCTCGCCGGTGGAGACCATGTCGCCGACCGAGACGTCGAACTCGGACATGTGGCTGTACGACGTGACCGTGCCGTCGGCGTGCCGGACCTTCACCTGGCGGCCGTACGCACCGGCGTACGCGGCCTGGATGACCTCACCGGCCATCACCGAGCGGACCGGCGTGCCGATGGGGGCCGCGAAGTCGAGGCCGGTGTGGTTGCGGGCCCAGCGGCCGCCGGCCTGGCCGAAGTGCGCGGTCAGACGGTAGCCGGTGGTCGGCAGGACGACCTTGTTGGTGTTCGCCTTCTCGGCAGCCTTGGCCTTGGCGATCGCTGCAGCCTTCGCGGCGGCCAGTGCGCGGGCCTGGGCGGCGGCCTTCTTCGCGGCGGCTGCCTTGGCGGCGGCGAGCGCGAGGGCGCGGCGCTGCGTCAGCGTCGCGTTCGCGGCCAGGCGCGCGGCACGGGCCTGCGCCGCCTTCTCGGCCTGCGCCTTGCGGGTCGCCGCGAGGGACAGGTCGATCCGGGACGCGTCACGCGACGCGAGGTCCCGCCGCTCGACCCGGGCCGCGGTCAGAGCGTCGGCCTGCGAGGGGCTCAGGCCGGTGCTCGCCGTGGAGGGTCCGGAAGCGGAGGAGCTGACGCCGACTGCGGTGGTGCCGGCCGCGGCGGCCAGAGCGGCGGTGAGGCCGATCAGCTGAGTGCGGCGGTTGGTACTTCGGCGGGACAGACGATGTTTGGCGACCCGGCGCGGGGCGACCGGGACGTCATGCTGAGGAGACACAGGGGAGGGCCTTCCAGGGAGGGGCACCGCTGCGAGGGGTACAGCGGCCCAACGACCATAACGAGAAGGTCACAGGCCCTCAAACGCCGAGTGCGCGCAGATGAACAAAATCGCACACGTACGGTGAGTGGCTCCTGCCCCCGTGTAGAGGCTCAAGCGTGAATCCGACCCGTGGGTAATTGAATCCGTGCGTGACACGGATCACGTCCCAAATGGCGCTCAGCAGCCCTGCCAGACCGGTATAAGGCGGCCAGTTACTGACCTTCCACAGTCGACTCGCAGCGGGTCCGCCGCGGGGAGAGGGAGGTGCGAACAACGTCTGCTGAGGGGAGACAGCGGTGTGTTCGCGGGATCCGGGTCGGTAGGACTGGGTGCATGCGAATCGCGATTCTCGGTGGGACCCGGTTCATCGGGCGGGCAGTGGTCGAACTGTTGGCGGCGGAAGGGCATGAGCTGCTGGTCGTGCAT
Organism: Kribbella sp. NPDC050820; assembly: GCF_040653975.1. NCBI lineage: Bacteria > Bacillati > Actinomycetota > Actinomycetes > Propionibacteriales > Kribbellaceae > Kribbella > Kribbella sp. NPDC050820. The sequence continues at coordinate 12,094 of NZ_JBFAHB010000030.1, forward strand.
CGCGGGGAGCATGAGCCCGCGGGGTTGCCTGACGTCGAGCATGCGCATGTTGATCGGCATGACGGGGCTGCGCTGGCTGGTGTGTTGAGGTCGTTCGGGGTTGAGGGGCTGGTCGACGTCTCCGGGATGAACGCGGCGGCGGCCGACGCGGCGCTGGGTGCGGTCGGGGCGGAGGTGAAGCTGGTGGCGATCTCGAGTGGGGATGTGTACCGCGCGTACGACGGCCTGCACTCCGACCGGACGACGGACGGGGTGCCGCTGATGGAGGAGTCGCCGTTGCGGGAGCGGCGGTTCGTGGACGGGCCGCAGTACGAGAACCTCGAGATGGAGGAGCGGTACCTGCCGCGGGGTGCGACGGTGCTGCGGCTGGGGGCGGTGTACGGCGAGCACGACTACCAGCGGCGGTTCGAGTTCGTGCTGCGGCGGGTGCGGGCCGGGCGGAAGCGGATTCCGGTCGGGTCGGGGCAGTTTCTGTTCAGCCGGGTGTACGTCGGGGATGTGGCGACCGCGGTGTCGCTGGCGCTGGCCGGGGACCACCGGGGTACGGCGTTCAACGTGGTCGAGCCTGTGACCGCGCCGTACCGGCTGTTCGCAGAGCAGATCCTGGCGGCGGCGGGGGCCTCGGACGTGGAGCTGGTGACGGTCCGGGACGACCTGCTGCCCGAGGACCTGGCGTTGACCGGGACGCTGAACCAGCACCTGCTGATGGACTCGTCGAAGGCGCATCGTGTGCTCGGGTGGGCGCCGGCCGACCCGGCGGCGAGTCTGCGTCGGGCGGTGGCCTGGCACCTGGAGAATCCGCCCTCAGACGCCTCGGACGACTTTTCGGCCGATGACGCCGTACTGGACTGAAAATTGGTCAGAAGCACTCCGCGGAGACGGTATGCTTTCCGGGTCGGACTGAGGGGGGTGCAGGGTCCAGCCGGCTCGATTTCACATCGAGGCTGCGGACCGTGTAATCTCTCTCCTCGGCCCGCCCCTTTAGCTCAGTCGGCAGAGCGTCTCCATGGTAAGGAGAAGGTCTACGGTTCGATTCCGTAAAGGGGCTCTGAGAACGGCATCTCACCCGGTCCGCCGGGTGGGGTGACGGACTCTCCCGGCGGGGTAGCTCAGGTGGTTAGAGCACACGGCTCATAATCGTGGTGTCGCGGGTTCGACTCCCGCCCCCGCTACCCACCAATGCAGTAGTTCGAGAGTGCGATCACCCAAGTTGCGCACTCATGATCAAGAAGAGGCAGCAGTGGCCAAGGCAACCGACATCCGCCCGAAGATCACGCTGGCGTGCACCGTCTGCAAGGAGCGCAACTACATCACCAAGAAGAACCGGCGGAACGACCCGGATCGTCTTGAGCTGAAGAAGTACTGCTTCCGCTGCAACGACCACACCGCCCACCGCGAAACCCGCTGACCTCCAGCTCTACAGAGTTTCCGCGAGGCCGCTTCGGTTACCCGAAGCGGCCTTTCGCTGTGCCTGGGGACGGGCTAGACCGTGAGGATTGGGCGGCCGGCTTCGTAGGCGGTGAGGCGTTGGTCACGGGGGGTCAGGCAGCAGGAGCCGCAGAGGGTGTTGGTGCCGGACTCGCTGGTGTAGTAGAGGCAGCACGTGTTGCGGAGGTAGACGAGCTTGCCGCCGGCGATCTCGACGTCGCCGAGGCGGGACAAACCACCCGGGGCGTGGCCGACGAAGGTTTTCCAGCGGTCCAGAAGGTAGGCCGGGGAGACGGTCTCCACCTCGCGCGTCGCCGCGCAGAAGCCCATCGCGCAGCCCGCCGCGACGCCGCCGTGAAGCTGGCGAAGGCCGGCCCGGGTACGGCGGTGGAGCTCAGCGGAGAGTGGTAGCAGATGCTCCCGGAGCACCACGTCATACAGGGTCTCCAGACCGCCCGGGAGGAAGCGGGCAGACCGGATCGCCACCGCGGCCAGCCCGTGCCCGTCGTGTGGCCGGACCCACAGGTTCTCCGGGCGGATGTCGAGGACGCGGCCTTCCAGCGCCCACAGCAGTAGCGCGGTCGCGGGTGCGCGACCGGCGTAGAACGACATCAGGCTGAGTGCGTTCGCGTGGGCCGACCGGTGTCCGCTGGCGTCGTGGTCCCGCTTGAGCAGCTCGGTCAGCTCGGGGCTGTCCGGCTCCAGGATGCGGTCCACCCGGAGCCACTCGGACCCGGTCGGCGCACCGATCTCCAGCTTGTACCGGGGCGCGTACCTGTCCAGCGCTGTCACTGCCGTCACATTCAACCTTCCCAGTCCGGTCTTACTGAGAGTGGGTGGCGGCACTCGCCGCCTTAGTCTGCCAGTAGGGTTACGAAATATGACGATCGACGCCACGATGGTCGGCCGGAGCTACGCGGCCGCCGAGTCCTACCAGGTCGGCCGGGAGAAGATCCGTGAGTTCGCCGACGCGATCGGCGACCCGAACCCGGCGTACCGGGGTGCTGACGCGGTCGCGCCGCCCACCTTCGGGTTCGTGCTCGGCAGCCGGGCGCTGGAGCAGCTGCTGAGCGACGAGGAGCTCGGCCTGCGGCTGGACCGGATCGTGCACGGCGCGCAGAAGTTCAGCTACACCCGCCCGATCAAGGCCGGCGACGACATCGCCGCGACCGCGACCATCACCGCCGTACGCAAGGCCGGTCCCGTCGAGGTGATCATGTACGACACCGCCCTGACCACCGTCGACGGTGAGCCGGTCGCCACCTCGACCTCCACCCTCTCGCACAACCGGGCGGATGCATGAACAGCGCACAACCCGGCCTCGAGCTCCCGCCGCTGACCGTCACGTTGCGGCGCGAGGACCTGGTCCGGTACGCCGGCGCGAGCGGCGACTTCAACCCGATCCACTGGAGCGACCGGATGGCGGCCGCGCTCGGCCTGCCCGGCGTGATCGCGCACGGCATGCTCACCATGGCCACCGCGGCCCGCGTCGTCACCGACTGGCTCGACGACCCCGCCGACCTGGTCGAGTACGGCGTACGGTTCACCAAGCCGGTCGTCGTACCGGATGACGACAAGGGTGCGAGCGTGACGTTCTCGGCGAAAGTCGACAAAGTCGCCGACGGGTTGGCCGAGATCGACATCACCGCGATCGCCGGCGAGGAGAAGGTGCTCGGCCGGGCCAGGGCGGTCGTGCGCGTCCAGTGAAGACTCATGTGCGCCTGGCCGACTTCACCACCCTCCGGATCGGCGGGCCGGCCGACAAGCTGGTCGAGGTGACCACCGAGGACGACCTGGTCACCGCGGTCCGGGACGCCGACGCCACCGGAGAGCCGGTGCTGCTGCTGTCCGGCGGCAGCAACGTGGTGATCGGCGACGACGGGTTCCGCGGCACCGTGATCAAGGTCGTCACCCGCGGGATCCGGGTCGACGCGGACATGTGCTCCGGCGCGATGGTCCACATCCAGGCCGGCGAGGACTGGGACACCGTCGTCCAGCGCGCGATTGCCGAGGAATGGAGCGGCCTGGAGTCGATGTCCGGCATCCCCGGGCTGACCGGTTCGACCCCGGTGCAGAACGTCGGCGCCTACGGCCACGAGGTCGCCGAGACGATCGCGTCCGTGCGGGTCTGGGACCGGGTCGACAACCAGGTCCGGACGGTCTTCGCGGCCGACTGCGGCTTCAGCTACCGCAACTCGCGCTTCAAGGCCGACCCCTCGCGCTACGTCGTACTCGAGGTCACTTTCCAGCTCAGGCTCGGCGACTTGTCCGCACCGGTCGGGTACGCCGAGCTGGCCCGCGTGCTCGAGGTCGAGCCAGGGGCGCGGGCGCCGATGACCGACGTACGGGAAGCCGTGCTGGGGCTGCGGCGGGGCAAGGGCATGGTGCTGGACGAGGCCGACCACGACACGTGGAGCGCCGGCTCGTTCTTCACCAACCCGATCCTGAACGCGGCGGCCGACGTACCGGCGGGTGCTCCGCAGTGGCCGCAGCCGGACGGCCGGGTGAAGACGAGCGCGGCCTGGCTGATCGAGCACGCCGGTGTCGCGAAGGGGTTCGCGATCGGGGCCGCCTCGGTGTCGACCAAGCACACGCTGGCGCTGACGAACCGCGGCGGCGCCACCGCCAAGGAGGTCCTCGCGCTGGCCGCGCACATCCGCGCCCAGGTCCAGCAGGCCTTCGGCATCACCCTGGTCAACGAACCCGTCCTGGTGAACGCCAGTCTCTGAACGTTCTCTTGTTCTTCGGCTCGGGGTCCGTTAGGTGTGAATGACTTACGGATCCCGACCCCGTTGCAGGAGGATTCATGCGAGACCAGTTGGGCCGCCGACATTTCCTGACCCTGGCCGGAGCCGCCGCCGTTGCTGTTGCCGTTGTGCCGGAGGCGCGAGCTTCCGGCGACCTGTTCACGCTGGGGGTAGCCTCCGGCGATCCGCAGCCGGACGGCGTCGTGCTGTGGACCCGCCTCGCGCCCGAGCCCGTCGCCCCGGACGGGTACGGCGGTATGCCGGACAAGCGCTACCAGGTGAAGTGGGAGGTCGCCGAGGACCCGACCTTCCGCCGGATCGTCCGTCGCGGAGTCGAGCACGCCGTCCGCGAGTGGGGCCACTCCGTCCACGCCGAGGTGCACGGCCTGCGGCCGGACCGCGAGTACTGGTACCGGTTCGTCGTCGGCGACCAGATCAGTCCGGTCGGCCGGACCCGGACCGCGCCGGCGCTCTTCAGCCGGCTGAACGAACTGACCTTTGCGTTCGCGAGCTGCCAGGCCTATACCGACGGCTTCTTCACCGCCTACCGGCACATGGCCGACGAGGACCTCGATCTCGTCGTCCACCTCGGCGACTACATCTACGAGGGCGGTGGCGCGGGCACGATCGGTCGCGCGCACATCCCGACCGCCGAGGTGTTCAGCCTCGCCGACTACCGGGTCCGGTACGGGCAGTACAAGTCCGACCCCAACCTCAAGGCGGCGCACGCGGCGGCGCCGTGGGTGGTCGCGCCCGACGACCACGACGTCGAGAACAACTGGGCCGGCGACATCTCCCAGATCGACACCGAGCCCGATCAGGACCCGGCTGTGTTCCGCCAGCGCCGGGCTGCGGCGTACCAGGCGTACTACGAGAACCTGCCACTTCGCCGTACGTCGATGCCGCGTGGACCCGAGATGCAGGTCTACCGGCGGCTGACCTTCGGCAACCTGCTCCAGCTGAACGTGCTCGACACCCGCCGCTTCCGCACCGACCAGCTCGAGTGCGTGCGCGGCTGCGACGACCGGTTCGACCCGGCGCGGACGATGCTGGGTGCCGAGCAGGAGAAGTGGCTGCTCGACGGGCTGGGCCGATCGCACGCGCGCTGGAACGTGCTCGGGAACCAGATCTTCGCGTTCGAGGCCGACCACGACGCGGGCGAGTCGGAGCGCTACGGCATGGACACCTGGGACGGGTACGCCGCCGCGCGGCAGCGACTGTTCGACGGCCTGGTCCAGCGCAAGGTGGACAACTTCGTGATGATCACCGGCGACGCCCACCGCAGCGTGGCTGCGGACCTCAAGCTGAACTTCGCCGACCCGTCGTCGCGGACCGTCGGCACGGAGTTCCTCGGTACGTCGATCAGCTCGGGCGGCAATGGCGTCGACACAGACGCGCTCGGCGTGACCTGGCTCGCGGAGAACCCGCACATGCGGTTCCACAACAGCCAACGCGGTTACCAGCGCTGCGTGGTCACGCGATCCGGGTGGCGGACCGACTATCGCGTCGTACCCGAGGTGACCGTGTCCGGCGGGCCGGTGATCACTCGCGCCGGGGTCACGGTCGAAGCCGGTCGGCCGGGCGTCGCTGACGTGGCCTGAAAAAGATTTGCACCAGGGCTAGGCAAGACCTCCTCCTCTCGCTAATCTTTTGCGAAATCTGGTGGGAGGTGGAGTGTGAGGCGCAAAGGATTTTCACGGCGGGAAGTGCTCGCCGGGCTGGGCGCGGCCGCCGCTGCGGCGGCTGTGCCCGGCTGTTCGTCCGGCGGCGCGCGATCGAGCGCGCTGCAGGTCTGGGGTGGCGTGCCGGCCGCGTCCGGCCCGGCCGACGTGGTGAAGGCGTTCGAGCAGAAGTTCCCGCAGTACAAGGTGAACTACACCCGGTTCGTGAACGATGCCCGCGGCAACCTCAAGCTGGACACCGCGTTGCAGGGCGGGCTCGACATCGACGTGTACTTCACCTACTCCCAGGCGTCGATGGCGCTGCGGGCCGGGTCCGGACTGGCGGCGGACCTGACCGACCGGGTCACCGCCGACCCGGACCTGAAGCCGTTCCTGGACACCGTCGAGCCGCGGGCCTACATCGACAACGGCAAGGTGAAGGCGCTCGCCACTGCCCGCGAGCCCGCGTTCGTGCTGTTCAACGAGAAGCTCCGGCGGCAGGCCGGCCTCGACCTGCCGCGGCAGTGGACGATCGAGGACTACCGCCGTACGGCGCAACGCCTGACCACCGGGTCGACGATCGGCGCCTACACGATCCCCGACGTCGCCCGGATCGCCCTCGGCCCGAACTACTGGTACGACGGCGACCGCTCGAACTTCGGTGATCCGCACTTCGAGCAGGCTTTCCGGCTCGGCCGGGACATGATCCGCGAGGGGTCCGTGTTCCCGCACACCGAGGTGCTGTCCCGGCACCTGGACACCTACCAGCAGAACTCCTTCCTGCGCGAGGAGTTCCACCTGTGGCCGACCGCGCCGTTCAACCTGCGCTACCTGTACGACCCGAAGAAGTATCCGCACGACTTCAAGGTCGCGTTCGCCCCGCCGCCGACGGTCGACGGCAGGGACTGGAACGGCGGCAGCTACAGCAACTTCGTGATGGTCAACCCGACCTCGCCGAAACTCGAGGCGGCCTGGGCATTCGTGAAGTTCTGGCTCACCGAGGGCTCCACGCCGATGCTCAAGGCCGGCAAGCTGCCGACCCTCGGCAACGTCACCGACGACCAGGTGGTCAGCGGCATGCTCGGCAAGGAGCCGGACACGTACTTCGACGTCGAGTCGTTCCGCCGCGTCGTCCTGGACGCCGAGCCCAAGCTCGCCACCGACACCCGCCTGACCGGCTTCCCGGAGATCAGCCTCGCGGTCAAGCAGCAGCGCGACCTGTGCTGGCTGGGCGAGAAGGACCCGGGCGTGGCGATCCGTGAGGTACGGCGCCTCGCCGACGCGGCGATCGCCCGGAACGAGAGGAGGTCCTGATGGCCACCGCCATAGTCACGGCCCCGGACCAGGTCACCACCGGTACGCCGCCGACCCGGACCGGTCAAGGCCCCGGCATCCGGCCGCGGGGCTGGATCGGGTTCCTCTTCATCGCGCCGAACCTGCTCGGGGTCGTCGCCTTCACGCTGATCCCGCTGGTCAGCGTCATCGTGCTCGCCTTTACCGACTGGAACCTGGTGTCCGGGCTCGGCGGCATCACGTTCAACGGCCTCGACAACTTCGTCGCGATCGCCCAGGATCCCGGGTTCTGGCGGGCAGCGCTGCTGACCCTGGTGTATGTCGGGGTGAGCGTGCCGCTGACCGTCGTCCTCGGGTTGGGGCTCGGGATCGCGCTGAACCGGCCGCTGCCGGGCCGCGCCGTACTGCGGGCGATCTTCTTCCTGCCGTACATCGTCAACGTGGTCGCGATCGGTATGACCTGGCTGATGCTGATGAACCCGAAGGCGGGCCTGGTCAACCAGGTGCTGGACGCGTTCGGGATCCAGCCGGGCTGGTTCGCGTCCTCGCATTGGGCACTGCCCGCGCTGATCGTGATGGCGGTCTGGGGCGGGGTCGGGTACTGCTCGCTGATCTACCTGTCCGCGTTGCAGGACGCGCCGCAGCAACTGTACGAGGCGGCCGACATCGATGGCGCCGGGGCGTGGGCGAAGTTCCGCGTGATCACCTGGCCGGCGTTGCTGCCGACAACGATCTTCCTGCTGGTCACGCTGATCATCGGCGCGTCCCAGGGCTTCGGCCTGATCGCGCTGATCACCGCCGGCGGGCCCGGCGACGCGACCACGACGATCTCCTACTACATGTACCAGACAGGCTTCCAGTTCTACCGGTTCGGCTACGCGTCGGCGATCGGCCTGGTGACGTTCCTCGGCGTCCTCGCGCTGACCCTGGTGACCTGGCGGGCGCAACGCGGAAGGGCCCTCAATGACTAGGTCGAAGTGGCTGTGGGGGATCCCGCTGTGGATCCTGGCGCTCGCGTTCCTCGCGCCGTTCGCGTGGATGCTGTCGACCGCGCTGAAGCCGGACGTGGACGCGTACCGGATCCCGATGCAGTGGATCCCGGATCCGTTCCAGTGGGACAACTACTCGACCGTGCTCAGCGGCGCCACCTCGGTGCTGCCCGCGTTCGGCCGGTCGGTGTTCGTCGCCGTACTGCGGGTGGCCGGTGAGCTGATCACCGCGACCATGGCCGGCTACGCGTTCGCGCGGATGTCGTTCAAGGGCCGGGACCGGCTGTTCCTGCTGTACCTGGCGACCGCGATCATCCCGGCCCAACTGCTGCTGGTGCCGCGGTTCATCTACTTCCAGAAGCTCGGGCTGTACGACACGCTGTGGGCGCTCATCCTGCCCGGTATGTTCACCGTGCTCGGCACCTTCCTGATGCGGCAGTTCTTCGTCAGCCAGCCGGCCGAGTTCGCCGAGGCGGCCCGGATGGACGGCGCGAACGAGTGGCAGGTGTTCACCCGGATCTACCTGCCGTTGGCGACCCCGGTGATGAGCGCGCTCGGCATCCTGGCGTTCGTCTGGTCCTGGAACGACTACGAGACGCCGCTGGTGCTGATCAGCAACCCGGACCGCTACACGCTGCCGCTCAGCCTGACCAACTTCGTCGACGAGCAGGGCCAGATCGCGCCCGGCCTGACCATGGCCGCCTCGGTGATCTCGATCGTGCCGGTGCTGCTCGTGTTCATCGTCCTGCAACGGCGGTTCATCGCCGCCATGACCCATACGGGGATCAAATGAACGTGTCCGGTGTCTTCCCGCAGCTCGCCCAGATCGGCGACTTCGGTCCGCCGCGCAGCGAGCTCGGCGTCGGTTCGCTGATGCCGTGGAACGGGAAGCTCTACGTCCAGAACTACAACTCGCACAAGGCTCGATCCGGCGCCGGCGTCAGCCTGCGCCGGATCGACGCCGACTTCTCGATGGAGATCGTCGCCGAGACGCTCGGGGTGGACGGCACCTACACCAACCGGTTCGTGCACTTCCCGACCTCGCAGCTGGTGCTCGGGCCGCACGTGATCTCGGCCGACCACAAGATCGTCACGATCCCCGAGCTCCAGCCGCTCCGGGTCTGCGGGACGTCGAGGCACCTGACCAAGCCGGACACGCACGTGTACGTGCTCGCGATGGAAGGCGAGTTGCTCGAGCTCGACCTGACGACGTACGAGTGCACGCAGGTCTTCGACCTCAACGAGGAGCTCGGCACGGACGGCGAGATGAAGGTCCACTACAAGGACTGCTACACGTCGTTCGGCCGCCTCGTCGTCTGCTCCAACGAGTACGCCGAGCCCGAGTGGGCCGGCGTACGGTCGCGGGGACGGTTGGCGTCGTACGACGGGACCTCGTGGACCGTGCTGCGGCAGGACCCGTACACCGCGATCGGTGGGCGGCACGAGTTCGGCGGGACCATCTTCGCGGCCGGGTGGGACCGGGCGTCGGCGATCCTCGAGGTGTTCACCGAGGCGGATCAGAGGTGGACGCGGTACCGGCTGCCGAAGGCGTCGCACTGCTTCGACCACAAGTGGCAGACCGAGTGGCCGCGGATCCGGGAGGTCGAGCACGAGCGGCTGCTGCTCGACCACCACGGCATGTTCTACGAGCTGTCGCCCTGGGCGTACGGGGGCAGGATCTGGGGCGTGCGGCCGATCTCCACACATCTGTGGGTGCTCGGCGACTTCTGCTCGTGGCGCGGGATGCTCGTCGCCGGGGCGGACAACGCGTCGCCGAGTCACGGGCTGAACCCGACCACGGCGGAACCGCAGTCCGGGTTGTGGTTCGGCAAGACCGACGACCTGTGGAGCTTCGGCAAGCCGGCCGGCTGGGGCGGGCCCTGGTGGGAGACGCCGGTGGTCGCGGGTGAGCCGTCGGATCCGTACCTGATGACGGGCTTCGACGGGAAGTGCCTGCACCTGGAGAACTTCGGCGACTCCTCGATGGTCGTGACCGTGGAGATCGACTTCCACGGACACGGGCGGTTCGGTGCGGTCGAGTCGCTGACGGTCGAGCCGGGGCAGATCCGGACGCACGTGTTCCCGCCCGGGTTCAGCGCGCACTGGGTGCGGGTGGTCAGTGACACCGACGGTGTGGCGAGTGCCCAGTTCGTCTATACGTGATGATCACGGGATGGGATCTTCTTCGATGGAGCGAGCCGGCAGCCCGAGTCCGTTGCAGCTGGTCAAGCGCGCGCTGCCCGAGCTGCACGGCGCGATGCAGCGCGTCGCCGAGCACATCCTGGCGAACCCGGACGAGGTCGCGCGCGGGTCGATCACCAAGCTGGCCGAGGCCGCCCAGACCTCGGCCGCGACGGTCACCCGGCTGTCCACCCACCTCGGGTTCGAGGGGTACCCGGCCCTCCGGGCCGCGCTGGCGATGGAGATCGGCCGCGGCCTCGAGGCGGGCTGGGCCAGCGACATCGGGCTGGCGATCGGCCCGGCGGATCCACCCGAGCAGGTGCTGAACGTCCTTGCTTCCACCCAGGCGAACGCCTTGCGGAACGCGTTGGCCGCAATCGACCTGACCGCGGCCACCCGGGTCGCCGATGCGATTGCCGGCGCCCGCCGTACGCACATCTACGGCGAGTGGGGTGACGCGATCCCGGCGCGCGAGCTGTACATCCGGCTGCTGCGGATCGGGATCCCGGTGTGGTTCTTCGACGGGCCGCAGTCGTCGCAGATCGGCGGCGGGCTGCTGGGTTCCGGCGACGTCGCGTTGGTGGTGTCGAGATCCGGGATCGATCAGACCACGCTCGAGTTCCTGCGGCGGTCGGCCGACGAGGGCGCGCTCACGGTCGCGATCACCGGGGTCGTCGACTCGCCGATCGCCCGGCTGGCCGACGTCACGCTCGACACCGGCACACCGAACGGGACCACGTGGACCGAGTTCTTCGCCGGCCGGGCCAGCGACGTGCTGACGGCCGGGTTGCTGTTCGTCCTGGTCGCGCAGCGCGTCCCCGACCACCTCACCGCCAACCACCCGAACGGCCCCGGACAACCCGTCGTACATCCAGACACTTGAGAGGTCCACATATGCAGCAGCTCGACGTCCACAACGATCTGACCGTCGTCGGCGGTGGTCTGGCCGGGATCTGCGCGGCGATCGCCGCCGCCCGGCAGGGCAGCACGGTGGCTCTGATCCAGAACCGGCCGGTGCTCGGCGGCAACTCCTCCAGCGAGGTGCGGGTGTGGGTGTGCGGGGCGACCGCGCACGGCGTCCAGCACTTCGCCCGGGAGACCGGGATCATGGGCGAGCTGTTCGTCGAGAACCAGTACCGGAACCCGGAGGGGAACCCGTACTACTGGGATCTCGTCCTGCTGGAAGCGGTACGCGCGGAACCGCGGATCACCCTGTTCCTGAACACGGACGTGCGGACCGTGGACGCCGCCGACGGCACGATCCGGTCGGTCACCGGATGGCAGATGGGGTCGGAGAAGGAGATCACCTTCTACAGCCCGGTGTTCGCCGACTGCTCGGGGGACGGGCTGGTCGGGTACCTCGCGGGGGCGGACTTCGCGACCGGGCGGGAGCCACAGTCGTTGTACGGCGAGTCGTGGGCGCCGGTCGTGCCCGACACGAACACGCTGGGAAGCACGATTCTCTTCTACACCAAGGACACCGGGGCACCGGTGCGGTTCGTGCCGCCGTCGTTCGCTCGCGACATCACCGAGACGGCCATCCCGGATCGCCGGATCATCCGGTCGGAGATGAACGGGTGCGCGTACTGGTGGATCGAGTGGGGTGGTGAGCTGGACGTTGTCGACGACAACGAGCGGATCCGGGACGAGTTGCAGGCGGTCGTCTACGGGATCTGGGACTACATCAAGAACTCCGGTCGGTTCGACGCCGAGACGCTGACGCTGGAGTGGATCGGGGCGGTGCCGGGGAAGCGGGAGTACCGGCGCTTTCTCGGGGATCACGTGCTGACGCAGCACGACGTACTCGGGCAGACCGAGTTCGAGGACCGGGTGGCTTTCGGCGGGTGGTCGATCGATCTGCACCCGCCCGGTGGGGTCTACTCGGCCGAGCGTGGGTCGAAGCACTGGCATCCGGACGGGAACTACCACATCCCGCTGCGGTCGCTGTACTCGCGGAACGTCTCCAATCTGTGGATGGCCGGGCGGAACATCAGCGCGAGTCACGTGGCCTTCGGTACGACGCGGGTGATGGCGACGTGCGCCGTACTGGGGGAGGCCGTCGGGATCGCGTCGGCTGTTGCCCAGCGCAACGGATTGACGCCGCGGGAGCTGGCGGGTGATCACTTCGGCCTGATGCGGCGGGCGTTGCAGCGCGCCGACGCCTCGGTCCTGGGCGTCGTCGACGACGACCCCGCCAACCTCGCCTTGACCGCCACCGTCACTGCCTCGTCCACGCTCACCCACCCCGCGGTGGAAGTCTCCTCCGGCACCCTCCCCTTGACCACCGACCTGGCCATCGTCATCCCATCCCCGACTGGTCTCTCCCTCCTGGTCGACGCCGCTTCGGACACCTCGCTCACCGTCGAGCTTCACGATCCGCTGAAGCCGCAGAACTACCTCCCGTTGAAGCTCCTCGACTCGTGCACGGTCGCTGTGCCGGCGGGCGAGAAGCGGTGGATCGACGTACCGCTGGAATGGCGTGGATCCGGCAACGCGGTCGTCGTACTGCGGTCGAATCCGGACGTGTCGGTCCATACGGCCTCGTCGGCGCTGCCCGGGACGCTCGTCTTCGCCCATCGCGATCCGGCGCCGGATGAGCAGTGGACCGAACAGTTCCGCGCCTGGAAACACATCCTGCCCCGGGCCGGCCTCTGCCTCCGTCTCGGCGAGACCACCGCGTATGCCGCCTCGAACGTCGTCGGCGGCTACTCCCGCCCGTACGGCGGCCCGCAACTCTGGTCCTCCGAAGACCTCGCCTGGGACCCGGAGCCCTGGATCCAGCTCACCTGGCCCACCCCCGTCGACCTCACCGAGATCGTCGTCATCCTCGACGACGACGTCGAGGAAGACCTCATCAACCTCCACCACCACCGCACCCCCTTCGAGTGCCTCCCCACCTTGCTGCGCGACTACGACCTCCAGGCCCAGGACGCCTCCGGCACCTGGCAAACCGTCACCACCATCACCGCCAACCACCACCGCACCCACCGCCACCCCGTCTCCCTCACCACCACCGCCATCCGCCTACAAGCCCACACCACCAACGGCCACCGCCGAGCCCACCTCCAAAGCCTCCGCGCTTACGGCACCTGACCCGCGGCAGAAGTACGACACCCCACCAAATGCTGGTTGGTGGGGTGGTCAGTCCAGGTCGAGCGCCAGGTCTGGTTTCCAGTGGTAGAGGTGGTGGGTTCGGGTGAGGGTCAGGAGGGTGAGGGTGGTGATGGAGAGGGCTGTGGAGTGCGAGGTGTGGGCGAGGAGGCGGGTGGTGATGGGGGCGGTGGGGGTGTTGTGGTTGCAGTAGGCGAGGGTGATGTGGGGGTTGAGCTCGGGGAGCTCGGGTACGGCGTCGTCGCCCCAGACGTCGGTGATGGCGGCGCGGGTGAGGTCGCGGAGGTGCTGTAGCGGCTCGGTCGGGCGGACCGGGAGCTGGATGGACTCGGCGTCGAGTTCGGCGGGGCCGACGGTGACCGGGAAGGACGCGACCTGGGTGAACCGGCGGCGGGTGGCTTCGACGATGTCGGCCAGGTCGGCGTCGGGCACGCGGTCGGTGAAGCCGACGCCCTGCAGGCCGAGGTGGAGCCACTCCAGCGGCACCGGGGTGAAGCCGGGCAGGTCGTTGAGCAGCTCGCCGTACGACGCATGGAGCGCAGCGATCTCGGGGCGGCCGTCGAACGTGACGTGCCAGGCGTAGAAGCTGCGATCAGGCCGCCAACCGGGCCGCCAGTACCAGTGGTCGCGGACTTCTTCGAGCATCAGTACTCCTCTACTTGCTGGGGATCGCGCGGATGGCGGGGTGGCGAGTGAACACCCGGATGGAGCCGTGGAGGGCGAGGGCTTTCGGGTCGATGGCGTGGCGGCTGAGCCGGGTGAGTGCGGCGACTTCGCTGATGCGGTGGATCAGCGGCCGGACGCGGTACTCGACCGGTGTGCTGAGGACGGCCGAGACCGCTTCGGTGGCACCCTCCAGCTCGCCGAGTTGCAGGTGTGCCTTGGCGAGTTGGAGGCGGACCATGCGTTCCGATCCGAAGTTGCGGATCGCGTGCGGCGCTGCCTCGAACATCGCGACGCCGTGGTCGGCATGCTTCAACGTCTCGACCACCTCGCCGAGCGCGAGGTGTGCGTCGGACCAGATCCCCTCGGCGCGTTCTGGCGTACACAGGAACGGGCCGCCGAACTCGGGTACGTCGGTCCGGACCGTCGTACGCATGGCGATCGACAGGGCCTCGCGGGCCTCGGCGTGGCGGCCGGATCGGGCCAGGTCGACTGCCGACGCGCTCGCGAGGAACAACGTCGAGCTGCCGCGTGCGTACTGCAGGCCGTCGTGCGCGTACGCCGCCGCAGCAGCGAAGTCGTCCTGCCAGAAGGCGGCGGTGTGCTGCGTGGCGCGGACCCAGGCACGCAGGTCGTCGTGGTCGGCCGCGTCGGCGCAGGCCCACGCGGTCCGGGTATGGCTCTCGGCGACGTCGGGGCGGCCGAGGTCTACCGCCATCCAGCCGAGCAGCGTCAGCGCCCAGCCGGCCGTGGCATACAGGTCGCGGGCCTGGTTCGGTGACTGCCGTCCGGACAGCAGTCGGAAGGCACGGTCGCGTACGGCGCGGGTGCGGACGAACAACGCTTTCGTCTGCGTGCGTAGGTAGCTCTGGCTGATCCGGTGGATGTCCGCTTGCAGCTGTTCGACGGTCAGGTCGCCGACGTTCGACTCCTCGGCGAGGGCGAGCAGGCCGAACGACTCGTCACCGGCCTGCACGAGGTCGTCCTCGATCCCGAGCACCGAGCTGGTCCCTGGCTCCGGGTCGACGGTGCCGGGACCACCCGGCGGGACGAAACCGAGCTCGCTGTCGTCGGCGACATTCAGCACGAAGCGCAGGCCGGACCGGTACGCCGCACCCGGCCAGCGGACTGCGCCGCGTTCGAGCTTGGCGATGTAGTGGCCGTCGAGCTCGTACTTCGTCTCGGTCGTCTCCCACAGCCACGTGCAGACCGCCTCCGCGAGCTCGGCCCGGGACATCTGCTCACCGGGCGCGCGCCGCGACGGCGTCCGCTCGCGGGCGGCTCGCAGCAGTTCGTTGGGCTCTGGCATGGCGGTAACTGTAGGTGCCCAAACACCGTCTGCGACCGCCTCAAAGGCCCCTGTGGATGATCTGCCCCCAACTGCCCCGCGCTGCCCCGCCCTGCCCCGATTGCCCCGCCCCACAAGGGCCTTCAGCACCCTCAACTCCCGTGCCACGTCGCCGCGCCGGGGCAGATTGCTCCTCGACGGCCGCTAGCTGAGCGTGAACCCCGGGGCATCCCAGGGCAACCCGGGGCAGATCCCCCCACGAAAGCCCCACCACTCCGCAACAGCCCGGCTTCTACCAGGGGCAAATCAACCCCACCCCCCGGGCCCCACCAAGGCCGAAGCCATCCCGCACCACGCCGCCGAGGGAGGGGCGGAACGCACGGGCGGCAGCCGCGGGTGCTTGGTGCACGAGCGGCAGCCGTGCGAGCAGCCGGCGGTGCGCTGGGCAGGGTGTACGAGCGGCAGCCGTGCAACAGCCGTGTGTGCGCGGGCGCAGGGGCTGAGGTCACCCGGCAAGTGCATGCGCACGAGCGCGCGGTGTGGGGTGCACGGGCTGCTGAGTGGTCGCTCAGGTCGCCGGCGGCGAGGGCAGCAGCGGGGTGCGGGGCAGATGCGCGCGCAGTGTGGGGCAGGGGTGTCAGAGTGCGGGCACCCCGAGCGGTGGACGGTGTGGAAGTGCACGGGGTGCGGGGTGGCACAAGGGGAGCGAGGTGGTGCCAGGCACAAGGGGGTCGCAAGGGTGTCGAGGTGCATGAGATGGACCAGGCACGAGGGGGGCTGAGGTGTACGAAGCCCACGGGCCGAGAGGTGGCAGGGGTGTGGGTGCGAGGAGTGCGTGCGGTGGAGTTGGCGGGTGGTTGGGGGTGGTGGGTTCTAGGGTTGGCGGGTGGCTGAGGAGGCGGTGACGACGTTGCACGCGGAGCTTGCGCGGTTTGGGCGGGCGGAGGCGGCGTTCGCGTTGTTGGAGGTGTTTCTGGAGGTCGCCGGGCCGCGCTTGGGGCCGGTGGTGCTCGATCCGGTCGGGTTGAGGTTGCCGGACGAGATGACCGACGACCGGGTGGTGGTTCAGGGGCTGATCGACGCGATCGAGCAGGAGCCGCGGCCGAAGCGGCGATTGCTGCAGACCACCGAGCGGACCTACGACATGGCTGACGACCAGGCCCGCTGGGACTACGTGCGACTGGCGTACTGCTCGAACCTTGCCACCGTGTGGAGCGATGGGCTTCGTGTGTCGTACTTCGAGGTCGCCGACCAGATCAGCGCGACGTACTGGTTGCCGGAGACGCTCAAGGCGCAGTACTTCGAGGCGATTGCGGCCAGGGGTTGGGCCGTCCCGGACGACTGGTTGAGCGCCGTGGGGAAGCGGCCCAAGCCCTGGTGGAAACGGGGTGGAAGCTAGCTGAGGGCGGGGAGGCGGCTGAGGGCTTGCTGGACGGCGGACTGGATTTCGGCGTCGTCCCAGGCTCGGTCGGTGATGGTGTCGGTGAGGTACGCGTTGTAGGCGGCGAGATCCAGGTGGCCGTGGCCGCAGAGGGCGGTGAGGATGACCTTCTCCTCGCCGGACTCCTTGCAGCGTTGGGCTTCCTCGATCGCCGCCGCGAGCGCGTGGGTCGGCTCGGGAGCAGGCACGATGCCCTCGGTGCGGGCGAACTGGACGCCGGCCGCGAAGCACTCGGACTGCGGTTTGGCGACGGCCTCGATCTCGCCGGTCTCGTAGAGGTGGCTGATCAGCGGGCTCATCCCGTGGTACCGCAGGCCGCCGGCGTGGATCGGGTCCGGGACGAAGTCGTGGCCGAGGGTGTGCATCTTCATCAGCGGCGTCATCCCGATCGTGTCGCCGAAGTCGTACGCGTACGTCCCCTGGGTCAGCGACGGGCATGCGGCCGGCTCGACCGCGCGGACGACCGGCGCCATCCGGCCCGCCCACTTCTCCCGCATGAACGGGAACGCCAGGCCGCCGAAGTTCGACCCGCCGCCGGTGCAGCCCACCAGCAGGTCGGGTGTCTCGCCGACCATCGCGAGCTGGATCAGCGCCTCCTCGCCGATGATCGTCTGGTGCAGCAGCACGTGGTTGAGGACCGACCCGAGCGCGTAGTGCACCTCGGGATCCTGCACCGCGACCTCGACCGCCTCACTGATCGCGATCCCGAGCGACCCGGTCGACGACGGGTTCTCGGCCAGGATCTTCCGCCCGGCCTCGGTGAGCTCCGACGGGCTCGGGTGCACGGTCGCGCCGAAGACCTCCATCATCGTCCGCCGGTACGGCTTCTGGTCGTACGACGCCCGCACCTGCCAGACCTCGCACTCCAGCCCGTACTGCGCGCACGCAAACGCCAGCGCAGTACCCCATTGACCGGCACCGGTCTCGGTGGTGAGCTTCCGGACGCCCGACTTCGCGTTGTAGAACGCCTGCGGCACAGCGGTGTTCGGCTTGTGCGACCCGGCCGGGGAGACGCCTTCGTACTTGTAGTAGATCCGCGCCGGGGTATCGAGCGCCTTCTCCAGCCGATGCGCCCGATAGAGCGGACTCGGCCGCCAGAGCCGGTAGACGTCCAGCACCTCACCGGGGATGTCGACGTACTGGTCCTGGGAGACCTCCTGCAGGATCAGGTCCATCGGGAACAGCGGCGCCAGATCGTCCGGCCCCACTGGTTGCCCGGTGCCCGGATGCAGCACCGGCGGCGGTGGCGTGGGCAGATCGTGCAGCACGTTGTACCAACGGGTCGGCAGCTCGTCCTCTGGCAGCAGGATCTTCGTCGGCGTCATGCACAGAACGTAATCCCCGCCGAAGCCCCCCGACAATGACCTGCCTAGGAACCGAACCGGCACTCTCCCGGCATTTCGAGCTAGTACGTCGGAACCGCCGCCGGACTGCTGACCCCGAGCCAGGTGTCTACGTCTGTGAGGAGGGCCTTTTGGGCTTCGGGCGGGGCGGTGGAGGCGAGGATCGAGCCGCGGGCCAGGTCGGCCAGTTCTTCGTCGGTGAAGGCGTGGACCGTGCGGGCAGTTTCGTATTGCTCGGCCAGGCGGGAGCCGAAGAGCAGAGGGTCGTCGGCGCCGAGCGCGATTCGGGCGCCCGCTTCGTAGAGTTGTCGCAGCGGGACGTCCTCCGGCCGGTGGTAGACGCCCAACGAGACGTTGGACGCCGGGCAGACCTCCAACGCGACCTGCGCGTCGACCAGACGCTTCAGCAGATCGGGGTCCTCGACCGCGCGCACTCCGTGACCGATGCGCCCGGCGCCCAACTCGTCCAAACAGGTTCGGACAGTTGCCGGGCCGCACAGCTCACCACCGTGCGGCGCAGCGAGCAGCCCGGCGTGCCGCGCGATCCGGAAGGCCGCGGCGAACTCCGACGTCGTCCCCCGGCGCTCGTCGTTCGACAGCCCGAATCCGACCACTCCGCGTCCGACGTACTGCGCGGCGAGTCGAGCCAGCGTCCGTGCGTCCAACGGATGGCGGGTGCGGTTGGCCGCGATCACGACCTGGACCGCGATCCCGGTCGAGGCCGCGGCGTCCCGGGCCGCGTCCAAGACCAGGTCGGTGAACTCGGTGATGCCGTGGAAGCGGTTCGCGTACCCCGACGGGTCGACCTGGATCTCGAGCCAGCGGGAGCCGTCGGCCCGGTCGTCCTCGGCCGCCTCCCGGACCAGGCGCCGGACGTCGTCCTCCGTGCGCAGCACCGAGCGAGCGATGTCGTACAGCCGCTGGAACCGGAACCAGCCGCGCTCGTCGGCCGCAGACAGCTCCGGCGGCCAGTCGGTGCGCAGCGCGTCGGGCAGCCGGACGCCGTGCTTGTCCGCCAGCTCGACCAGCGTCAGGTGCCGCATCGAGCCCGAGAAGTGAAGATGCAGATGCGCCTTCGGCAGCACCCGCAGATCCCGATGCGTCATCACAGAAGGTTACCGATCCACAGCGCCCGGACAGAAATCGGGCCGTCCACCCTGTGGATGGACGGCCCGGAGAGCTCAGCTGAGCAGCTTGGCGATCCGGCCGACGCCCTCGGCCAGGTCCGCGTCGCCGAGCGCGTACGACAGCCGCAGGTACCCGGGCGCGCCGAACGCCTCACCCGGCACCACGGCCACCTCGGCCTCGTCCAGGATGATCTCGGCCAGCTCCGCCGACGAGGCCGGCGTCCGCCCGTTGATCTCCTTGCCGAGCACGCCCTTGACCGACGGGTACGCGTAGAACGCGCCGGTCGGCTCCGGGCACTCGACGCCGGGGATCTCGTTCAGCAGCCGGACCATCGTCTGGCGTCGGCGGTCGAACGCCTTCTTCATCTCGTCGACCGCGCTCAGGTCGCCGGTCAGCGCGGCGATCGCGGCCCGCTGCGCGACGTTGCAGACGTTCGAGGTCTGGTGCGACTGCAGGTTGGTCGCGGCCTTGATGACGTCCTTCGGGCCGATCATCCAGCCGACCCGCCAGCCGGTCATCGCGTAGGTCTTGGCGACGCCGTTGAGGACGACGGTCTTGTCCGCGAGCTCCGGTACGGCGACCGGGATCGACGTGGACTGCGTGTCGCCGTACGTCAGGTGCTCGTAGATCTCGTCGGTGATCACCCACAGGTCGTGCTCGAGCGCCCAGCGACCGATCGCCTCGATCGCCTCCGGGCTGTCGACCGCGCCGGTCGGGTTCGACGGGGAGCAGAACAGCAGGGCCTTGGTCTTCTCGGTCCGGGCCGCCTCGAGCTGCTCGATGGTGACGCAGTAGTTCTGCGTCTCGTCGGCGAGCACCTCGACCGGCACCCCGCCGGCCAGCTGGATGGTCTCCGGGTACGTCGTCCAGTACGGCGCCGGCAGCAGCACCTCGTCACCCGGGTCGAGCAGCGTCGCGAACGTGTTGTAGACCGCGTGCTTGCCGCCGTTGGTGACCAGCACCTGGGCGGCCTCGACCTCGAAGCCGGAGTCGCGCTTGGTCTTGTCGACGATCGCCTGCTTGAGCTCGGGCAGGCCGCCGGCCGGGCTGTAGCGGTGGTTCTTCGGATCGCGGGCGGCCTCGACCGCCGCCTCGACGATGTAGTCCGGCGTCGGGAAGTCCGGCTCGCCGGCGCCGA
The DNA here is from genome assembly GCF_040653975.1 of Kribbella sp. NPDC050820. NCBI lineage: Bacteria > Bacillati > Actinomycetota > Actinomycetes > Propionibacteriales > Kribbellaceae > Kribbella > Kribbella sp. NPDC050820. The sequence goes on from NZ_JBFAHB010000030.1 coordinate 32,505, forward strand.
ACCCGATCACCGGCCGGCCGGCCGCCTTGAGCGCCTTCGCCTTGCTGTCGACCGCGAGCGTCGCCGACTCACTGATGGCGCCGATCCGCGCCGAAACCCTGGAACCCATGGCCCCCATCCTGGCACCAGCACTCCCTGTGGTCACATCCGGACCGTCAGGCCATCACAACCGGCGGGATCCGGTGAGAGCCCCGCGGCGGCCTCGTCCGACGGCGTGGTTGTGATGGCGTGGCGGTCCGGGATCCCGGGAACGTGGCGGGCCCCCGGTCCGTTGGGGACGTGGAGGCTGTATGGTTCTGGTCGCGGTGCGGCGCCCGGGTGGGGGTCGTGCGGGGTAGGGCCTCAGTTCGACCAGGTGGCTTCGACCCCGTACACTCTTCTAGTCCGGGCGTTGGTGGCCCTGAATCGGCATGCCCGAGATCAGGTCCCGCGGCGTCCGGAGGATTGCAGAGGGCACTAGCTCAACTGGCAGAGCATCGGTCTCCAAAACCGAAGGTTGGGGGTTCAAGTCCCTCGTGCCCTGCAAATCCTGACCGGCGCAGGGCCGGTCAGGCCGCCGCTAGCGAAAGAGGTAGGTCGTGACGGAGACGCGCACCCCGGCACCGTCCGGCGCCGGCAAACCTGCGGAGAGCAAGTCGGGCAACCGCCTGCTGCGCTTCTACCGCCAGGTGGTCGCCGAGCTCCGCAAGGTCGTCTGGCCGACTCGCAAGCAGCTGTCCACCTACTTCGTGGTCGTCCTGACCTTCGTGGTGTTCGTCATCGCGATCGTCTCGGTCCTCGACCTCGCCTTCGGCTGGGCGATGTTCAAGATCTTCGGCTGAGTTCGCAGCCGCCCACGAACGCCGGGGATCCCGGGCCGCGGCCCGACCCGAAGCAGAGAACCAGACAAGACCCCGATGCAGAGATGACGGAGTACAACGTGTCCGAGCGCGACGACGAGGTCCTCGACTACGAGGGCGAGTTCGACGTATCCGCTGACTCCGACGACGACGTCGATTTCGACTTCGACGAGAACGCCACCGACGACGATGACGACCTGTTCGGTGACGATGACGACGACCCGTTCGCGAACCTCGACGACGCTGACGACGACGCTGACGAGGACGAGGACGAGGACGCTGACGACGACGCCGCGGAGTACACCGCCGACGACGAGGCCGAGGACGGCCCCGCCGACGATGACGACTCCGACGACGAGCCGGTCGTGGTGGTCGCCGCCGCCGACGACGCGGAGGACGACGAGGTCGTGACCGCGTCCGACGTCGAGGACGCCGCCGACGAGCTGGCCGCCGAGACCGCCGAGACGGCGCCCGCGGACACCGACGAGGAGCCGGCCGCCGACGAACTGGTCTTCTCCTCCGCCGGTGACTCCGACGAGGACGCCGAGGACGAGACCGGTACGGCGGCCGACGACGACGCCGACGTGGCCGCGCTCGCCGCCGCGGCCGCTGCCGCGCAGGCCGGCGACGAGGACGAGGAGCCCGAAGAGCCGGGCGACCCGCTCGAGGAGCTGCGCACCCGGCTGCGCTCGCAGTTCGGCGACTGGTACGTGGTGCACACGTACTCGGGGATGGAGAACCGGGTCAAGAGCAACCTGGAGAACCGGATCACCTCCCTGAACATGGAGGACTACATCTTCGAGATCATCGTGCCGACCGAAGAGGTCGCCGAGATCAAGAACGGGCAGCGCCGGATGGTGAAGCGCACCGTGCTCCCCGGCTACGTGCTGGTCCGGATGGACCTGACCGACGAGTCCTGGGCGACCGTGCGGCACACGCCGTCGGTGACCGGCTTCGTCGGGAACAGCCAGAAGCCCGTACCGCTCAGCCTCGAAGAGGTCGAGAAGATGCTCGCTCCGGCCGTCGTGGCGGCGGCCGAGGCGGCGGCTGCCGAAGCCGGCGCCGCACCCACCAAGACCGCGACCAAGAAGAAGGTCGAGGTGGCCGACTTCGGGGTCGGCGACTCGGTCATGGTGGTCGACGGGCCGTTCGCGACCCTGCACGCCACGATCACGGAGATCAACGCCGACGCCCAGCGGATCAAGGCGCTGGTCGAGATCTTCGGCCGGGAGACCCCGGTGGAACTCAGCTTCAGCCAGATCCAGAAAGTCTAAGGACCCGAAGAATGCCTCCGAAGAAGAAGATCGCTGCCCTGGTCAAGGTGCAGCTCCAGGCCGGCGCCGCGACGCCGGCACCGCCGGTCGGTACCGCGCTCGGTCCGCACGGCGTCAACATCATGGAGTTCTGCAAGGCGTACAACGCCCAGACGGAGTCCATGCGCGGCAACGTGGTTCCGGTCGAGATCACCATCTACGAAGACCGCTCCTTCACCTTCATCACCAAGACGCCGCCGGCGCCGGAGATGATCAAGAAGGCCGCCGGTCTGCAGAAGGGCTCGGCCGTTCCGCAGCGCGACAAGGTCGGCAAGATCACCAAGGACCAGGTCCGCGAGATCGCCACCACCAAGATGCCGGACCTGAACGCCCGCGACATCGACGCCGCGATGAAGATCATCGAGGGCACCGCGCGCTCGATGGGCGTCACCGTCGACGGCTGAGACCGGCCGAGAAACAACCAGGTACGACGAACCGCGCCGGCTGACCGGTCGGTCGCCGTACCAGCACCACACTTCACGCAGTTGTGGCAGGGCGAAGCGCCGCCCGCGGACCACACCCCAGAGAGGAACAGCAATGGCACAGCGCAGCAAGGCCTACCGCGCAGTCGCGGAGAAGATCGACTTCGACAAGCTGTACACGCCGATCGAGGCGATCCGGCTGGCCAAGGAGGCCGCCGGCAGCAAGAAGTTCAACTCCACCGTGGACGTCGCGATGCGCCTCGGGGTCGACCCCCGCAAGGCCGACCAGATGGTGCGCGGCACCGTCAACCTTCCGCACGGTACCGGCAAGACGGCACGGGTCCTCGTCTTCGCCACCGGTGACAAGGCCGAGGCCGCACGGGCCGCCGGCGCCGACTTCGTCGGCGACGACGACATGATCAAGAAGGTGACCGACGGCTGGCTCGACTTCGACGCCGTCGTCGCCACCCCCGACCTGATGGGCAAGGTCGGCCGGCTCGGCCGCGTCCTCGGTCCGCGTGGCCTGATGCCGAACCCGAAGACCGGCACGGTCACCCCGGACGTGACGAAGGCCGTGTCCGACATCAAGGGCGGCAAGATCGAGTTCCGGGTCGACCGGCACGCGAACCTGCACTTCATCATCGGCAAGGCGTCCTTCGACGAGGCACAGCTGGTGGAGAACTACAGCGCCGCGCTGGAGGAGATCCTCCGGCTGAAGCCGGCCAGCTCGAAGGGCCGCTACATCAAGAAGACGGTGTTCTCGACCACGATGGGCCCGGGTGTCCAGGTTGACCCCAACCTCACCCGCAACCTCACCGAGGAAAACGCAGACGCCTGATCCACACACACGAAGGGCCCCGGTCACTGACCGGGGCCTTTTGCATTCCTGGAGTCAGGGGGTGGCTCGGGTTAGGTGGAGGGGGTGGTCGGCGGTTTGTAGGGTCCAGCCGTTGGGGTGTTCGGCCAGGACGGTGCCGGGGGGTGTGGGGGACGGGGAGGCGGGGGCGGGGTCGGTGCGGGTGATGAGGTGGGTGGTGCCGTTGAGGGTCAGGCGGGCGGCGGGGGAGGTGACGTTCAGGGCTGCGGCCTTGCGGCGGATCACGTGGGCCGGCTCGGTGAGGTCCAGGAAGTGTTCTGCCTCGGTGAACAACGGGGCTTCGGTGGCGTCGGCCGGGTTCTGCGGGAGGCCGGGATCGCCGGCGACCAGGCGGGGGACGGCTTCGTCCAGGCACTCGGACAGAAGGGTGCGCCAGGTCTGCATGATGCCGGTGCCGTTGAGATCCTCCGGGAGTGGCGCGATCCGCTGTGCCAGGATCGCGCCGGTGTCGAACTCGGCGGCGGTCCGGTGCACGGTCGCGCCGACTCGGTCGTCACCTTCGTAGATCAGCCGTTGCGGCGTCGGCCCGCGGCCGGCCGGGAGCGGCGACGGGTGGCAGTTGATCGCGCCGTACTCGGGGAGCTCGAGGATCTCCGCCGGGATCAGGCGCGGGAACGCGGCCGAGATGATCACGTCCGGGCGGAGCGCCGCGATCGCCGGCGCCGCCACCGTCCGCAGCTTGGCGGTGATCAGCACGTTGCTCTCCGACGGCAGGTCCAGGACCATCGGCCGGATCGAGGCGCCGTACCGGTCGGTGTGCGGCAGCGTGACCACCAGCGCGATCTCGTGACCGTTCCGCTCGGCGAAGTCGTGGACCAGCCGGTAGCCGGCCGGGAAGGCGTTCAGTGTGACGATCCGCAGGCTGTCCACCGCAATCAGTCCCTGAAGTGCCGGGTGACGAGGTCCGGGGTGAGGTCGGCGGGCGTGGGGCAGCCGACCAGGCGCAGGCAGTGCTCCAACTCCTCGCCGAGCTCCGTGAGCAGCCGGGTGACTCCCGCGGAGCCGCCGACCGTGAGCGCCCAGAGCGCCGGCCGGCCGACAAAGACCGCACGAGCGCCCAGTGCCAACGCGGCCAGCACGTGTTCGCCGCGCCGGATACCGCCGTCGACGTAGACCTCCGTACTCGTGCCGGCCAGCGCCTCCGCGACCTCCGGCAGCGCCAGCGCGGTCGGGATCGCACCATCCAGCTGCCGGCCACCGTGGTTCGAGACGATCACACCGGCCGCGCCTGCGTCCGCGCACCGCTTGGCGTCGTCGCCGCGCAGCACGCCCTTCACCACCACGGGCAGCCCGGTGCGCTCGGCGAGCCAGCCGATCACGTCCGGACCCAGGTCGTCCGCCTTCGCCAGGTCGTCGTCGGTCCAGTCACCCGCTGGCAGGTTCGCCAACACCTGACCGGGCTGCACGAGATCCCACACCGTCTCGCCGGTGTCCTCTTTGCGACCGACAACCGGCGTATCGACGGTCAGTACGACGGCCCGCGCCCCACCCTCGACCGCGGCATCGAGCATCCGCTCGGTGACCGACCGGTTTCGCACGACGTAGATCTGCAGCAACCACGGCACCCCGGTCGCCCCGAGATCGGCGAACGTCGTCCCGGCGTTGCTGGACAGTCCGATCAGCGACCCAGCCCCGCCGACTCCAGTCGCCGTCGCAACCTCGCCATCGGGATCCGCCATCCGATGCATCGTCGACGGCGCGACCAGCACCGGTACGTCGACCGGCGTGCCGAGCACCGTCGTCCGCACCGAGACCGTCGACACGTCCTGCAGCACCCGGGGCCGGAACCGGTACGCCGACCACGCCTCGACCGCCTCGCCGGCGCTGATCCCGCCGGCCGAGCCCTGCCGGAAGTACCGATGCACTGCCTCCGGGAGCTTCTCGGCGGCCGCGGCTTCGAGCGTGTCGATCCATCGCATGCGCCCCATCGTCGCACCGGTCCGGTGCTCCGGGCAGAAAATTTCCACACGAGACCTTCGGGCGCGAGCGGGTACCCTGGTCGCATGACGCAGTATGGGCGGCGATTTCTGCGCCCCGGCCGGCACGACGGTGCCGACGGGGTGAGCCGCTGCTGCGCTCTCTCCTGAGGACCGCGGCCGACCGGGGTGGACCCCCGTCGAGACCGTCACCCTTGGAGAGACTCCGATGTCGATCACCATCGAAGAACTGCACGCTGCCCTGTCCCTGCGCGACCTGACCGACCCGGCCCAGGGCCCGCACGCGATCCAGCTGATCGTCGACTCGATCCGTACGGCGCTCGGCCAGGCCTGGCCGTACACCGAGATCTGGACCAGACGCGACCATCCGGTCGTCCCGCTGGCCGACAACTACGACAACCTCGGGTACGCCGCCGACGCGGTGACCCGGGAAGCCCGCTACACCCGCTACGCCTCCGAAGGCGAGGTGTTGCGCAGTCACACGTCCGCGATGATCCCGCCGGCGCTGCGGGAGCTGGCAACGAGTACGTCGTCCGACGTGCTGATGATCTGTGCGGGGATCTGCTACCGCCGCGACTCCGTCGACTGGCAGCACACCGGTACGCCGCACCAGCTCGACCTGTGGCGGATCAGCCGGAACGTCACCCTCGGCGAGCCCGAGCTGGAGGACATGATCGCCCGGCTCGTCGACACCGTCCTGCCGGGCCAGACGTATCGGACGGTGCCCGCGGTGCACCCGTACACGATCCACGGCCGCCAGATCGACGTACTGCTGGACGACCAGTGGATCGAGATCGGTGAGTGCGGTGTCGCGGCGCCGCCCGTGCTCAGGAAGGCCGGTCTGGACGAGAGCTGGACCGGTCTGGCCATGGGGCCGGGGCTGGACCGGCTCTTGATGCTCCGCAAGGGCATCAGGGACATTCGGTTGCTCCGGTCAACCGATCCCCGCGTGGCCGACCAGATGCTCGACCTGTCGCCGTACAAGTCGGTCTCGTCGATGCCACCGGTCCGCCGTGACCTGTCCGTCGTCGTGGACGCGGCAGCCGACCTGTCACCCGAGGCGATCGGTGACAAGGTCCGCAACGCCCTCGGCCCCGACGCCGACGCCGCGGAGTCGGTCGACGTGATCAGCGAGACGTCGTACGACGATCTGCCGCAGCCCGCCCGCGATCGGCTCCAGCTGAACCCCGGCCAGCGAAACGTGCTGGTGCGTCTGATCCTCAGGCCGGTCGACCGGACTCTGACCGACGCGGAGGCGAATGCCCTGCGCGACAAGGTCTACCGGGCACTCCACGAAGGTCCGGTTCTAGAGCTGATCGGTTAGCCGGGAGACCGCGTCCAGGTCGTCACGCAGGCGCACACCATGCCCGGGCGAGGTAGGCAGAACAACCTCGCCCGGGACCAACTCCGGGAGCCCTTCGACCAGTTCGGCGTACCAGGTGCGGATGAAAGACCGAGCGGTTTCCTGGATCAGCCCGTTCGGCTGGCTGCACACCACATGCGTCGCGACAGCGAGCGAGACCGGGCCCGTGCAGTCGTGCGGTGCGATCGGGACCGAGAACGCGTCCGCGAGCGAGGCGATCTTGACCGCCTCGGTGATGCCGCCGGTCCAGCCGATGTCGAGGGTGGCGACGTCGACCGCGCCGCGCTGGAACAGCGGCAGGAAGCCGCGCCGCCCGATGCAGGTCTCGCCGGTCGCGATCGGTACGTCGATCTCCGCGCGGAGCGCACCGAGTGCGTCGGCGGCGTCCGGGCGCAGCGGGTCCTCGATCCAGAACGGGCGGAACTCCGTCAGCGCCCGAGCGAGCTTGGCGGCCGCGGTCCGGGTCCACAAGCCGTGCAACTCGATCATCAGGTCCATCTCGAGTCCGACCTCGGCCCGGATCGCCTCGACGATGTCCAGCCCGGCGGCGAGCGCGCGCGGTGAGATGTCGGTGCCGTTGCTCTCCTCGGCGGCCTGGTCGAACGGCCAGATCTTCATCCCGCGGGTGCCCTCGTCCCACAGTTCGCGGGCAAGCCGGGCCGGGTGGTGCATGAACGCGTACAGGTCCTCGTACTCACCGGCGTCGGCAGGCAGGCCCCAGTTCGAGGAGTTCTGCCGCGTCGACGTGCTGATGTACCGGACGCCCGCGCACGTGTTGTACGTCCGGATGCGATCCCGCACCGGCCCACCGAGCAGCCGCGCCAACGGCAACCCGGTGGCCTGACCCATCAGGTCCCACAGCGCGACGTCGACTGCGCCGTTGCCGCGCAACTCGGCCCCACCGCCCTGATAACCGACGTACGGCGCCAGCACTGCAGCGACCTGTTGCGGCGCCGGGTCGTCCAGATCGAGCAGTACCGGAGCGACCGTCTCGTGGATGTGCGCCTCCACCGCGGCCGCGCCGAAGAAGGACTCGCCGAGGCCGGTCAGCCCGGAGTCCGTGTGCAACCGCACGAAACACAGGTTGGACTGCACTCGCGGCCGGATGGTCTCGACCGCTGTCACCTTCACTGCAGCGCCTTGCAGAACGCCTCGGCCTTGGCGGTGATGTCCTGCCAGTTCCCCGCGACCACGTCCGCCGGGGCGACGACATCCGTACCGGCGCTGACGGCCAAAGCTCCCGCGGCGAGGAAGTCGCGGGCGTTGCCGGCGTTGACGCCACCGGACGGGATCAGCGGCACGCCGGGGAACGGGCCGTTGAGGTCCTTGAAGTACTTCGGCCCGAGCTGGTGGGCCGGGAAGATCTTCACCGCGTCGGAGCCGAGCGCGAGCGCAGTCATCACCTCGGAAGGCGTGAACGCGCCGAGCACGACGGGGATCCCGGCCGCACGCGCGGCCTCGGCGATCGCGGCCGCCTCGGGACCCTGGCCCGGCGTGACCAGGAACTGCGCGCCGGCGTCGATCGCCTGCTTCGCGTGCGCCCCGGTCTGCACGGTGCCCGCGCCCACCACCGCACCGGTTTCCGAAGCGGTCGCCGCGGCGCGTTCGAGATGCTTGGGAAGGTCCGGGGTCGTGTAGGTCAGCTCGACGACATGAATGCCGCCGGCAACCAGCGCGGCGCACAGGTCACGGGCGTCGCTGATCTCCGGCGCCCGCACGACGGTCAGCACACGGTCGGCGCGGAGCAGTTCCAGCGTTTTCATCGGCTTCCTTTCAGGCGGACAGCGCTGCCGGGGAGTGCATCGGTACGGCGGCCGTCGTCGATGACAGCCACACCGTTGACGAAGACGTACGGGATCCCTTCGGCCTGCTGCCGCGGATCGTCGAAGGTCGCGGTGTCGATCACGGTGTCCGGGTCGAACAGCACCAGGTCCGCGTAGTACCCCTCCCGGACCAGCCCGCGATCGGTCAGCCGCAGCCGCCGGGCCGGGCGGCCGGTCAGATGGTGGATGCAGTCGGCGAGCTCCAGGACGCCGAGCTCGCGTACGTACCGGCCGAGATAGCGCGGGAACGTGCCCCACGAGCGCGGATGCGGTTTCGCACCGACCAGGATCGCGTCCGAGCCGCCGGTGTGGCTCGAGTGCCGCATGATCGTCCGGACGTTCTCCTCGTGCCCCACGTGTTGCAGGATCGAGGTGGCCAGGTTGTCCCGGATCAGCAGGTCGAAGAACACCTCAGCCGGCTGCCGGCTGCCCGAGGTGGCCAGGGCCGCGACGGTCTTGCCCACGGCGTCGTTGAGCGCCGGGTTCTTCACGCCGCCGATCTCGATGGTGTTCCAGTCGGTCACGCAGCCGTGGCAGCCGTCCGACCCGAGGTGCTCCATCTCGTGGGCGATCCGCCGGCGCGACTCTGTGTCCTGGAGCCGGGACAGCTGAGCGTCCGGCCCGCCCTCGGCAGTCCAGCTGGGCAGGATCGCCGCGAGGGTTGTTGCGCCAGGCAAGTACGGGTAGGTGTCGGTGGTGACGTCGACGCCGTTCGCGACCGCCTTGTCGATCATCGCCACCAGGTCGGTGCCGCGACCGCGGTTCGGCTCGAAGTTCATCACCGCGTGTGTGAGGTGCAGGGCGCACCCGGACTGCCGGGCCACCTCGACCATCTCGCCGTAAGCGTCCAGTGCGCCTTCGCCGTACGAGCGTTGGTGCGGGCTGTAGTAGCCGCCGTACTCGGCGAGGACTGTGCAGAGCTCGACGAGCTCGGCGGTGGTCGCGAACATGCCGGGGGTGTAAGTGAGGCCGCTGCTCATCCCGACGGCGCCCTGCTGCAGTCCCTCGGCGAGCAGTCGCTTCATCTCGTCGAGCTCGGCGCGGGTGGCCGGACGGTTCTCGGTGCCGACGACCAACATCCGCAGCGTGCCCTGCGGAACCAGGTACGACGCGTTGCAGGCGATCCCCTGGTCGAGACGGTCCAGGTAGCCACCGACTGTGGACCAGGTGAAGTCGAAGTCGTCCGGCTCGCCGTTCCAGCCGGCGATCTGGCGCCGGAGCGCGGCCCGGGTCGGGTCGTCGATCGGGGCGAACGACAGGCCGTCCTGGCCGAGCACCTCCAGCGTGACGCCCTGGCTGACCTTCGCGGTGTGGTCCGGGTTGGCCAGGATCTGCAGGTCGGAGTGCGCGTGCATGTCGATGAAGCCGGGCGACAGCACCAGCTCGTCGGCGTCGATCGTCCGGCGGCCGGCCGGCAGATCGTTGCCGATGGCCACGATGCGGGCGCCGTCGACGGCCACGTCGGCCTGCACGCCGGGAGCGCCGGATCCGTCCAGGACCGTGGCGCCCTTGATCAGGAGGTCGGCCATGTCAGAAGAAGGTCCTGACCAGGTCGACGACGACGGGATCGGCGGCGTCCGGGTCGTGCACGACCGGGATCAGTCCCCATTTGTCGAACGCCGTGCACGGGTGTGAGAGCCCGACCCGGAGCTCGTCGCCGATCAGCACCGGATCGCCGTCGAACCGCAGGTAGCCGTGCTGGTCGTTCAGCTTGGCGACGGTCATCCCGGCCGCCTTCAGCACCGGCTCGCCCTCGGCCCGCGGCCGGATCAGCTGTGGCTCCGGCAGGTCCTGGTCGAACGGCAGGTCGCGTCGGCCGGCGTCGAAGATCGCCAGTCCTGGTTCGGGTTGCGAGGTGATCCGGACCCAGCCGTGCATCGCGGAAACCAGTCGGTCCCCGTCGGTCCGCGGCGCCTCGCCGAGCGGTGACATCCGGCGGTACATGCCGTCGTCGTGGGTGATGTAGGCGCCCGACCGGAGCACCACTCGCGCGCCGTCCTCGCCGAGCGGGGCGAGTACGGTCGCGACGTCGTCGAAGTACTGGCTGCCGCCGGCGCTCACCACGGGTACGACGTCGGCGTCGTACAGACCCTTGAGGCGGGTGTGGATCCCGGCCAGCTCGCGGAGGTACGCGCGCACCGGCTCGAGGTCGGCCTCTTCGACGCCGTGGCCGATCGCACCTTCGTAACCGGCGACGCCGGCGAGCCGCAGGGTCGACGCATTCGCGATCGCCTCGCCGACGGCGACCGCGGTCTCCGCGTCGCGGGCCCCGGTCCGTCCGTCGAGTCCGCCGACCTCCACGAGGACGTCGAGCGGCCGTGCGTCCGGTCCGACGTGCGCCGCCCGGGCCGCCTCCATGATCTCGACCGTCCGGACCGAGTCGGCCCAGACCAGGACCTCGAACGTCGGATCGGCGGCGAGCTCGTCGGCGATCCAGCGCAGCTGCAGCGGGGAGATGATCGCGTTGGCGATGAGCACCCGGCTTACGCCGTACGCGCGGGCGACGCCGAGCTGGAAGCCGTTCGCGAGGGTGATCGCCCAGGAGCCGGCCTCGAGCTGCATCGCCCAGAGGGCGGGCGCCATCGTCGTCTTCCCGTGCGGCGCCAGCTCTACGCCGTGGTGCGCGCACCAGCGAGCCAGGGTGTCCACGTTGTGTCGCAGGCCGGGCGCGGACAGGGTCATCAGCGGAGTGGGCAGCTGGGAGAGCCGCGGCTTGCCGGCCAGCACCTCGGCGACGGTCCGGCCCCAGAAGGCGGGCGGTAGTGCCTTGTCCTGCCAACTCACCTGTTGGTCGGCAAGTGCGGCGAGGGCTGCTGCGTCGTACGAAGCTGGCATCTGATCCCCTGCGGTGGTTGAGATTGCAGAATACGCAACGGTGATTGCGCATTCTGACTTCACGGTTGTAGCATCACGCCCGAACTCCAGTCAAAGACAAGCATTCCGGGAGAACGCCGATGGCGGATGTCGTCTCACGTGCAGTGTGTCTCGGTGAGGCGATGATCATGCTCGCCGGGGACACCGGCGGGCCGCTGGAGGACGTCGAGTCGTTCCGGCGGTCGGTGGGTGGCGCGGAGTGCAACGTGGCCGGCGGACTGGCTGCGCTGGGAGTCTCGACGAGCTGGGTCTCGCGGCTGGGCGACGACGGGTTCGGTCGGCACGTACTGCGCGACCTACAGGAGCGCGGGGTCGACATCGGTGGGGTCGAGGCTGACCCGGACCGGCCGACCGGGCTGTACGTGAAGCACACGACGGACGGTCGCTCCCGGATGCATTACTACCGCTCCGGCTCGGCGGCGTCTGCGATGGATCCGGCGTTCCTGGACCGGCCCGCGGTGCGCGAACGGCTGACCGCTGCCGACTTGGTGCACACGACCGGCATCACCGCGGCCATCTCCAGCACCTGCGCCGAGATGCTGGAGCGCTTGGCCGGCGACGAGCGGGACTACATCTTGAGTGTCGACCTGAACTGGCGGCCGGCCTTGTGGCGCGACAAGGACCCGGAGCCGCTGTGGCGAGTGCTGCGGGCGGCTGACGTCGTACTGATCGGTGCGGACGAGGCTGAGGTCTTCGCGGGGACCAGTGATCCGGATGAGCTGCGTGAGCTGCTCGGGCCGCGGTGCACGTTGGTGATGAAGAACGATGCGCACACTGCGCTCGTGCTGGAGCCGGACGGTCGCCGTACCGAGGTTCCTGCGCTGCAGGTCGAGGTGGTCGAGCCGGTCGGTGCCGGGGACGCGTTTGCGGCGGGATTCCTCGCGGGGACGTTGCAGGGGTTGCCGATGAAGCAGCGGCTGCGGCAGGGGCACCTGGGTGCGGCGGCGGTGCTGGCCGTGCCGGAGGACCACGCTGCGCCGTTGGATCCCGCCGTACGTCAGAAGCTGCTGGACTGCTCCGACGAGGAGTGGGCGGTGGTCAAGGTCGGCCCGTCGGGTGTGACGCTGCCATGAGCCAGAGCCTCGCCAGGGCGTTGCAGATCCTGTCCAGCCTGGGGGAGGGTGAGCGGTCGCTGGACCAGCTGGCGACTGAGCTCGACGTACACAAGACGACCGTGCTGCGGCTGCTGCGCACCATGGAAGCAGACAGGTTCGTACGGCGTGACGAGTCGCACCGCTACCGGTTGGGGTCGCGGCTGTTCTCATTGGCGGACGCGGCTCGCGAACAGCACGTCGTACGCGCGGTCGCTGCACCGCATCTGCTGCAGCTGAACCAGAGGACCGGCCAGACCGTGCACCTCGCGGCCTGGGAGAACGGCGAAGTCATCTACGTCGACAAGCTGGACAGTGTGCGGTCGGTGCGGATGTACTCGCAGGTCGGCGTACCCGCTGCGCTGCACTGCACCGCGGTCGGGAAGGTGTTGCTGGCGGCGCAGCCCAAGCGGCAGCGGGAGGCGTTGCTGGCGGCGATCGACTACCACGCCTTCACCCCGCAGACGATCACCGATCCCGACGTACTGCGGGACGAGCTGGACGAGGTGCGGGCACAGGGCTGGGCGCAGGACCGGGCCGAGCACGAGTCCTTCATCAACTGCATCGGGGCGCCGGTCGCCGACCGCGACGGCCGGATCGTCGGGGCGGTGTCCGTCTCGGTACCCGACGTGCTGCTGAACTACGAGCAGGTGCTGGAGTTGCTGCCAGACCTGCTGGCCACCACGCGAGCGATCAGTGCTGACTACAACTGAGAGGTATGACGCTGATGTCCGACAAGACCGCCGTCTCCACCACCGACGCGCCGGCGCCGCTGCCGGTGTACTCGCAGGGCGTGCGCAAGGGCAACATCCTGCAGGTGTCCGGCCAGGGCTCGGTCGACCCGGCCACCGGCGAGTTCGTCCACCAAGGTGACGTGAAGAGCCAGACCACCCGGGTGCTGCAGAACGTCGAGGCGATCCTGACCGCTGGTGGCGGCAGCTTCGACGACGTGGTGATGATGCGTGTCTACCTCACCACCCGCGACGACTTCGCCGCGATGAACGAGGCCTACGCCGAGTTCCTGTCCGCCCGGACCCCGAGCGGCGTCCTCCCCTCCCGCACCACCGTCTTCACCGGCCTCCCCCTCGAAACCATGCTGGTGGAGATCGACGCCCTCGCCGTCCTGGGCTAACCGAGCTTGGGGGCCCGGACGAGGGGTTCGTCGTTGACGGACCGTTTGTCCGGGCCCTGGTCCCACCAGAGTTCTTGGCGGGTGGTGAGGTACGGGTACCAGTTGTTGATTCCGGTGCCGTGGCCGAGGGAGTGGACCACGGCTTCCAGGTAGCCGGTCAGGTCGGCGAAGGCGTCGATGAAGTCGACCGGGCCGTCGTGCGGTGCGAGGGCGAGCTCGCCGGCGGCGCGAGTACGGCGTACGTCGCCGGAGCGTGCCGTGCCAGCCAGGCGTCGATGGAGCGCCAGGACTCGGTGATGGTCATCGGCCGGCGATCACGGGGTTGGTGAGCGTGCCGACGCCGGGGATGCGGCACTCGGCCACGTCACCCGGGGTGATGTGGACGGCTCCCGGCGTACCGGTGGAGATGATGTCGCCGGGGAAGAGCGGCATCACCTTGCTGTGGAAGCTGACCAGGAACGCCGGGCTGAAGGCCATGTTGGACACCGTGTTGCTCCGGTGCACCGAGCCGTTGATCACCGTCGACACCTCGACCGCGTCCAGCGAACCCCAGTGCGCGAGTACGGCGTCCAGCCCGGCGATCGCCGGCCCGAAGGAGAAGAACCCCGGGAAGTTCTTCGACCGGGTCAGGAACCGTGGGTTGCGCTCCAGGATGTCCTCGGCGGTCTGGTCCAGCACGGGGATGACGCCGTACACGTAGTCGAGCGCCTCATCCTCCTCGACCTGGTAGCACTCGCGGCCGATCACCAGCCCGAGCTCGGCCTCGGCCGTGGTCCGAGTGCTCTGCGAGGGCACCGGGATCGGGTCACCCGGCCCGATGATCGTGTGATCGCCCTTCATGAACGAGGCCGGTTCGGTCGGCACGTTCTCCGACAGGTCGCCGGCGTGCTCGAGGTAGTTCAGCCCGATGCCCCAGAGCTTGCGCGGATGCCGGTACGGCGCGACGAACTCGAAGCCGGCCGGGTCGCGGAAATCACCGGCCGCGGCGGCCAGGTCGCTCAGCGACGTCCGCGACAGGATCGACAGCACGTCGCCGTCGAACCCCAGGTCGGCGGCCAGCGCCACCCCGCGCTCCGAGACCACCGCGGCGGCCTCATCGCCTTCAGCAACCCTCACGGACCCCAGCTGGACGGACATGCGGCTCCCAAGTGATCGGCGACGCCTTGCAGCCTAGGGGCCTGGGTGTCCACGGACCGGAAACCCGCGTCCATTTCCCGCATTGTGGGATACTCTGCCGCTATGCAGGAAGAAGAGCTCCGCCGAGGGTCGGTGCAGTCGATCGACCGGGCGGTGGCGATCCTGCGCTGCTTCGACGCCCGCACGCCCGACCTCGGCATCAGCGACCTGGCTCGGGCCACCGGCCTGTCCACCAGCACGGTGCACCGGTTGCTGCTCGCGATGCAGGAGAACGGCCTCATCCGGCAGACCGCGCATCGCCGGTACGCGATCGGCCCGCTCGTCGTGCAACTGGCGCACAGCGGCGGCATCCCGGCCGGCCTGCGTGACGCCGCGATGCCGGTCCTGCGTGAGCTTCGGGACGCCACCGAGGAGACCGCGGCCGTGCACGAGCTGCTTCCGAGTGGGCAACGGGTCGTCCTCGACCAGGTCGAGAGCCGGCACCAGTTGCGCCGTACCTACACGGAGTTCGGCATCCCGGTGCCGCTGCCGCTGGGGGCGCCGGGGAAGGTGCTGCTCGCGTTCTCGCCGTGGCAACGGCAGGCCGAGGTGCTGGCCGCGCCACTCGAGCAGGTGCTTCCGCAGACGATCACAGACCCCGCCGTACTGGCTGCGCAACTGGCCGAGATCCGGACGAGAGGCTTCGCCAAGTCGATGTCGGAACGCACACCGGGGATCAGGTCCGTCTCGGCCCCGGTCTTCGACTACTCCGGTCAGGCCGTGGGGTGCCTGTCGATCTCCGGTCCCGAGTTGCGGCTGCCGGCGGAGCGGTTGGAAGAGCTCGGCGAGCTGATCGTCCCGGCGGCGTGGACGGTGTCCGAGTTGCTCGGGGCGACCGAGGCCGAGCGCGACCGCCGTACGGCGCTGGCGTCCGGGCCGGCTTCATGAATCTCTGGCGAATCGCGCCGTCGGTCTACCTCCCGGCGCTGCTCTACGGCATCGGCCAGGGCGCGATCGCACCGGTCGTGGCCGTGTCCGCCACTCATCTCGGGGCCTCGGTCGCGGTCGCCGGGCTGGTCGTCGCGGCCGCGGGCCTCGGCCAGGTCATCGGCGACATCCCGGCCGGCGCGCTCACCAGCAAAATCGGTGAACGCCACGCGATGCTGCTCGCGACCGGCCTGGTCGCGCTGGCCCTGGTCGCCTGCCTCCTGGTACCGACGGTCTGGGGGCTCGCGATCGCGATCGGCGCTACCGGCGTCGCCGGCGCGGTCTGGGGACTGGCCCGGCAGGCCTACCTGAGCGAGGCCGTGCCGATCGAGATGCGGGCTCGTGCACTGTCCACACTCGGGGGTGTACAGCGCATCGGCTCCTTCATCGGCCCGTTCCTCGGCGCGTTCGCGATGCGGTTCCTCGGCACCGACGGCGCCTACTGGGTCCACCTGGTCGCCGCTGTCCTGGCCTGCGGCGTCCTGCTCAGCCTGCCCGACATCGAGTCGGTACGGCGGACGCGCGGCAGCCGTCCCGTGGTCGCGCAGTCGACGTGGACCGTGATCCGGGAGCACCTGCCGGTGTTGCGGACCCTGGGGGTCGGGGCGCTGCTGGTCGGTGCGGTCCGGGCGTCGCGTCAGGTGGTGATCCCGCTGTGGGCGCTGCACATCGGACTCGATCCGGAGACCACCAGCATCATCTTCGGGCTGTCCGGCGCCGTCGACATGCTGCTGTTCTACCCGGCCGGGTCGGTGATGGACCGCCTCGGTCGCAAGTGGGTCGCCGTACCGTCGATGTTCGTCCTCGGTCTGGCGCACCTGCTGCTGCCGCTGACCCACACCATGGTGACGCTGACCGCGGTCGCGCTGCTAATGGGGATCGGCAACGGGTTGGGTGCCGGCGTGATCATGACGCTGGGGGCTGATGCGTCGCCGGCGGTCGGGCGGGCTCAGTTCCTGGGGGCGTTCAGGTTGTTCGCGGACACCGGGAACGGCGCTGGTCCACTGCTGCTGGCGGGTGCCACGGCGATGCTCGGCCTGGCGCCGGCGATCGTGATCATGGCGGCTACCGGCTGGGCAGCGGCGACCGCGATGCACCGCTGGATCCCGCCCCATCCCCGGCCGATTTGATTAAGGATGCGTACACCAGGCACACTGTCTACTGCCGAAGACCGCTGGTTGTCGCCCTTGTGTGAAAGTGTGAGGGTGACTGAAGGTCCCACTCTCGAGTGGGCGGCCCGCGCAGGTGAGCTTAGACAGTGTGAGTTGTTCCTTTCACGCCCTTTGCGCCTGCGCAGGGGCGTTTTTCTTTTGTCCAGGGGTCCGCGGCGTGGAAGCCAAGAGAAGGAGACCCCATGGCGAGGCCGGACAAGGCAGCCGCAGTCGCCGAGCTGACGGACGAGTTCCGCAGCTCGAACGGCGCCGTGCTGACCGAGTACCGCGGACTCACCGTGGCGCAGCTCAAGCAACTGCGGACTGCGCTCGGTGACGATGTGAACTACGCCGTGGTGAAGAACACGCTGACCAAGATCGCGGCCAAGGACGCCGGTTTCGAGTCGTTCGACTCGCTGCTGCAGGGTCCCTCGGCCATCGCCTTCATCAAGGGCGACCCGGTGGTCGCGGCCAAGGGCCTGCGTGACTTCGCCAAGGCGAATCCCCATCTCGTCATCAAGGGTGGAGTGCTGGAAGGCAAGGCACTCGGCTCTGACGAGATCAGCAAGCTCGCTGACCTGGAGTCGCGTGAGGTTCTCCTCGCGAAGCTCGCAGGTGCGATGAAGGCGGCTCCGCAGCAGGCGGTGTCGCTGTTCGCTGCTCCGCTGTCGCAGGCCGCGCGCCTGTTCGCGGCGCTGCAGGAGAAGCTGCCGGCCGACGCCGCCCCTGTGCAGGACGCAGTGGCGGACGAGGCACCCGTGCAGGACACGGTCGAGGCACCTGCCGAGGCGAGCACCGAGGAGACCGCTTCGGCTGACAGCTGAAGCGAATCTCGCCCGTAGTACCCCATCAGTGATCACGAAGTACCACAGTTAGGAAGGACCGCCACCATGGCGAAGCTCAGCACCGAAGAGCTCCTCGGCCAGTTCAAGGAACTGACCCTGCTGGAGCTGTCGGAGTTCGTTAAGGCGTTCGAGGAGGAGTTCGGCGTCACCGCCGCCGCCCCGGTCGCCGTTGCCGCCGCCCCGGGCGCGCCGGCTGCCGCTGCCGAGGAGGCCGCGGAGCAGGACGAGTTCGACGTCGTTCTCGAGAGCGCCGGCGACAAGAAGATCCAGGTCATCAAGGAGGTGCGCGGTCTCACGAGCCTCGGCCTGAAGGAGGCCAAGGACCTCGTCGAGTCGGCCCCGAAGGCCGTCCTGGAGAAGGTCGACAAGGCTGCCGCGGAGAAGGCCAAGGAGGCCCTCGAGGGCGCCGGCGCCACCGTCACCCTGAAGTGACCTGTGCGGTCCGAGACCGCACAACCTGCAGCACGCCGAAGGGCGGTCCTACCCAGGGCCGCCCTTCGTCATGTTCCGGGCCAGCCCGACCCAAGCCAGCGCCCACAGCCACCCCACGAGGATGTCGGTGGGGTAGTGCCGCCCGAGTGCGAGCTGCGACCACGCCACAAGCAGCAGCAGCGCCGCACCCAGCAGGACCACCGGCAGTCGGCGCACGATGAGCGCCAACGCGCCGACGAGAGCAGCGGTGTTCGCCGCATGACCGCTCGGAAAGCTGTACTCCGACACGTCCGGCGGCAGCGGCCAAAGGTCCGGCCGCGACCGCCCGACGAGTTCCTTCAGCAGCGGATTCACCGCCCAGACCACACCGACCGCGGCCACGAGGTACGTCGCATCACGCCATCGGCGCAGCGCGAGCAGCACCACCAGCACGACGATCGCAACGGCTGCGAGCGGCTCCAGCTCGGTCAGGTCGCTGACCACCTGGGCAGCCGGTGCGTCGTCGTCGTGCAACCAGACGAGGATGTCGTCTTCGAGTGTCAGACGCCGATGCGGTGCCACGGTCCCCAGATGGCGAAGGTCATCCCGCGGCTGGCCTGGATGTTCACGAACAGCGTGTGCCCGTCCGGGCTGAACGTCGACCCGGCGAACTCGTCACCGGACCGGTCCACGCCGGTGCTGCTGGTCAGCCGGTTCAGCGCGATGTCCCACAGCTGCCCACCGCGGGACAGGCCGCGTAGGTAGTTGTCCTCGGTGTTGTCCTCGCAGAGCACCAGAGTCCCGCGTTTGCTGGTCGTCACGTTGTCCGGGAAGTCCAGCGTGGCCCGGTTCGGCGACTGGAAGATCAACTGCAGCTTCCGTGCCCGCGTGTGGTACGCCCACACCTGGCCGAAGCCGTTGCCGTAACCACCGACCGAGTCGGGCCCGGTCTCCGCCGCGCCGCCGCCTTGTGTCGAGGTGAAGTAGACGACGTTGTTGTCGTACACCTGTCCTTCCAGCCGGGAGAAGTACGCCGCTCCCTGCGCACGACCCTGGTCGCCGACGTACACGAGGGCCTGGTCGTTCGTCGTCGGCGCGGTCTGTCCGGGGGTGTACGGGAAGCTCGGCGCCGGGTCGTCGATGTCGACCCAGGTCACGTCGTACGTCGCCCGCTGCGGCTGCTCGGCGGCCAGGTTCAGGTTCGGGCGGCCCTTGACGGCGAGCATCTGCAGCCGGCCGCCGTCCTCGATCCGCCCGTGCTTCATCGGGTGCCGAGGCGGGCGGTACCGGAAGAACCCCGATGGGAACGCGAAGTTGTCCTCGGTCAGGTAGAGGTACCCGTCCTTGGGATCGAAGGACACCGCCTCGTGGGCGAACCGGCCGGCATGCGTGATCGGCTGCCGGTCGGACTGGCCGCGGGCCGGCACCTCGAAGACGAACCCGTGCGGCTTGGTCAGCGGCACATTGGAGACCCCGGTGAAGTCCGGTCCGACGTCGGGACCGTTGACCGTCTCCTCGCAGGTGACCCAGCTGCCCCACGGCATGATCCCGCCGCTGCAGTTCATCATCGTGCCGTTCAGGCTGGTGAACGCCTCGACGACCTGGCCGTGCAGGGTCACCTCGATCGTCGTCGTACCGCCCTGCGCCATCGAGTCGTACGGCGTCCCCGGGCCGAACGGCGCGCCCGGGTTGTTCAGCTCGTGGTTGCGGACCAGCACGATGTTGCCGTTGCGCCGCTTGAACGCGCCCATGCCGTCGTGCCGGCCGGGCAGGTTGGTTCCGTCGTTCAGCACCACCGGGAATTCGGTGTCGTGGAAGGACCGGTAGGCGAACCCCTCCGGCAGGTGCAGCCGGACCTTGCCGTCGCGCAGGTCCGGGATCGCCTGCAGCGCGGGCGACCGCACGGCGGGCGCCGCCGTCGCCTGCTGTGCCACGAACCCCTGGAACGGCCCGCCGGCGAGCACGCCGCCGGCCACCGCCGCGCTTCCCTTCAGGAATGTCCTTCGTTCGATACTCATCCGTCCCCTCCTCGGGCAGGCGATGTCCCTGGATCGACGCTAACTTTCGGGCCGCATTCCGGACAGATCTCGCGGTACCGCTAGGATCACTCGGGCCGCGTGGCGATCAGCACAGGGTGTCCACCGATCAACACACCGTGATCGGTGTGACCGGAGCGTGACGCATTGGTCACCGTCGCTTGACATGCGGGGGTTACGCAAAACCGTACTCGTGCGTAACCTAGGCCACTGCCCGTCGTTGGACCTGGCAGAACGTCGTCGGTTCGGGGCCTGACAGACATCCCGTGAGGAGGACCGGTGGGCGTAGAAGTCCGCGTCGAAGGTCTGACCAAGTCCTTCGGAAGCCAGCTGATCTGGGGCGACGTGTCCCTGACGCTGCCCGCCGGTGAGATCTGCGTGATGCTGGGCCCTTCCGGAACCGGGAAGTCCGTATTCCTCAAGACGCTGATCGGCCTGCTCAAGCCCGACCGCGGCCACGTCCACATCGAGGGCACCGACATCGCCACCTGCAGCGAGCGGCAGCTGTACGAGATCCGCAAGCTGTTCGGCGTGCTGTTCCAGGACGGCGCGATGTTCGGCTCGATGAACCTCTACGACAACGTCGCCTTCCCGCTGCGCGAGCACACCAAGAAGTCCGAGGCCGAGATCCGCTCCATCGTGATGGAGAAGATGGAGATGGTCGGCCTGGTCGGCGCGGAGCGGAAGCTGCCCGGCGAGA
Source organism: Kribbella sp. NPDC050820 (assembly GCF_040653975.1). Lineage (NCBI taxonomy): Bacteria > Bacillati > Actinomycetota > Actinomycetes > Propionibacteriales > Kribbellaceae > Kribbella > Kribbella sp. NPDC050820. Next base: position 53,422 of record NZ_JBFAHB010000030.1, read on the forward strand.
TCTCCGGCGGCATGCGCAAGCGGGCCGGCCTGGCCCGCGCGCTGGTGCTGGAGCCCGAGATCCTGCTGTTCGACGAGCCCGACTCCGGCCTGGACCCGGTGCGTACGGCGTTCCTCAACCAGCTGATCATCGACCTGAACGAGATGACCCAGGCGACCTGTCTGATCGTCACCCACGACATCAACACCGCGCGAACCGTGCCGGACAACATCGGCCTGCTGTACCACCGGCATCTGGCGATGTTCGGCCCGCGCGAGATGCTGCTGTCCAGCGAGGAGCCGGTGGTTCGCCAGTTCCTGAACGCGCAGCGGGTCGGCCCGATCGGCATGTCCGAGGAGAAGGACGCCGACGAGCTCGCCCGGGAGGCCGACCAGGAGCTGCCGCCGCTGCCCCCGATCCCGCTGCAGCAGTTGCCGAGCAGCGGCCTGATCCGGCCGACGCAACGCCCGGCCGGTGAGTGGTGCCGCGACAACGGCGTCTCCCCGCCGCCGGGATCCTTCGCCCCAGATGTGGTGGGAGCGACGTGACTGTTTCTGCGACCGCCCCGCTGAAGCACGCCGGCTCGCTCTTCTCCTTCGCTCTCGACACCGCCCGGGCCTCGGTCCGGCGGCCGTTCCAGTTGCGCGAGTTCCTTCAGCAGGCCTGGTTCGTGGCCAGCGTGACGATCATCCCGACCGCGCTGGTCGCGATCCCGTTCGGCGCGGTGATCGCGTTGCAGGTCGGCGGTCTGATCAAGCAGTTCGGCGCCCAGGCCTTCACCGGGTCGGCCGCCGTACTGGCCGTGGTCCGGGAGGCGTCGCCGATCGCGACCGCGCTGCTGATCGCCGGCGCCGGCGGCTCGGCGATCTGCGCCGACCTCGGTGCGCGGAAGATCCGCGAGGAGCTGGACGCGATGATGGTGCTCGGCATCGACCCGATCCAGCGGCTGGTGGTGCCGCGGGTGCTGGCGACGATGCTGGTCGCGTTCTTCCTGAACGGTTTCGTCAGCGTCGTCGGCGTGATGGGCGGCTACGTCTTCAACGTCGTGCTCCAGGACGGGACACCAGGCAGTTATATAGCCTCCTTCACCGCGCTCGCCCATCTGCCCGACCTGTGGCAGGGGCAGGCGAAGGCCCTGGTGTTCGGGTTCATCGCTGCGGTTGTGGCGTCGTACAAGGGGATGAACGCGGGCGGCGGGCCGAAGGGTGTCGGCGACGCGGTGAACCAGTCCGTCGTGATCACCTTCATGCTGCTGTTCGTCGCGAACTTCGCGATGACGGCGATCTACTTCCAGCTCGTCCCGCCGAAGGGGGCCTGACATGTCGGCCCTGGTGGACACGCTGGTCAAGAAGCCACTCAACTCACTCGATCGTTTGGGTGAGCAGCTCGCCTTCTACCTCAAGGCGCTGGCCTGGTCCGGCAAGTCGATCACCCGGTACCGCAAGGAGATCATCCGGCTGCTGGCCGAGGTGACGCTCGGCACCGGCGCGCTCGCGGTGATCGGCGGCACCGTCGGCGTGATCACCTTTCTGGCCTTCTTCATCGGCACCGAGGTCGGCCTGCAGGGCTACTCGGCGCTCAACCAGATCGGCACCTCGGCCTTCGCCGGGTTCGTCAGCGCCTACATCAACACCCGTGAGATCGGCCCACTGATCGCCGGCATCGCGCTGGCCGCGACCGTCGGCTGCGGGTTCACCGCCCAGCTCGGCGCGATGCGGATCAGCGAGGAGATCGACGCCCTCGAGGTGATGGCGATCCCGTCGCTGCCGTTCCTGGTCACCACCCGGATCATCGCCGGCCTGGTCGCGGTGATCCCCCTGTACGTGGTCGGCCTGCTCGCCTCGTACTTCGCCACCCGGCTCACCGTGACCATGTTCTACGGCCAGAGCACCGGCACCTACGACCACTACTTCCATCTCTTCCTGCCACCCGGGGACGTGCTGTGGTCGTTCGGGAAGGTGCTCGTCTTCGCCGTCCTGGTGATCCTGGTGCACTGCTACCACGGCTACCACGCGACCGGCGGCCCGGCCGGTGTGGGTGTCGCCGTCGGCCGCGCCGTACGGACCTCCATCGTCGTGATCAACGTCGTCGATCTGCTGCTGTCGATGGCGATCTGGGGTACGACGACCACCGTCAGGCTGGCGGGGTGACGTCATGACCAGACTGGTGTCCCACAAGGTGCTCGGTGTCGCGTTCATCGGCGTGCTGTGCTTCCTGCTCTGGCTGACGTACGCGTTCTACGCCAAGGTCTTCACCGACACCGTCGAGGTGGAGCTGAAGACCAGCCACATCGGCCTGCAGCTGAACAAGCACGCCGATGTGAAGCTGCGCGGCATCATCGTCGGCGAGGTCCGCAGCGTGTCCACCGACGGCGACGAGGCGACCGTCGAGCTGTCCCTCAAGCCGGAGGAGATCGACGAGATCTCCAGCGCGGTCAGCGCCCGGATCCTGCCGAAGACGCTGTTCGGCGAGAAGTACGTTGCGTTGGTCCCGCCGACCGGCGCGCAGGGCCGGCACATCAAGGCCGGTGACGTGATCGCGCGGGACAAGACCGCGGTCGGCATCGAGATCGAGAAGGTGCTGAACGACGCCCTGCCGCTGCTGCAGGCGGTCGACCCGGCCGACCTGAACGCCACCCTGAACACCCTCGCGACCGCGCTCGAGGGCCGCGGCACCGAGATCGCCGGCACGCTGACCCAGCTGGACGCGTACCTGAAGAAGCTGAACCCGAACGTCCCGAAGCTGATGGCGGCGCTGACCAAGCTCACCCAGGTCTCCCAGCTGTACGGTGACGCCACGCCGGACCTCGTCCGCGCGCTGCGCAACCTGACCGTCACCGGGAACACCGTGGTGGAGAAGCAGGTCCAGCTGCAGCAGTTCTTCGTCGACGTCCAGCGGCTGTCCTCGACCGGGAACACCTTCCTGAAGGAGAACGAGGACCGCGTGATCCGGCTCGGCGAGGTGAGCCGGCCGGTGCTGGACCTGCTGGAGCGGTACTCGCCGGAGTTCCCGTGCTTCCTCGAGGTGATGACCGACACCGCGCCGATCCTGAACGACACGTTCCGGGACGGCAGGCTGAACATCAACCTGGAGATCATCACCAACCAGCCGACGCCGTACGAGCCGAACGAGCTCCCGGCGTACGACGACCACCGGGGGCCGACCTGCGTCGGGAAGAACTACAGCCACCCGGGGGAGAAGCCGGGTCCGTACACCCAGGAGAACCCGGCGCCGTACATCACCGGTGAGGACGGCGTGATCGGCGACCACAACAAGAACCAGCGCTTCCCGCTCAATCTCCAGCTGAACCGCGCGATGCCGGGCTTCGCGATGGACACCCAGGGCGTCGGCACCCCGGCTGAGCAGAAGGTCATCGACTCGGTCGTCGGCCCGGAGCTGGGCGTCGCGCCGGAGGACGTGCCGGACCTGACCACGCTGATGGTCGGGCCCCTGCTGCGCGGAGGCCAGGTGAACCTGAAGTGAAGATCCTGGACCGGAAGACCACCTTCGACACCGTGCGGCTGGCGATCTTCGTCGTCGTCACCACGATCGCGACCGCGCTGCTGGCGGTGACGATCGGGAACATCAGCTTCAACCCGACCACGAAGTACCGGGCCGTGTTCACCGACGCGGTCGGGCTGAACAAGGGCGACGACATCCGGATCGCGGGCGTGAAGGTCGGCCAGGTCGACAAGATCGCCCTCTATCAGGACACCTTGGCGATGGTGACGTTCAGCGTCGACTCCGACCAGGTCCTGGACGCCTCCACGCACGCGACGCTGCGGTACCGGAACCTGGTCGGCAACCGTTACATCGCGCTGACCGACGGCGTCGGCGGCGGTGAGCGGCTGAAGTCGAACGGCGTCATCCCGAAGGAGCGGACCACGCCGGCGCTGGACCTGTCGGTGCTGTTCAACGGGTTCAAGCCGCTGTTCACCGCGCTCACCCCGGCGGATGTGAACCAGTTCGCCTTCGAGGTGATCAAGGTGCTGCAGGGCGAGGGCGGCACGATCGAGTCGCTGCTGGCCAGGACCGCCTCGCTGACCACCACGCTGGCCGACGCCGACCAGGTGATCGGCGACCTGATCACCAACCTGACCTCGACGCTGCAGATCGTCTCGCAACGGCAGCAGAACTTCTCCCAGCTGCTGGTGAACCTGCAGCAGTTCATCACCGGCCTGAGCCAGGACATCAACCCGATCCTGAACTCGGTCGGCTCGATCAACTCGCTGAACACCAAGACGGCCGGCCTGCTGCAGCAGACCCGGGTGCCGCTCAAGGCCGACCTGGACCGGCTCCGCACCGTCGCGTCCACGCTCGACGACACCCAGTCGATCTGGGTGAAGACGCTGCAGAACATGCCGGAGAAGCTGAACACGATGACCCGGACCGCGTCGTACGGCTCCTGGTTCAACTTCTACCTGTGCAACTTCGACGGCAACGTCACGCTGCCGACCGGCACCCGCATCCCGGTTGCCTACGACAACAACTCGGCGAGGTGCCAGAAGCCGTGAAGCCCTTCCGCGAACAGAACCAGGTGACCGTCGGCGTCATCGGCCTGACCGTGCTCGGGCTGATCATGCTGGCCGCGTTCAAGGCGCAGGACCTGCCGCTGATCGGCGGCGGGACCAAGTACTCCGCACAGTTCTCCGAGGCCGGCGGCCTGAAGCCGAACGACGAGATCCGGGTGGCCGGGGTCCGGGTCGGGCAGGTCCGCAAGGTCGAGCTGGAGGGCACGCACGTCCGGGTCGACTTCGTGGTGGACAAGGGCGTCAGGCTCGGCGACCAGACCGGCGCGGAGATGAAGATCAAGACGCTGCTCGGGCAGAAGTACCTCAAGCTGACTCCGGCCGGCGACGGTCAGCTGAAGGCCGGCGCCGAGATCCCGCTGGCCCGGACCATCTCGGCGTACGACGTCGTGGATGCCTTCAGCGACCTCGCGAACACCACCGAGCGGATCGACACCGCCCAGCTGGCCCGGGCCCTGGACACGCTGTCGACGACCTTCCAGAACACACCCGAAGAGGTGCAGGCGTCGCTGACCGGCCTGTCCCGGCTGTCCCGGAACGTGGCCAAGCGCGACGAGCAGCTGAAGCTGCTGCTGCAGCACTCGAACGTGGTCACCAAGGTCCTTGCCGACCGCAACCAGCAGCTGATCAAGCTGATGAAGGACGGCAACACCGTGTTCCAGGCCGTGCAGGCCCGGCGGGCGCTGATCCACCAGCTGCTGGTGTCGACCCAGAAGCTGTCCGCGCAGATCACCGCGCTGGTCCGGGAGAACCGCAACGACCTGGCGCCGACGTTGCAGAAGGTGAACGCCGTACTGGCAGTGCTGCTGAAGAACCAGAACGACCTGGACGCCAGCATCAAGGGCCTGGCGCCGTTCGTCCGGGTCTTCACCAACACGCTCGGCACCGGGCCGTGGTTCGACGTCTACCTGCAGAACCTGGTCCCGGTCCCGGAGATCCCGGCGCCGGCGGTCCCGATTCCCGGGCTGCCGCCGATCCTGGGAGGTGGCGGCTGATGAAGATCCAGTCGTTGTCCCGGCTGGTCGCGATCGCGGTGGTCCTGGTGATCGTCGCGGTCAGCGTGATCTCGCTCTGGCCGAACCCCGAGCGGGTGAGCGCGACGGCGTACTTCCCGCGGGCGGTGTCGGTCTATCCCGGCTCCGACGTGCGGATCCTGGGCATCAAGGTCGGCGAGGTGGAGAGCGTCACCCCGGCCGGGCGGACCGTGCGGGTGAAGTTCTGGTGGGAGGCCAAGCACAAGGTGCCGGCCACCGCGAAGGCCGTGATCGCGGCGCCGTCGATTGTCGCCGACCGGTACCTGCAGCTCACGCCGGCGTACTCCAAGGGCGACGTGATGGCCGACGGCGCGGAGATCCCGATCGACCGGACCGCCGTACCGCTGGAGCTGGACCAGATCTACCAGAGCCTGAACGACCTGTCCGTGGCGCTAGGCCCGAAGGGCGCGAACGACCAGGGCGCACTGTCGCGGCTGCTCGACGTCTCGGCGAAGAACCTGAACGGCCAGGGCGCCAAGCTGAACCAGACCATCACCGACGTGTCCAAGCTGACCGGCACACTGGCGGGCAACTCGCAGAGCCTGTTCGCCACGATCCGCCAGCTGCAGACATTCGTGTCCGCGCTGGCCGCGAACGATCAGTTGGTCCGGCAGTTCAACACCAACTTCGCCGCCACCTCGACCACGCTGGCCGGTGAACGCCAGGACCTGGCCAAGGCGCTGTCGCTGCTGGCGACGGCCCTCGGCGAGGTCGCCACGTTCGTGAAGGACAACCGGGCGCTGCTGAAGACGACGATCTCCAGCGCCACCGACCTGTCGCAGATCCTGGTCAAGGAGAAGGCCGCGATCGCGGAGGTGCTGGACACTGCACCGCTCGGCCTCGGCAACCTGGCCCGGGTCTACAACCCGCAGTACGGGACGCTGGACCAGCGGCTGAACATGGCCCAGCTCGACGACCCGGCGGACTTCATCTGTTCGCTCCTGCGCCAGGTGAACCGGCCGATGTCGACCTGTACGGCGCTGAAGCCGGTCTTCGACGCCCTCGCCAAGCTGCCGTTGCTGAGCCAGCTCAGCGGCGGCGCCCCGGCCAGCGGTGGCCCGGCCGGTACGCCGTGGGCCGCACCGCCGGCCCCGAAGCTGTCGAGCCCAGACCCGGTCGACCCGACCCTGGGAGGCCTGGTCCGATGAGAGGCCGTACGACGCAAGTGCCCCACGCCGGCCGTGCTTCGGCGCTTCTGGCGCCCAGGCACGCACCTCGCGGCAGCGGAGGAAAGGCCACGATGAAACCACATCGAGGCCTCCCCTCCGCCACCGCGATGCACGCACCTGGACACCACAATCGCTCGAACCACGGCCGGCGTGGGGCACTGATCGCCGGACTGCTCGGCATGGCCATGTTGCTGACCGGGTGCGACTTCAGCGTGTACTCGTTGCCGTTGCCGGGTGGCGCCAAGATCAAGGGGCCGTCGTACACGGTCACTGTCGAGTTCGCCGACGTCCTGGACCTGGTGCCGAAGTCGACGGTGAAGGTCGACGACGTCACCGTCGGCATGGTCGAGAAGGTCTGGCTGGACGGGTACGTCGCCAAGGTCCGGATCCGGCTGCCGAAGAGTCTGGAGCTCCCGGACAACGAGCTGGCCACGATCCGGCAGACCAGCCTGCTGGGCGAGAAGTTCGTCTCGCTGTCGCCGCCGACCGGGTCGGAGCAGCCGCGCGGAAAGCTCGACAACGGCGAGGTCATCCCGCTGTCGCGGACCACCAGCAACGTCGAGGTCGAGGAAGTCCTGTCCGCGCTCTCGCTGCTGCTGAACGGCGGCGGCGTGGCCCAGCTCCAGATCATCACCCAGGAGCTGAACAAGGCGCTGACCGGCAACGAGCCGGCCATCCGCAGCGTGCTCACCCAGCTGAACACGTTCGTCGGCACCCTGGACCAGAACAAGCAGCGGATCGTCACCGCGATCGCCGCCGTCGACGCGCTGGCCAAGAAGCTGAACGCGCAGAAGGCGACGCTGGCGACCGCGATCGACTCGCTGCCGAAGTCGATCGCGACCCTGGACAAGCAGCGCGCGGCCCTGGTGAAGACGCTGCAGGCGCTGGCGACCCTGGGCAACACGGCCACCCGGGTGATCACCGCGTCGCAGAAGGACCTGGTGGCCAACCTGCAGTCGCTGTACCCGATCCTGACCAAGCTGGCCCAGGCCGGGGAGGACCTGCCGAAGTCGCTCGAGCTGCTGTTCACCTACCCGTTCCCGGACGCCGCCGCGAAGGCCGTCCAGGGTGACTTCACCAACCTGGGCATCACACTGGACGTCAACACCCAGAAGGCCCTGCAGAGCCTGCTCGGCGTGAACCTGCCGACCGTAGGGCCGACGGCCGTCCCGACTGCCGGGCTGAGCATTCCGCTGCACAACCCGACCACGGGCGGCCTGCCGTCGCTGCCGGTGCCGACGGGCGCGGGGACGACGTGTACGACGGTCCTCGGCCTGCCGGTCTGCACGCCGACACTGAACCGCTCGGGCTTCGATCCCGAGCTGGCCAAGGTGCTGATGCCGGGGGTGGCGAAGTGATCACCAGAACGGTCCGGATCCAGTTGATGGTGTTCCTGCTGATCACCGTGGTCGGCGTCGCCTACGTCGGCGGCAAGTACGCCCAGATCGACAAGCTGCTGTTCGACGACGACTACACCGTCAGCGCCAGCTTCGCCGAGTCCGGCGGCATCTTCTCCGGCGCCGAGGTGACGTACCGCGGCCAGCCGGTCGGCCGGGTCGGGGACCTCGACCTGCTGTCCGACGGCGTTCAGGTGAACCTGCAGATCGACAAGGGCGTGAAGATCCCGAACGACCTGGTCGCAGTGGTCGCGAACCGGTCCGCGATCGGCGAGCAGTACGTCGACCTGCAGCCGCGTCGCGACGGCGGCCCGTACCTGCAGGACAACTCGCGGATCGCCCGCGAGGACACCGCGGTCCCGATCGACACCACCGAGCTGCTGCTGAACCTCGACCAGCTGGTGAACTCGGTCGACAAGGAGAGCCTGCGGACCACGGTGCGCGAGCTCGGCGCGGCGCTCAAGGGCCGCGGCACCGACCTGCAGCGGATCATCGACAACTCCGGCAAGTTGATCGACGACGCGGACGCGAACATCCTGCAGACGATCAAGCTGATCAACGACGGCGACACCGTGCTCGCCACCCAGGTGGCCAGCGGCGACGCGATCAAGACCTGGGCGAAGAACCTCGCCCTGCTGTCCGACACCCTGGTCAGCTCCGACGCGAACCTGCGCCAGGTGATCGACCAGGGCTCCGGCGCGTCGACCCAGGTCACAGCGCTGATCCAGGAGAACCGTGCGGACGTCGCGGTGCTGCTCGGTAACCTCCTGACGGTGAACGAGTTGACCGCGGTCCGGCTGGACGCCGTCGAGCAGCTGCTGGTGGTGTACCCGGCGGTGTCGATGGGCGGGTACGTCGTACCGGCCAAGGACAAGGGGACCGGGCACTACGACGCGCACTTCGGCCTGGTGCTCGGCCTCGACCCGGCCGCCTGCCGGGCCGGGTACGGCGGGACCGACAAGCGGATCCCGCAGGAGACCGCGAACAAGCCGGCCAACACCAAGGCCGCCTGCACCGCGAACCCGTCGTCCGGCGTGAACGTCCGCGGTGCCCAGAACAAGCCGAGCCCGTCCTCCCGCTCGCTGAACCGGACCGGGTACGGCGTCGGGTACGACCCGGCCACCGGAGTCGCGGGCGGCTCCGGCGGAATGCCGGAACTGGTGCTCGGCTCGACCGGCGGCCAGGCCGACCTGCTCGGCAGCGACTCCTGGAAAGCCCTCATCCTCGGACCGGTGACCGGCAAGTGACTGTAAGCAACTCCAAGCGCGGCCCGTTGATCCTGGCCTGGGCGCTCAGTGTCGTGCTGGTGGTCGCGCTGGCCGCCGCCACCCTCTCGATCGTCGCGCTGAACCGGCAGAGCGAGGACAAGACCGAGCGCGAAGGCGCGATGAAGGCGGCCCGGCAGCTGGCGCTCGACTTCACGACGTACGACTACAAGACCTGGGATGCCGACACCAAGCGGGTGCTGGACGACTCCACCGGGCAGTTCAAGCAGGAGTTCCAGGCCGGGCTGAACGTGGTGAAGGCCGAGGTGCAGACCAACAAGGCGACCTCCAAGGGTGACGTGAAGGAGGCCGCGGTGGTCTCGAACGACAAGGACTCCGCCCAGGTCCTGGTGATCGTGGACGCGGTGGTCACGAACACCGCCTCGACCCAGGGCGTGCAGCGCCGGTACCGGATCAAGCTGGACCTGGTCCGCGAGCAGGACCGCTGGCTGACCGCCGACCTGCAGGCGGTGGGCTGATGCCGGACCGTCCTCGCAGCCGCCCGCGCATCGCGGGTCAGCGCCGTACCCCAGCCGTCGAGGCGCCGGCCGTCGAAGCTCCGGCTGAAGTGACAACGAAGGCCCCGGAAACCGTCGAAGAGGAAGTGACCCCGACCACACTCGAGGCCCCAGACGCCCCTGAAGAGGTGGTCGAGGACGCCGTTTCGGCTACGGAAAGTGATGAAGAGAGTCGATCGCTGGGTGGTGCGCTGTCGGCGCTGCTCGGCGTCCTCGTAGTGCTGGTGCTCACCTTCGCGGCGGTGCTCGGCGTGAAGGCGTGGCAGGGCAAGCAGGCCGAGGACGCCCGCGACCAGGCCGCCGCGGCCGGGCGCAAGGCGGCCGAGACCGCGCTCAGCTACGACTACCGTGACCTGGACAAAAGCTTCTCCGCGGCGCGGGCGACGATGACCCCGGAGTTCGCCGGGAAGTTCGACGAGACCGCCAAGGTGGCCGGCGAGTTGGCCACCAAGACCAAGGCGACGGTCCGCGCCGAGGTCCGCGAGGTCGGGGTCCGCGACGGCAACGCCGACCGGGTCACGCTGATCATCTTCGTCAACCAGACAACGACCAGTAGGATCACGGAGGGTAAGCCCCGGGTCGATCTGAACCGGACCCGGTTCACGATGGTCCGAAACGGCGATCAATGGCTGGTCCAGGAGATCGCCGGACTGTAGTCTCTTTGTGACTCCGGACAGGACGTGCCGGGCGGCTCGCGGGCAAGGATCTTCTGCAGACCCGCTGGAGAACCCGGGTCGATCCCTTGACGGAGTGGGTGGTCCGAAGGCATAGTATCGGGCCGCACTGGACAGGCTTGCCCTGATCGGGTAGCCTATTGCTTTGCGCTGCCTTTACCCCACCCTGGCTTCGGGTCTCGACTTGACTGGGGCGGTTCGGCGTGCGCTCCCAGCACCGAAGTGATTCTTTGCGAGCCCGTGGAAGGACGCCCCTTGGTCGCCTCGCGCAACCCCCAGTCCGACAGCATTTCCGACGTTTCCGGCTCCCGCCGCATCTCCTTCGCCAAGATTTCCGAGCCTCTCGAGGTTCCGGATCTGCTTGCGCTGCAGGTGGACAGTTTCGACTGGCTGGTCGGCAACGAAACCTGGCAGGCCCGGGTGGCCGCCGCCGAGGCCGAGGGCCGGTCGGACCTGTCCGGCCCCAGTGGCCTGGAAGAGATCTTCGAGGAGATCTCCCCGATCGAGGACTTCAGCGGCACCATGTCGCTGTCGTTCCGCGACCACCGCTTCGAGCCGCCGAAGAACACGGTCGACGAGTGCAAGGAGCGGGACGTCACCTACTCCGCGCCGCTGTTCGTCACGGCCGAGTTCATGAACAACGAGACCGGCGAGATCAAGAGCCAGACCGTCTTCATGGGTGACTTCCCGCTGATGACGCGCAAGGGCACCTTCGTGATCAACGGCACCGAGCGGGTCGTCGTGTCCCAGCTCGTCCGCTCGCCCGGTGTGTACTTCGAGCGCACGCCGGACAAGACCTCGGACAAGGACATCTTCACCGCCAAGGTGATCCCGTCGCGCGGCGCGTGGCTGGAGTTCGAGGTCGACAAGCGCGACATGGTCGGCGTCCGGCTCGACCGCAAGCGCAAGCAGAACGTCACCGTGCTGCTGAAGGCGCTCGGCTGGACCGACGCCCAGATCCTGGAGGAGTTCGGCGACTACGAGTCGATCCGGCTCACCCTGGAGAAGGACCACACCTCGGGCCAGGACGACGCGCTGCTCGACATCTACCGCAAGCTGCGTCCGGGCGAGCCGCCGACCCGCGAGGCCGCGCAGGCGCTGCTGGACAACTACTACTTCAACGGCAAGCGCTACGACCTGGCCAAGGTCGGCCGGTACAAGATCAACAAGAAGCTCGGCCGCGACGAGGCGCACGACACCGCGGTGCTGACGATCGACGACATCGTCGCCACGATCAAGTACCTGGTCGCGCTGCACGAGGGCAAGACCGAGCTGCCTGCCCCGACCGGTGAGATCGTGGTCGAGGAAGACGACATCGACCACTTCGGCAACCGCCGGCTGCGCACCGTCGGCGAGCTGATCCAGAACCAGCTCCGCACCGGCCTGGCCCGGATGGAGCGGGTGGTCCGGGAGCGGATGACGACCCAGGACGTCGAGGCGATCACGCCGCAGACCCTGATCAACATCCGTCCGGTGGTGGCGGCGCTGAAGGAGTTCTTCGGCACCTCCCAGCTGTCGCAGTTCATGGACCAGACCAACCCGGTCGCGGGCCTGACCCACAAGCGCCGGCTGAACGCGCTCGGCCCGGGTGGTCTGAGCCGCGAGCGGGCCGGCTTCGAGGTCCGCGACGTGCACCCGTCCCACTACGGCCGGATGTGCCCGATCGAGACCCCGGAAGGCCCGAACATCGGCCTGATCGGGTCGCTGGCCAGCTACGGCCGGGTGAACCCGTTCGGTTTCGTCGAGACGCCGTACCGCAAGGTCATCGACGGCCAGGTCACCGACCAGGTCGACTACCTGACCGCGGACGAGGAGGACCGGTTCGTCATCGCGCAGGCGAACGCCGCGCTGAACGACGAGAACCGGTTCGCCGAGGACCGGGTGCTGGTCCGCCGGCGGCACGGTGAGGTCGAGCTCGTGCTGACCGAGGACGTGGACTACATGGACGTCTCGCCGCGCCAGATGGTGTCGGTGGCGACCGCGATGATCCCGTTCCTCGAGCACGACGACGCCAACCGCGCGCTGATGGGCTCCAACATGCAGCGCCAGGCCGTTCCGCTGATCACCGCGGACGCGCCGCTGGTCGGCACCGGCATGGAGTACCGCGGTGCGGTCGACGCCGGTGACGTGGTCGTGGCCGACAAGGCCGGTGTGGTCAAGGAGGTCTCGGCCGACCTGATCGAGATCGCCGCCGACGACGGCACGTACCAGACCTACCGGCTGGCGAAGTTCCGCCGGTCGAACCAGGGCACCTGCATCAACCAGCGCCCGCTGGTCGACGCCGGGCAGCGGGTCGAGGTCAACTCGCCGCTGGCCGACGGTCCCTGCACCGACGAGGGCGAGATGGCGCTCGGCCGCAACCTGCTGGTCGCCTTCATGCCGTGGGAGGGCCACAACTACGAGGACGCGATCATCCTCAGCCAGCGCGTGGTCCAGCAGGACCTGCTGACCTCGATCCACATCGAGGAGCACGAGGTCGACGCCCGGGACACCAAGCTGGGTCCGGAGGAGATCACCCGGGACATCCCGAACGTCTCCGACGAGATGCTGGCCGACCTGGACGAGCGCGGCATCATCCGGATCGGCGCCGAGGTCACCACCGGTGACATCCTGGTCGGCAAGGTCACCCCGAAGGGCGAGACCGAGCTGACCCCGGAGGAGCGGCTGCTGCGCGCGATCTTCGGTGAGAAGGCCCGTGAGGTCCGCGACACCTCGCTGAAGGTTCCGCACGGCGAGAACGGCACCGTCATCGGCGTCCGCGTCTTCGACCGCGACAACGGCGACGAGCTGCCGCCGGGCGTGAACCAGCTGGTCCGCGTGTACGTCGCCCAGAAGCGGAAGATCTCGGTCGGCGACAAGCTGGCCGGCCGGCACGGCAACAAGGGCGTCATCTCCAAGATCCTGCCGGTCGAGGACATGCCGTTCCTCGAGGACGGCACCCAGGTCGACATCATCCTGAACCCGCTGGGCGTGCCCGGCCGGATGAACGTCGGCCAGGTGCTCGAGACCCACCTCGGCTGGGTCGCCAGCCGCGGCTGGGAGATCGACGGGGAGAACCAGGAGGAGTGGGCCCAGCGGCTGATCAAGATCGGCGCCGGCTCCGCCGCCCCAATGACGAATGTCGCCACCCCGGTCTTCGACGGCGCCAAGGAGGAGGAGGTCACCGGCCTGCTCGGCTCCACGCTGCCGAACCGCGACGGCGTCCGGATGGTCGACAGCACCGGCAAGGCCCGGCTGTTCGACGGCCGTTCGGGTGAGCCGTTCCCGGAGCCGATCGGTGTCGGCTACATGTACATGCTGAAGCTGCACCACCTGGTCGACGACAAGATCCACGCGCGTTCGACCGGTCCGTACTCGATGATCACCCAGCAGCCGCTGGGTGGTAAGGCCCAGTTCGGCGGTCAGCGGTTCGGCGAGATGGAGGTGTGGGCCCTGGAGGCCTACGGTGCCGCCTTCGCGCTGCAGGAACTGCTGACGATCAAGTCCGACGACGTGGTCGGCCGGGTCAAGGTGTACGAGGCGATCGTCAAGGGCGAGAACATCCCGGAGCCGGGTATCCCGGAGTCCTTCAAGGTTCTGGTCAAGGAAATGCAGTCCCTGTGTCTGAACGTGGAAGTGCTCTCGTCCGACGGAAGCCGGGTCGAGATGCGCGACAGCGAGGAGGACGTCTTCCGTGCCGCGGAGGAACTGGGCATCGACCTGTCCCGGCGCGAGCCGAACAGCGTTGAAGAGGTCTGAGCGGGTTGCCGCTTGAGATCAACACACAACTCACTCAGACCATCTTTACTATCGGGAGATAACACATCGTGCTCGACGTGAACTTCTTCGACGAGCTTCGGATCGGCCTGGCCACCGCGGACGAGATCCGTCAGTGGTCGCACGGCGAGGTCAAGAAGCCCGAGACGATCAACTACCGGACCCTCAAGCCCGAGCGTGACGGTCTGTTCTGCGAGAAGATCTTCGGTCCCACCCGGGACTGGGAGTGCTACTGCGGTAAGTACAAGCGCGTTCGCTTCAAGGGCATCATCTGCGAGCGGTGTGGCGTCGAGGTCACCCGCTCCAAGGTGCGCCGCGAGCGGATGGGCCACATCGAGCTGGCCGCGCCGGTCACCCACATCTGGTACTTCAAGGGTGTCCCGTCGCGGCTCGGCTACCTGCTCGACCTCGCCCCGAAGGACCTCGAGAAGGTCATCTACTTCGCGGCGTACATGATCACCGACGTCGACGAGGAGGCGCGGCACCGCGACCTGACCTCGCTCGAGGGCCGGGTGGACGTGGAGCGCAAGCAGCTCGAGAACCGTCGTGACAACGACATCGAGCAGCGGATGAAGAAGCTCGAGGAGGACCTGGCGCAGCTCGAGGCCGAGGGCGCCAAGGCCGACGTCCGCCGCAAGGTGAAGGAAGGCGCCGAGCGCGAGGTCAAGCAGCTGCGTGACCGCGCCCAGCGGGAGATCGACCGCCTCGACGAGGTCTGGACCCGGTTCAAGAACCTGAAGGTCCAGGACCTGGAGGGCGACGAGATCCTCTACCGCGCCATGAAGGAGCGGTTCGGCAAGTACTTCGAGGGCGCGATGGGCGCCGCCGCGATCCAGCGCCGGCTGGAGACCTTCGACCTGAAGGCCGAGGCGGACAACCTGCGCGAGACGATCAAGACCGGCAAGGGCCAGCGCAAGACCCGCGCCCTGAAGCGGCTCAAGGTCGTCACCGCGTTCCTGCAGACCAACAACAGCCCGATGGGCATGGTGCTGGACTGCGTCCCGGTGATCCCGCCGGACCTGCGCCCGATGGTCCAGCTCGACGGTGGCCGGTTCGCCACCTCGGACCTGAACGACCTGTACCGCCGGGTGATCAACCGGAACAACCGGCTCAAGCGTCTGCTCGACCTGGGCGCGCCGGAGATCATCGTCAACAACGAGAAGCGGATGCTGCAGGAGGCCGTCGACGCGCTGTTCGACAACGGCCGCCGTGGCCGTCCGGTCACCGGCCCGGGCAACCGGCCGCTGAAGTCGCTGTCCGACATGCTCAAGGGCAAGCAGGGCCGCTTCCGGCAGAACCTGCTCGGCAAGCGCGTCGACTACTCCGGTCGTTCGGTGATCGTCGTCGGCCCGCAGCTGAAGCTGCACCAGTGCGGTCTGCCGAAGGCGATGGCGCTGGAGCTGTTCAAGCCGTTCGTGATGAAGCGGCTGGTCGACCTCAACCACGCGCAGAACATCAAGTCCGCCAAGCGGATGGTCGAGCGCCAGCGCGCCCAGGTCTGGGACGTGCTGGAAGAGGTCATCACCGAGCACCCGGTGCTGCTGAACCGCGCGCCCACCCTGCACCGGCTGGGTATCCAGGCGTTCGAGCCGCAGCTGATCGAGGGCAAGGCGATCCAGATCCACCCGCTCGTCTGCTCCGCGTTCAACGCGGACTTCGACGGTGACCAGATGGCGGTGCACCTGCCGCTGTCGGCCGAGGCGCAGGCCGAGGCCCGGATCCTGATGCTGTCGACGAACAACATCCTGAAGCCGGCCGACGGCCGTCCGGTCACGATGCCGACCCAGGACATGATCATCGGCATCTACTTCCTGACCATGCTGAAGGAGGGCGCGCTGGGCGAGGGCCGGGCGTTCAGCTCGGTGGCCGAGGCGCTGATGGCGTTCGACCGCAACGAGCTGTCGTTGCAGGCCAAGATCACGCTGCGCCTGGACGAGGCCGCGCTGCCGGCCGGTGCGACCGAGCTGGACGGCGGTGGGTTCTCGCTGGAGACCACGCTGGGCCGGGCGCTGTTCAACGAGACGCTGCCGGCGGACTACCCGTTCGTCGACGTCGAGGTGGGCAAGAAGCAGCTGGGCGGGATCGTCAACGACCTGGCCGAGCGGTACTCCAAGGTCCAGGTGGCCAACTGCCTGGACGCGCTGAAGGACCTCGGTTTCCGCTGGGCCACCCGGTCCGGTGTCACCGTGTCGATCGACGACTTCAGCACGCCGCCGTCCAAGCCGGAGATCATGGCCCGGTACGAGTCGCAGGCCGAGAAGGTCCAGAAGCAGTTCGAGCGAGGCCTGATCACCTCGTCCGAGCGGCGGCAGGAGCTGATCGAGATCTGGACCGGCGCCAACGCCGAGGTCGGCAAGGCGATGGAGGAGAACTTCGAGAAGGCCAACCCGATCTGGATGATGGTCCACTCGGGCGCCCGGGGCAACATGATGCAGATCCGGCAGATCGCCGGTATGCGTGGCCTGGTGGCCAACCCGAAGGGTGAGATCATCGCCCGGCCGATCAAGTCCAACTTCCGTGAGGGCCTGTCGGTGGTCGAGTACTTCATCGCCACCCACGGCGCCCGGAAGGGTCTGGCCGACACCGCGCTGCGGACCGCCGACTCGGGGTACCTGACCCGTCGTCTGGTGGACGTCTCGCAGGACGTGATCATCCGCGAGGAGGACTGCGGCACCGAGCGGGGCCTGCCGAAGAAGATCGGCGAGCCCGGTCCGGACGGCAAGGTCGTGCACGCGGAGAACGTCGAGACCAGCGCGTACGCACGGACGCTGGCGACCGACGCGATCGGTCCGGACGGCAACGTCGTACTCGAGGCAGGCAGCGACCTGGGCGACGTCTCGATCGCCGTACTGGTCGAGGCCGGGCTGCAGGAGGTCAAGGTCCGCTCCGTGCTGACCTGCGACGCCAAGACCGGGACCTGCGCGAAGTGCTACGGCCGTTCGCTGGCGACCGGCAAGCCGGTCGACATCGGCGAGGCGGTCGGCATCATCGCGGCCCAGTCCATCGGTGAGCCGGGTACGCAGCTGACCATGCGTACCTTCCACACCGGTGGTGTCGCGGGTGATGACATCACCCACGGTCTGCCGCGTGTCGTCGAGCTGTTCGAGGCCCGGCAGCCCAAGGGCAAGGCGCCGATCTCCGAGGCGGCCGGCCGGATCTCGATCGAGGACACCGACAAGACCCGCAAGCTGGTGCTCACCCCGGACGACGG
Organism: Kribbella sp. NPDC050820; assembly: GCF_040653975.1. NCBI lineage: Bacteria > Bacillati > Actinomycetota > Actinomycetes > Propionibacteriales > Kribbellaceae > Kribbella > Kribbella sp. NPDC050820. The sequence continues at coordinate 70,954 of NZ_JBFAHB010000030.1, forward strand.
GTCCGAGGAGGTCGCCTACCCGGTGTCGAAGCGTGGCCGCCTGCTGATCGAGGAAGGTCAGCACGTCGAGGTCGGCCAGCAGCTGACGCAGGGTACGCCGGACCCGCAGGAGGTACTGCGGATCCTCGGTGTGCGCAAGGCGCAGGAGCACCTGGTGGACGAGGTCCAGGAGGTGTACCGGTCGCAGGGTGTGGCCATCCACGACAAGCACATCGAGATCATCGTCCGGCAGATGCTGCGCCGGGTCACGGTGATCGAGTCGGGCGACGCCCAGCTGCTGCCGGGTGAGCTCGCGGACCGCATCATGTTCGAGGCGGAGAACCGCCGGGTGGTCGCCGAGGGCGGCACGCCGGCCTCGGGCCGTCCGGTGCTGATGGGGATCACCAAGGCCTCGCTGGCGACCGAGTCGTGGCTGTCGGCCGCCTCCTTCCAGGAGACGACCCGCGTCCTCACCGAGGCCGCGATCCACGGCAAGTCCGACTCGCTGGTCGGTCTGAAGGAGAACGTCATCATCGGCAAGCTGATCCCGGCAGGCACCGGCATGGACCGGTACCGCAACATCCGGGTGGAGCCCACCGAGGAGGCGAAGGCCGCGATGTACTCGATGGTCGGCTACGAGTCGTACGACTACGACTTCGGCCCGTCCACCGGTCAGTCGGTCCCGCTCGACGACTTCGACCTCGGTTCGTACCAGAACTGATTCGAGTCATTCCGCCAAGGGCGGCACTCCTGCCGGAGTGCCGCCCTTCGGCGTTTCCGGGGCCGGTACGACCGGTGCCGGAAAAGACACTCGGGGTGGCGGCTGAAAGTGTCCCTGTGATGCGCCAAGATTGGTCCATGACGGATCTCCCGGCCCACCTGCGGCCCTTCGTCCTGGGGGTGCTGGACGGCCCCGGCGTCCGGGTCGACCGGCTCGGCGAGATCGACTTCTACCGCCCGGCCGGAACCGCCCGGACCGGCGCGATTCTCTTTGTGCACGGGGGTCCTGGGCCGGCCGGCCTCGAGGTGCTGCCTCGCGAGTGGCCGGTGTACCGGGGTTATGCGACCGCTGCCGCCCGGCGTGGCGTGGTGGCCGCTGTCGTCGACCACAGCCTGATCCACGGCTTCGACCAGCTGGTCACCGCCGCGGACGAGGTGGAGGCTGCGATCGGCGTACTGCGATCCGACCCACGGGTCGACCCCGATCGGGTCGCCCTGTGGTTCTTCTCCGGCGCCGGACTGCTGGCAGGGGAGTGGCTGGACAGCCGCCCCGACTGGCTGCGTTGCGTCGCCCTGACCTATCCCCTGCTCGCCACCCCGCCCGGTGTCGAAGAACTGGTCAACGCCGCCGAAGTGATCGGCAAACACGACCGGGGCGGTGGGGTGGGGAAAGAATTAAGCAGAGACCTGCCGGTGTTGCTTAGCAGAGCTGGACTCGAGCTGGAGGAGCTCGCAGGTCCGGTCGCGGAGTTCGTCTCCGCCGGTGGCACCGCGCTGGACATCATCGACGTACCGAAAGGGCACCACGGGTTCGACATGCTCGACCACACCGAAGAATCACGCGCCGCCGTCACCAAGGCCCTGGACTGGGCGATCGCCCACCTGGGTGAGGAGCCGGACGGCCAGGACAAGCTCCTCGTTCCTCCTCCTCCCGCCAAGCGGACCACCCGGCGTACGACGTCCGCCGCCAAGCCCACCGTGACCGCCAAGGCGGCCAAGGCGCCCGCTGACCCCGCCAGTCAGCCGAAGCCCAGCCCTGCACCGGCCCCGGCAGCCCCCACGGCGGCTCCTGTCGCACCCCCGACTCCCGAGCCCACTCCCAGCCCAGCCGCCGCACCTGCGGCCACACCGCTGGCCAGCGTCGCCGCCGCCACCGTCGCGGCTGCCACGGTGGACACTCCCGCAGCTCGCGCGGTCGCCCGCGAGCACTCCGCCTACGCCGCCCATGACCTGGAGGCGTTCCTGGCGATGTACTCGCCGACCGCGCGGATCGAGCTGGCCGACGGCAGCGAGCTGAAGGGCCGGCGGTTCCTCCGCGAGTACTACCGGCCACGCTTCGACGCCGGCCGGGCCAAGACGGAGGTGGTGCACAAGCTGATGCTCGGCGAGTGGGTGGTCGAGCACGTCCTGGCCTACGACTCCGGCGAGCCGATCCCGATGATCGCGATGTACCGCGTGACCGACGGGCTGATCGCCGAAGTCCAGTTCCGGATCTGAACCGTTGTCCATGCCCATCGACCACCTGGCCGAGTTCGAGCGGACGGCCGCGGAGCTCGCGGCCGTCCTGGACAGCGTCGACCCGGCTGCGGCCGTGCCCGGTTGCCCTGGCTGGACGCTGGCCGACCTGGCGTTGCATGTCGGTTCCGGCCAGCGCTGGGCCGCGTCCATCCTGCTGAGCGGCACCCGGCAGAAGGTCCCGGAGGTGCTCCGTACGACGGTCTCCTGGGCTGACTGGTATGCCGGCACCACCGCTGCGCTGGCCGCCGCGATCCGGGCCGTCGACCCGGACGAGCCGTGCTGGAACTTCGCACCGGTCGAGCAGCGCGCCGGATTCTGGTCGCGCCGGCGAATGCATGAGACGGTCATCCACCTCGTGGACGCCGTTCAGGCCGGCGCGGCTCCGGACCAGCGAGCGGTCAGTGGTCTTACCGCCGTACCTGCGGAGCTCGCGGCCGACGGGGTGGACGAGGTGTTCGGGGTGTTCCTGCCCCGGATGCTGGCCCGTGGATTCGATCCGGCGGTCACCCGGCAGGTCGGCGTCCGGGCGACCGACACGGGTGACGAATGGACGCTGAGCCCTGTCCCACAAGGGGATCGGCCGCAGGTCGAGCGGGGCAAGGCGACCGGCGAAGCAGTCCTCTCCGGGACCGCGGCCGAACTCGACCTGTGCCTGTGGAAACGCTTGCCGGGCAGCGTTCTGACGGTCGAGGGAGACCCTGCGGTGGCAGCCGCTTTCCTCTCCGGCAAGGCCACTCCGTAGACCCTGTAAACTGGAGGAGCGGAAGGGCCTCGGTACGGGGCGGTTGCTCATTTTGACCGTGCTTGAGGCAGCCGCTAGTCTTAACGATCGTGCCCGGGTCATCCTGGGCCGTCATGCGTGCCCCTCGTCGAACGGGTCTGCGCGCGTGGCACGGGACTCCTGCCGACAGTCTGGAAGATCAGGCTTTCGGTGCGCCCGTGAACACGCGACACACCCGACCGCGGGGGTCAGGCGAACGCAGCAGAAGAAAGCCGGACGACAGAAAGAGACCTACGCGGTGCCCACCATTCAGCAGCTGGTCCGCAAGGGCCGCCAGGACAAGGTGTCCAAGAACAAGACGCCGGCCCTGAAGGGTTCCCCTCAGCGTCGCGGTGTGTGCACGCGCGTCTACACCACCACGCCGAAGAAGCCGAACTCGGCCCTTCGCAAGGTCGCGCGTGTCCGCCTGACCAGCGGCATCGAGGTCACCGCGTACATCCCCGGCGTCGGCCACAACCTGCAGGAGCACTCGATCGTGCTCGTGCGTGGCGGTCGTGTGAAGGACCTGCCGGGTGTTCGGTACAAGATCATCCGCGGTTCGCTCGACACCCAGGGTGTGAAGAACCGGAAGCAGGCCCGCAGCCGTTACGGCGCGAAGAAGGAGAAGAGCTAATGCCGCGCAAGGGTCCCGCCCCGAAGCGGCCGGTCATCATCGACCCGGTCTACAGTTCGCCGCTCGTCACCCAGTTGATCTCCAAGATCCTGGTCGACGGCAAGAAGCAGATCGCGCAGAGCATCGTCTACAGCGCGCTCGAGGGCACCCGCACGAAGACCGGCACCGACCCGGTCATCACGCTGAAGCGTGCGCTCGACAACGTGAAGCCGAGCATCGAGGTGAAGAGCCGCCGGGTCGGTGGCGCCACCTACCAGGTGCCGATCGAGGTCAAGCCGGGCCGCTCCACCACGCTGGCGCTGCGCTGGCTGACGACGTACTCCCGGGCCCGTCGCGAGAAGACGATGGCCGAGCGCCTGATGAACGAGATCCTGGACGCCTCCAACGGCCTGGGAGCCTCGGTCAAGCGCCGCGAGGACACGCACAAGATGGCCGAAGCCAACAAGGCTTTCGCCCACTACCGCTGGTGATCCGGGGTCCGATCCGGACCCCAGCGCTCACTCTTTTGACGCAGTACAGAATCGAGAGGTAGACCACCGAGGTGGCCGTACAAATCACCACCGACCTGGCCAAGGTCCGCAACATCGGGATCATGGCTCACATCGACGCCGGTAAGACGACGACGACCGAGCGGATCCTCTTCTACACCGGTATCACCTACAAGATCGGTGAGGTCCACGAGGGCGCCGCCACGATGGACTGGATGGAGCAGGAGCAGGAGCGCGGCATCACGATCACGTCCGCCGCGACGACCTGCACCTGGAAAGACCACACCATCAACATCATCGACACCCCGGGCCACGTCGACTTCACCGTCGAGGTGGAGCGTTCGCTGCGCGTGCTCGACGGCGCTGTCGCGGTCTTCGACGGTGTCGCCGGTGTGGAGCCGCAGTCCGAGACCGTCTGGCGCCAGGCGGACCGGTACGGCGTGCCCCGGATCTGCTTCGTCAACAAGCTGGACCGGACCGGCGCGGAGTTCATGCGCTGCGTCGACATGATCAAGGACCGCCTCGCCGCGGTGCCGCTGGTCATGCAGCTGCCGATCGGCGCCGAGGCCGACTTCATCGGTGTCATCGACCTGGTCGAGATGCGCGCGCTGACCTGGCGCGGCGAGACCAAGATCGGTGAGGACTACACGGTCGAGGAGATCCCGGCCACCCACACCGAGCTGGCCGCCGAGTGGCGCGACAAGCTGATCGAGACGGTCGCCGAGGCCGACGACGAGGTCATGGAGCTGTACCTGGAGGGCGAGGAGCCCACCAAGGAGCAGCTGAAGGCCGCCATCCGGCGGGCCACCCTGGCCAGCAAGCTGACCCCGGTCCTGACCGGCACCGCGTTCAAGAACAAGGGCGTCCAGCCGCTGCTCGACGCGGTCAACGACTACCTGCCGAGCCCGATCGACGTCCCGGCCATCGAGGGCCACGACGTCAAGGACGCCGAGCAGGTGGTGCTGCGCAAGCCGGACGACAGCGAGCCGTTCTCGGCACTGGCGTTCAAGATCGCGGCGGACCCGCACCTGGGCAAGCTGACCTTCATCCGGGTGTACTCGGGCAAGCTCGAGACCGGCACCCAGGTGCTGAACCCGACCAAGGGCCGCAAGGAGCGGATCGGCAAGATCTACCGGATGCACGCGAACAAGCGTGAGGAGATCGCGTCGATCGGCGCCGGCCACATCGTCGCCGTGATGGGTCTGAAGGACACCACCACCGGTGAGACCCTGGCCGACCCGTCGAACCCGGTCGTGCTGGAGTCGATGCAGTTCCCGGCCCCGGTCATCTCGGTCGCCATCGAGCCCAAGTCGAAGGCCGACCAGGAGAAGCTGGGCGTCGCGATCCAGCGGCTCGCCGAGGAGGACCCGACCTTCCAGGTCCGGACCGACGAGGACACCGGCCAGACCATCATCGCCGGTATGGGCGAGCTGCACCTCGAGGTGCTGGTCGACCGGATGAAGCGTGAGTTCCGGGTCGAGGCGAACGTCGGCAAGCCGCAGGTCGCCTACCGCGAGACCATCACCAAGAAGGTCGAGAAGGTCGACTACACGCACAAGAAGCAGACCGGTGGTTCGGGTCAGTTCGGTCGCGTGATCATCGACATCGAGCCGACCTCCGTCGAGGCCGGCGGCGAGGGCGGCTACGAGTTCGTCAACGCCGTCACCGGTGGCCGCATCCCGCGGGAGTACATCCCGTCGGTGGACGAGGGCTGCCAGGAGGCGATGGAGTTCGGCGTGCTCGCGGGCTACCCGATGGTGGACGTCAAGGTCACGCTGCAGGACGGCGCGTACCACGACGTCGACTCCTCCGAGCTCGCGTTCAAGATCGCCGGTTCGATGGCGTTCAAGGATGCCGCCCGCAAGGCCGGACCGGTCATCCTGGAGCCGATGTTCGCCGTCGAGGTCACCACGCCCGAGGACTACATGGGCGACGTGATCGGCGACCTCAACTCCCGCCGTGGCCAGATCCAGTCGATGGACGAGGGCCCCGGTGGCAGCCGGGTCGTCAAGGCCCTGGTGCCGCTGTCGGAGATGTTCGGGTATGTCGGTGACCTGCGTTCCAAGACGCAGGGCCGCGCGTCCTACTCGATGCAGTTCGATTCCTACGCCGAGGTTCCGAAGAACGTGGCGGAAGAGATCATCAAGAAGGCCCGGGGCGAGTAGTCTCTCGCTCCTGACCACCACACCCCAAGCGCGTCGGCGTACGGCGTAGTCAACATTTATCTAGGAGGGCCCCAGTGGCGAAGGCGAAGTTCGAGCGGACTAAGCCGCACGTCAACATCGGCACCATCGGTCACATCGACCACGGTAAGACCACTCTTACCGCGGCGATCACCAAGGTGCTGCACGACAAGTACCCGAACCTCAACGAGGCGTCGGCCTTCGATCAGATCGACAAGGCGCCCGAAGAGCGTCAGCGCGGTATCACCATCTCGATCGCGCACGTCGAGTACCAGACCGAGGCCCGGCACTACGCCCACGTCGACTGCCCGGGTCACGCGGACTACATCAAGAACATGATCACCGGTGCGGCCCAGATGGACGGCGCGATCCTGGTCGTCGCCGCCACCGACGGCCCGATGCCGCAGACGCGTGAGCACGTGCTGCTCGCCCGTCAGGTCGGCGTGCCGGCCATGGTCGTCGCGCTGAACAAGTGCGACATGGTCGACGACGAGGAGATCCTGGAGCTCGTCGAGCTCGAGGTCCGCGAGCTGCTCTCGGAGCAGGAGTTCGACGGCGACAACGCGCCGATCGTCCGGGTCGCCGCTCACCCGGCGCTGCAGGGCGACGCCAAGTGGGGCGAGTCGATCGTCGAGCTGATGGACGCGGTCGACTCCTACATCCCGCAGCCGGAGCGCGAGGTCGACAAGCCGTTCCTGATGCCGGTGGAGGACGTCTTCACCATCACGGGTCGCGGCACGGTCATCACCGGCCGGATCGAGCGCGGTGTCGTCAAGATCAACGAGACCGTCGACATCGTCGGCATCCGTCCGGAGAAGCAGACCACCACGGTCACCGGCATCGAGATGTTCCGCAAGCTGCTGGACGAGGGCCAGGCCGGTGAGAACGTCGGTCTGCTGCTTCGTGGCACGAAGCGCGAGGACGTCGAGCGCGGCATGGTCGTCATCAAGCCGGGCACCACGACCCCGCACACCAACTTCGACGCGTCGGTCTACATCCTGTCGAAGGAGGAGGGCGGCCGTCACACGCCGTTCTTCCAGAACTACCGGCCCCAGTTCTACTTCCGCACCACGGACGTCACCGGCGTCGTCACGCTGCCCGAGGGCACCGAGATGGTCATGCCGGGCGACAACACCGACATGTCGGTCGAGCTGATCCAGCCGATCGCCATGGAAGAGGGTCTGAAGTTCGCGATCCGCGAAGGTGGCCGCACCGTCGGCGCCGGCCGGGTCACCAAGATCATCAAGTGATCTCACGAGGTCCGCGAGGGCTCGCACGCTGAGCCCCCGCGGACCTCTGCTTTGCGCCCGATCCGGCTGCGGCCGTGACTTCCGGTGGGCCGGATCAGGCGTGAGGCCACCCGATTGGCGTTCCGGCGCCGATCTCTGGCACAATATTCAGGTTGCTCAGGCGAGGCCGCCGGGGTGCGCCACGGACTCTCTCGGGTCTGGCGGGTGCGCCGGACCGGAGACCATGCCGAGGTTCCGGTCCGAGACCGGGCCCCGATCTCCATCCCAGGTCGAAGAAGCGGTGAGTCACGCGCGCGCCGCGTCCGCGACACACCCGACCGCGGGGGTCGGAGCAACACAGACGTTGACGATAGAGAAGGACGAAGCGAAGCGATGGCGGGACAGAAGATCCGCATCCGGCTGAAGGCCTACGACCACGAGGTCATCGACAGCTCGGCGCGCAAGATTGTCGACACGGTGACGCGTACTGGTGCGAAGGTTGCTGGCCCGGTGCCGTTGCCGACGGAAAAGAACGTGTTCTGCGTCATCCGCTCGCCGCACAAGTACAAGGACAGCCGCGAGCACTTCGAGATGCGCACCCACAAGCGGCTCATCGACATCATCGACCCCACGCCGAAGACCGTCGACTCGCTGATGCGGCTCGACCTGCCGGCCGGTGTCGACATCGAGATCAAGCTCTGAGGGACGCGAACAACCAATGAGCAAGCACAAGAACACGCGCGGTCTGCTGGGCACCAAGCTCGGCATGACCCAGACCTGGGACGAGAACAACCGCGTCGTCCCCGTCACCGTGATCCAGGCCGGCCCCTGCGTCGTGACCGAGGTTCGCACCTCGGACAGCCACGGCTACGACGGTGTCCAGATCGCCTTCGGCGACATCGACCCGCGCAAGGTGACCAGCCCCATGCGTGGCCACTTCGACAAGGCCGGCGTGACGCCGCGGCGCCACCTGCTGGAGCTGCGCACCGCTGACGCCAGCGAGTACACGCTGGGCCAGGAGATCAAGGCCGAGGCGTTCGAGGCCGGTGAGCTGGTCGACGTCTCCGCCACCAGCAAGGGCAAGGGCTTCGCCGGTGTGATGAAGCGGCACGGCTTCGGTGGTCTGCGGGCCACCCACGGTGTGCACAAGAAGCACCGCTCGCCGGGCTCCATCGGCGGCTGCGCCACCCCCGGCCGGGTCTTCAAGGGCCTGCGGATGGCCGGCCGGATGGGCAACGAGAAGGTCACCACGCAGAACGTGTCGGTCCACGCGATCGACGCCGACCGCGGCCTGATCCTGCTGAAGGGCGCCGTCCCCGGCCCCAAGGGCGGCCTCGTGCTGATCCGCAACGCCGCGAAGGGAGCTGCCAAGTGAGCACCGTCGACGTCGTCGTCGTGAAGGGCGACAAGGTCAGCAAGAAGGGCTCCGCCGAGCTTCCGGCCGAGCTGTTCGACGTCCAGGTCAACATCCCGCTGATCCACCAGGTCGTGGTGGCGCAGCTGGCCGCGGCCCGCCAGGGCACGCACAAGGCCAAGACCCGCGGTGAGGTCTCCGGTGGCGGCGCGAAGCCGTACCGGCAGAAGGGCACCGGTCGCGCCCGCCAGGGCTCGACCCGCGCGCCGCAGTTCACCGGCGGTGGCGTCGTCCACGGCCCGGTGCCGCGGGACTACAGCCAGCGGACCCCGAAGAAGATGATCGCCGCCGCGCTCCGCGGTGCGCTCTCGGACCGGGCCCGTGACGGCCGCGTGCACGTGGTCGAGCAGTTCGTGGACGGCGACAAGCCGTCGACGAAGTCCGCGCTGAAGGTGCTGTCCGAGGTCACCGACCCGGGCAAGGCGCTGGTCGTGGTCGAGCGTGCCGACGAGCTCACCTGGCTGAGCCTGCGCAACGTGCAGCACGTGCACCTGATCGCCGCCGACCAGCTGAACGCGTACGACGTACTGGTCAGTGACGCGGTCGTGTTCACCAAGGGTGCGCTGGACGCGTTCGTCGCCGGCACCCCGAAGGGCAAGTCCGTGAAGGCTGTCGCGACGTCGACCGAAGCCGAGGAGGTAGAAGCATGAGCCACGGAGTCAACAAGGACCCGCGGGACGTGCTGCTGCGGCCGGTCGTGAGCGAGAAGAGCTACGGCCTGCTGGACGAGCAGAAGTACACGTTCGAGGTCGACCCGAACGCCAACAAGACCGAGATCAAGCTCGCGGTCGAGAAGGTCTTCAAGGTCAAGGTCAGCGACGTCAACACCATCAACCGCAAGGGCAAGCGCCGCCGGACGCGGTCCGGCTGGGGCAAGCGCCCGGACACCAAGCGGGCGATCGTGACCCTCAAGGGTGACGACCGCATCGACATCTTCGGAGGCCAGTCGTAATGGGAATCCGCAAGTACAAGCCGACGACGCCGGGCCGCCGTGGCTCGAGCGTGGCCGACTTCGTCGAGCTCACCCGTTCGACCCCCGAGAAGTCGCTGCTGCGTCCGCTGCCGAAGAAGGGCGGCCGGAACAACTCCGGCAAGATCACCACCCGGCACCAGGGCGGCGGTCACAAGCGGGCGTACCGGCTGATCGACTTCAAGCGGTACGACAAGGACGGCGTCCCGGCGAAGGTTGCCGAGATCGAGTACGACCCGAACCGCACCGCGCGGATCGCGCTGCTGCACTACGTCGACGGCGAGAAGCGCTACATCCTCGCTCCGTCGAACCTGAAGCAGGGCACGATCGTCGAGAACGGCCCGGCCGCCGACATCAAGATCGGCAACAACCTGCCGCTGCGCAACATCCCGGTCGGCTCCACGGTGCACGCCGTCGAGCTGCGCCCGGGCGGCGGCGCCAAGATGGGCCGCTCGGCCGGCGCCAGCATTCAGCTGGTCGCGAAGGAGGGCCGGATGGCCACCCTGCGGATGCCGTCCGGCGAGGTCCGGATGGTCGACGTGCGCTGCCGCGCCACCCTCGGTGAGGTCGGCAACGGCGAGCAGTCGAACATCAACTGGGGCAAGGCCGGCCGGATGCGCTGGAAGGGTAAGCGCCCGACCGTCCGCGGTGTCGCGATGAACCCGGTCGACCACCCGCACGGTGGTGGTGAGGGCAAGACCTCGGGTGGTCGCCACCCGGTGTCCCCGTGGGGCAAGCCCGAGGGGCGCACCCGCACCCGCAAGGAAAGCGACCGCATGATCGTCCGGCGCCGCAAGGCCGGCAAGAAGCGCTGATAGGGAGCCGGCCAGATGCCACGCAGCCTCAAGAAGGGCCCGTTCGTCGACCACCACCTGATGAAGAAGGTGGAGGTGCAGAACGAGAAGGGCACCAAGAACGTCATCAAGACCTGGTCCCGCCGATCGATGATCGTGCCGGACATGATCGGCCACACGCTGGCGGTGCACGACGGCCGCAAGCACGTGCCCGTGTTCGTGACGGACGCGATGGTCGGGCACAAGCTCGGCGAGTTCGCGCCGACCCGGACGTTCAAGGGTCACGAGAAGGACGACCGGAAGTCACGGCGTCGCTGACCCCTGGTCAGTGACTTTAGCGTTAGCAACCTACGGAGAGATTCGAACATCATGAGCGTTCAAGAGCGTAGGGCGATCAGCGCCCGTCGCGAGAGCCTGCTGGGCGACGAGCCCGGGGCCTTCGCGGTCGCGCGCTTCGTCCGCGTGACGCCGATGAAGGCGCGCCGCGTGGTCGACCTGGTGCGCGGTCTGGGCGTCGACGACGCACTCGCCACTCTGAAGTTCGCCCCGCAGGCCGCTGCCGCGACCGTGTACAAGGTCGTCGACAGCGCCGCGGCGAACGCCGAGGGCACCGAGCACCTGAGCCGGGCCGACCTGGTCGTGGCGAAGGCCTTCGTGGACGAGGGCCCGACGCTGAAGCGTCACCGCCCGCGGGCCCAGGGCCGCGCCACCCGGATCGACAAGCGGACCAGCCACATCACCGTCGTGGTCGCCCCGCGGGTCGAGGAGGAGCCGGTCGAGAAGGCCCCCGCCAAGAAGTCGGCCAAGAAGGCCGACACGGCCAAGAAGGCTCCGGCCAAGAAGGCCGCGGCCGACCAGGCCGAGGCCGCGGAGAAGCCGGCCAAGAAGGCGACCGCCAAGAAGTCGGCCGCCAAGAAGGCCACCGCTGAGAAGAAGGAGTCCTGACTGTGGGACAGAAGGTAAACCCGCACGGGTTCCGTCTCGGCATCAGCACCGACCACAAGAGCCGCTGGTACGCCGACAAGCTCTACAAGGACTACGTGGGCGAGGACGTCAAGATCCGCCGCCTGCTGAGCAAGGGCATGGAGCGCGCCGGCATCTCCCGCGTGGAGATCGAGCGCACCCGTGACCGGGTCCGCGTGGACATCCACACCGCCCGTCCGGGCATCGTCATCGGTCGCCGTGGCGCCGAGGCGGACCGGATCCGGGGCAGCCTGGAGGAGCTCACCGGCAAGCAGGTGCAGCTGAACATCCTCGAGGTGAAGAACTCCGAGGTCGACGCCCAGCTGGTCGCGCAGGGCGTGGCCGAGCAGCTGTCCGGCCGCGTGGCGTTCCGCCGCGCGATGCGCAAGGCGATGCAGACCACCATGCGTGGCGGCGCCCTGGGCATCCGGATCCAGTGCTCCGGCCGCCTCGGTGGCGCGGAGATGTCGCGGTCGGAGTTCTACCGCGAGGGCCGGGTGCCGCTGCACACGCTCCGTGCGGACATCGACTACGGCTTCTACGAGGCCCGCACGACCTTCGGCCGGATCGGCGTGAAGGTCTGGATCTACAAGGGTGACGTCGCCGGCTCCCGCGCCGAGCGCGAGGCGCAGGCCGCGGCCCGGGCCGCCACTCAGCAGCGCCGTCCGGCCCGTCGCGACGACCGTGGCGGTCGTGGTGGCGACCGCGGTGGCCGCGGTGGCGACCGTCGGGACGACCGTCGGGGACAGCGCGACGAGGCCCCCCGGGCCGAGGCGCCGGCTGCTGCCGACAAGCCCGCCGAGACGACCGGAACGGAGAGCTGACCGATGCTCATCCCCCGCAAGGTCAAGCACCGCAAGCAGCACCACCCGAAGCGCTCCGGCGCTGCCAAGGGTGGCACCACGCTGGCCTTCGGTGACTTCGGCATCCAGGCGCTGGAGAGCCACTACGTCACCAACCGGCAGATCGAGTCCGCGCGTATCGCGATGACCCGGCACATCAAGCGTGGCGGAAAGGTGTGGATCAACATCTACCCCGACCGCCCGCTGACCAAGAAGCCGGCCGAGACCCGGATGGGTTCCGGTAAGGGTTCGCCGGAGTGGTGGATCGCCAACGTGAAGGCCGGTCGCGTGATGTTCGAGCTGTCCGGTGTTCCGGAGGATATCGCTCGCGAGGCCATGCGCCGCGCGATTCACAAGTTGCCGATGAAGTGCCGCTTCATCACCCGAGAGGCAGGTGAGAACTGATGGCTACCCTGACCGCCGCCGAGCTGCGGAACCTGGGCCGGGACGAGCTGCTGACGAAGCTCGGTGAAGCCAAGGAGGAGCTGTTCAACCTCCGGTTCCAGGCTGCCACGGGTCAGCTGGAGTCCCACGGCCGGCTGCGTGCCGTCCGCAAGGACATCGCCCGCATCTACACGGTGCTGACCGAGCGCGCGCTCGGCATCACCGAGGACGTCGACGCCGCTCCGGCGGCCGAGACCGAGGTCGAGGCTGACGCCGAGGCCGAGGCGGACGACAGCGAGAAGGCCGGGAGCAAGGCATGACCGAGAACGCGAAGGACGAGACCGTGAGCACGACCACCACCGAGGCGCGAGGCCGCCGGAAGACCCGCGAGGGCCTGGTGCTGAGCGACAAGATGGACAAGACCGTCGTGGTCCAGGTCGAGGACCGGGTCAAGCACCACCTCTACGGCAAGGTCATCCGCCGTACCAGCAAGCTGAAGGCGCATGACGAGCAGAACGCCGCCGGCATCGGCGACCGGGTGCTGCTGATGGAGACCCGGCCGCTGTCGGCGACCAAGCGCTGGCGCGTCGTCGAGGTCCTCGAGAAGGCCAAGTAGTTCCCGGCCCGGCGCCTCGGCGCCGACCGGCAACCAATCGAAATCATTCGTTCCGCAAGGCTCACGGACGTGAGAACCAGCGAGACAACCAGGAGATCAACAGATGATCCAGCAGGAGTCGCGACTGAAGGTCGCCGACAACACGGGTGCCAAGGAGATCCTTTGCATCCGCGTGCTCGGTGGCTCCGGTCGGCGCTACGCCGGTGTCGGTGACACGATCGTCGCCACCGTCAAGGACGCGATCCCGGGCGGTGGTGTGAAGAAGGGTGACGTCGTCAAGGCGGTCGTCGTGCGGACCGTGAAGGAGCGCCGGCGTCCGGACGGCTCCTACATCCGCTTCGACGAGAACGCCGCCGTCATCCTGAAGGCCGACGGCGAGCCCCGCGGTACCCGCATCTTCGGGCCGGTCGGCCGGGAGCTGCGCGAGAAGCGCTTCATGAAGATCATCTCGCTCGCTCCGGAGGTGCTCTGAGATGGCGCAGAAGAAGCTGCACGTGAAGAAGGGTGATCTCGTCCGCGTGATCGCCGGCAAGTCCAAGGGCCTCGAGGGCAAGATCATCCAGGTCTTCCCCGACGACGAGAGCATCATCGTCGAGGGCGTCAACCGGGTGAAGAAGCACACCAAGGTGCAGCAGGCCCAGCGCGGCGGCACCACCGGTGGCATCGTCACCCAGGAGGCCCCGATCCACGTGTCCAACGTGGCGCTGCTGGTCGAGGTCGAGAAGGACGGCAAGAAGCAGAAGGTGACCACCCGCGTCGGCTACAACCGCGTCGAGGTGCAGAAGCGCCGTCCCGACGGTTCGACGTACACCGGTTTCCGGAGCGTCCGGATCGCGCGGCGTACCGGCGAGGAGATCTGATGACCACCGCAGTTACCGAGACCAAGGTCCAGCCGCGGCTGAAGACGAAGTACCGCGAGGAGATCGTCGGCAAGCTGCAGGACCAGTTCCAGTTCGAGAACGTCATGCAGGTGCCCGGCCTCACCAAGATCGTGGTGAACATGGGCGTCGGCGAGGCGGCTCGCGACTCGAAGCTGATCGACGGCGCGGTGAAGGACCTGGCCGCGATCACCGGCCAGAAGCCGCAGATCACCAAGGCCCGCAAGTCGATCGCGCAGTTCAAGCTGCGCGAGGGGATGCCGATCGGCGCCCACGTGACGCTGCGCGGCGACCGGATGTGGGAGTTCCTGGACCGGCTGCTGGCGCTCGCGCTGCCGCGGATCCGTGACTTCCGCGGCCTGTCCGCGAAGCAGTTCGACGGCACCGGGAACTACACCTTCGGCCTGACCGAGCAGGTGATGTTCCACGAGATCAACCAGGACCGCATCGACCGGGTCCGCGGGATGGACATCACCGTGGTGACCACCGCGAAGAACGACGACGAGGGCCGGGCGCTGCTGCGCGCGCTGGGCTTCCCGTTCAAGGAGAACTGACGTGGCGAAGACAGCACTCAAGGTCAAGCAGGCCCGGAAGCCGAAGTTCGCGGTGCGCGGTTACACCCGCTGCCAGCGCTGCGGCCGGCCGAAGGCGGTCTTCCGCAAGTTCGGCCTGTGCCGGATCTGCCTGCGGGAGATGGCGCACCGGGGCGAGCTGCCCGGTGTGACCAAGTCCAGCTGGTGACCGTCTCCACCTCCGATCTTCTCCCTACTCACCATCTAGTCACCGTAGGTCGCCGAGTGGCGAAACCACGGCGGGAAAGAGGCCCCAGGCCATGACGATGACCGACCCGATCGCAGACATGCTGACGCGTCTGCGCAACGCCAACCAGGCGTACCACGAGTCGACCTCGATGCCGTACAGCAAGATCAAGCAGGGCATCGCCGACATCCTCCAGCAGGAGGGCTACATCTCCTCCTACAAGGTGGAGGAGCCCCAGGAGGGAGCCGTCGGCAAGACCCTGATCGTCGACCTCAAGTTCGGCCCCAGCCGGGAGCGCTCCATCGCGGGCGTCCGGCGGATCAGCAAGCCGGGCCTGCGGGTCTACGCGAAGTCGACCAACCTGCCCAAGGTTCTCGGTGGCCTGGGCGTCGCGATCATCTCGACGTCCCAGGGGCTGCTGACGGACCGCCAGGCCAAGAACAAGGGCGTCGGCGGGGAAGTCCTCGCCTACGTCTGGTGACGAAGAACCGGAAGGAGGACCACTCTCATGTCTCGCATCGGTAAGCTCCCGATCTCGGTCCCGTCCGGCGTCGACGTCACGATCGACGGCCAGACGGTCACCGTGAAGGGTCCCAAGGGTCAGCTCTCGCACGTCGTCGCTGAGCCCATCGCGGTCAACCGGGACGAGGACGGCACGATCGCCGTCAGCCGCCCGGACGACCAGCGCAAGAGCAAGGAACTGCACGGCCTGTCCCGCACCCTGATCGCCAACCTGGTGACCGGTGTGACGGAGGGCTACGAGAAGAAGCTCGAGATCGTCGGCGTCGGGTACCGCGTCCTGTCCAAGGGACCGACCCAGCTGGAGTTCTCGCTCGGGTACAGCCACACCATCACGGTGGACGCGCCGGAAGGCATCACGTTCAACGTCGAGGCCCCGACCCGCTTCTCGGTGCAGGGAATCGACAAGCAGTCCGTCGGCGAGGTTGCCGCCAACATCCGCAAGCTGCGCAAGCCCGAGCCGTACAAGGGCAAGGGTGTGCGGTACGCCGGCGAGCAGGTGCGCCGCAAGGTCGGAAAGGCTGGTAAGTAACCATGGCGATCGGACTGCGTCCGCACAAGCACTCCGCGAAGAAGACGGCATCCCGGCTTCGTCGCCAGATCCGGGTCCGGAAGAAGATCAACGGCACGGCCGACCGGCCGCGGCTGGTGGTCACCAAGTCCTCGAAGCACCTGTTCGTCCAGGTCATCGACGACGTGGCCGGCAAGACGCTGGTGTCCGCCTCCACCATGGAGGCCGACCTGCGCGGCGCGGAGGCGAACAAGACCGACAAGGCCAAGACCGTCGGCGGCCTGATCGCCGACCGGGCCAAGGCCGCCGGCATCGACTCGGTCGTCTTCGACCGGGCCGGGAACAAGTACCACGGCCGCATCGCGGCTCTGGCCGACGCCGCCCGTGAGGGCGGCCTCGGGTTCTGACATGGCGACATACAAGGAAGAAGGTAGTTCGAAATGAGCGGAGGCCAGCAGCGTCGCGGAGGCGGCGCCGGTGGTGAGCGCCGTGGTCGCGACGGTGGTCGCGGTCAGGCAGCTGACAAGACCGCCTACATCGAGCGCGTGGTAGCCATCAACCGTGTCGCCAAGGTCGTGAAGGGTGGTCGTCGCTTCAGCTTCACCGCCCTCGTGGTCGTCGGCGACGGTGAGGGCACCGTCGGTGTGGGTTACGGCAAGGCCAAGGAGGTGCCCGCGGCGATCGCCAAGGGTGTCGAGGAGGCCAAGAAGGCGTTCTTCAAGGTGCCGAGGATTCAGGGCACTATCCCGCACCCGGTCCAGGGCGAGAAGGCCGCCGGCGTGGTGCTGCTGCGCCCGGCCGCTCCCGGTACCGGTGTCATCGCGGGTGGCTCGGCGCGCGCCGTGCTGGAGTGCGCCGGGATCCACGACGTGCTGAGCAAGTCGCTGGGTTCGGCGAACGCCATCAACGTGGTGCACGCCACGGTCGAGGCGTTGCGGAGCCTGGAGACCCCGGAGGCCGTGGCGGCGCGTCGTGGCCTGCCGGTCGAGGACGTCGCTCCGGCGGCGCTGCTGAAGGCCCGGGCGGAGGTGTCGTCCTGATGGCACGCCTGAAGGTGACCCAGACCCGTTCCGGCATCGGTGGCAAGCAGAACCAGCGCGACACGCTGCGCACCCTGGGCGTCAAGCGGATCGGCGACACCGCCGTCCACGAAGACCGCCCCGAGGTCCGCGGCATGGTCCGCACGGTTCGCCACCTCATCACCGTCGAGGAGGTCGACTGACATGGCGCTGAAGGTTCACCACCTGCGTCCGGCGCCCGGTGCCAAGACCGCCAAGACCCGCGTGGGTCGTGGTGAGGGCAGCAAGGGCAAGACCGCCGGCCGCGGTACCAAGGGCAGCAAGGCGCGCAACAACATCCCCGAGTACTTCGAGGGTGGCCAGATGCCGCTGCACATGCGGCTGCCGAAGCTGAAGGGTTTCAAGAGCAGGAACCGGGTGGAGTTCCAGGTCGTTAACCTGGACAAGCTCGGACAACTGTTCCCCGAGGGTGGCGAGGTCGGCGTGGCCGACCTGGTCGCCAAGGGCGCGGTCCGTCGCGGTCAGCCGGTGAAGGTGCTGGGTGACGGCGAGCTGACCGTGGCACTGCAGGTTTCGGTGCACAAGTTCTCCAAGTCCGCCCAGGAGAAGATCCAGGCGGCCGGGGGGACCACCACCGAGGTGTGATGTCCAGGGCTCGTGCGAGCCGGCGCCTGATATCGTGCGCTGGAGTTCGGACGAGCCCTGGTTCGTCTCTTGCCAAGCTGCTTTGCTAGGCCCCTGCCCTGACCGGGCAGAGGAAACATGTGTGGGAGGACAGGGTGTTAGGCGCCTTTGCCAACGCGTTCAAGACTCCGGACCTGCGCCGGAAGATCTTTTTCGTGCTCTTCATCATCGTGATCTTCCGGATCGGTTCGGTCGTCCCGACCCCGGGCGTCAACGTCAACTCGCTCGACATCTGCCTGAAGGGCGCTCAGCAGGGTGCGAACGCGAACCTGTACAACCTGATCAATCTGTTCTCCGGCGGCGCGCTGCTGCAGCTCGCGATCTTCGCGCTCGGCATCATGCCGTACATCACCGCCAGCATCATCCTGCAGCTGCTCACCGTGGTGATCCCGCGGCTGGAGTCGCTGAAGAAGGAAGGTCAGGCGGGGCAGGCCAAGATCACGCAGTACACCCGGTTCCTCACGGTCGGCCTGGCGATCCTGCAGGCGACCGCGTTCGTCGCGCTGGCGCGCACCCCCGGCCGGCTCTTCCAGGGCTGCCAGGAGCCGCTGCTGCACGACGACAGCTGGTTCCCGGTGGTCGTGATGGTGCTGACCATGACGGCCGGCACCGGTGTGGTGATGTGGCTGGGCGAGCTGATCACGGACCGTGGTGTCGGTAACGGCATGTCGATCCTGATCTTCACCCAGATCGTCGCCACCTTCCCGTCGCAGCTGTGGACCATCCGCAAGGAGCGCGGTCTGGCCACCTTCATGGTGGTGCTGGCGATCGGGTTGGTGATCATGGCCGCGGTCATCTTCATCGAACAGGCGCAGCGCCGGATCCCGGTGCAGTACGCCAAGCGCATGGTCGGCCGCAAGATGTTCGGCGGCACGTCCACCTACATCCCGCTGAAGGTGAACCAGGCCGGTGTCATCCCGGTCATCTTCGCCTCCAGCCTGATCTACCTGCCGGTGCTGGTCAGCCAGTTCCAGCAGGACAAGTCCTGGGCCCAGTGGATCCAGGGCAATCTGGTCAAAGGCGACCACCCGATCTACATGATCTCGTACGTCGCCCTGATCATCTTCTTCACGTACTTCTACGTCTCGATCACCTTCAACCCGAAGGAAGTCGCGGACAACATGAAGAAGTACGGCGGCTTCATCCCCGGAATCCGGGCGGGAAGGCCGACCGAGGAGTACCTGGGCTACGTGCTGTCCCGCATCACGCTGCCGGGCGCGATCTATCTCGCGGTGATCTCGATGATCCCGCTGATCGCGCTGGTGCTCCTGAACGCGAACCAGAACTTCCCGTTCGGCGGTACGTCGATCCTGATCATGGTCGGCGTCGGTCTGGACACGGTGAAGCAGATCGAGTCTCAGCTGCAGCAGCGTAACTACGAAGGGTTCTTGCGCTGATGAGAATGTTGCTGATGGGTCCGCCCGGGGCGGGCAAAGGCACGCAGGCAAAGGTGCTTGCGGAACGCCTGAATATCCCGGCCGTGTCCACCGGCGACATCTTCCGTGCGAACGTCAAGGACGAGACGCCGCTCGGGCTCGAGGCGAAGCGCTACATGGACGCCGGTGACTACGTCCCGGACGAGGTCACCAACGCGATGGTGCGGGACCGGCTGTCCGAGGCGGACGCCGGTGACGGCTTCCTCCTGGACGGCTACCCGCGCACCCTGGCCCAGGTCGGCACGCTGGACGACATCCTGGCCGAGCACGGCCACAAGCTGGACGCGGTGGTGGCGCTGATCGCCGACACCGAGGTGCTGGTGGAGCGGATGACGAAGCGGGCCCGCACCGAGGGCCGGTCGGACGACTCCGAGGAGGTCATCCGGCACCGGCAGGACGTCTACACGGCCGAGACCAAGCCGCTGTTGCGCGTCTACGCGCAGCGCGGCCTGCTGGTCGAGGTGGACGGGGTCGGCGAGATCGACGAGGTCAGCGAGCGTGTGCTGGCCGCTCTCAAGACGGTGACCGAGTAGCCGCGAGTGATGTGCTGTGATGTTTAAGGACCGCGGGATCGAGATCAAGACCCGCGAACAGATCCTTTCCATGCGTGCGGCCGGCCTGGTCGTCGGCCGCACGCTGGAACTACTCCGCGGCGAGGTCCGGGTCGGGATCACCACCGGCGAGCTGGACGCGATCGCTGAGGACCACATCCGGTCCTCCGGCGCGGTCCCTTCGTTCAAGGGCTACCACGGCTTCACCGGCTCGATCTGCGCGTCGGTGAACGACGAGATCGTGCACGGCATCCCCGGTGACCGGGTGCTGGCCGACGGCGACCTGATCTCGATCGACTGCGGCGCGATCGTCGACGGCTGGCACGGCGACGCCGCGATCACGGTCCCGGTCGGCGAGGTGACGCCGGAGCTGCTCGAGCTGGCCCGGATCTGCGAGGAGTCGATGTGGCGCGGGTTCGCCGCCGCCCGGCTCGGCGGCCGGCTGACCGACATCTCGGCCGCGATCGAGCGGCACGTCCGGGCGAGCTCGCCGTACGGGATCGTCGAGGACTTCGTCGGGCACGGGATCGGCTCGGCGATGCACCAGCCGCCGAACGTGCCGAACTTCGGCCGCCCCGGCCGCGGCCCGAAGCTGGTCGAGGGGATGGCGCTCGCGGTCGAGCCGATGCTCACGCTCGGCAAGCAGGACAACCACACCCTCGAGGACGACTGGACCGTGGTCACCGACGACGGCAAGGTCGCCGCGCACACCGAGCACACGTTCACGCTGACGCCGCAGGGCCCGTGGGTGCTGACCGCGCTCGACGGCGGCGAGGCGAAGCTGGCCGAGCTCGGCGTCAAGTTCGGCGCCCTGGCCGACTGAATACGGTACGGCGGCGTCCGCTGACTCGCCGTACCGATGGACACCCTGCGTCCACCCGTCGGGGGACGCCAAGGGCCTGCTGCTGAGGCACACTTGAGCTATGCCTCAGTACCAGCCGCACCAGCGTTTCACCGAAGCGGACCGGGACAAGATCGCCGGCCGGCTGCGGGACGCGTTCGCGGACGGCCGGCTGGACCAGCCGGAGTTCAGCTCCCGCCTCGACCGGCTCTACTCCGTGCAGACGTACGGCGAGCTGGAGCCGCTGGTACGTGATCTGCCGCCGGCGCGGACGTACCAGACGCCCGCGGTGGTGCAGGACCGCAAGCCGGCGCCGGCCCCGGGGGAGTTCCCGGAGCGGAAGAAGCAGGACGGCCCGAAGGGACTGGCGGCACTGGGCGGCGGCTTCACCCCCGTCGTCGTCGTCAACGTGGTGATCTGGTTCGTGATCGGCGTCGCGAACGGCGGGAACTGGCCGCACTTCTGGCCGGTCTGGCTGCTGATCCCGTGGACCCTGTTCGCCCTGAGCAACCGCGGGAAGCGCCGTTGACAGCGGCCCCGGTCACCCGACGCGTCACCGGCCCGCGGCTGCGGCCGGACTGGGGATGGCAGCTGCGGCAGGGGTCTGCGGTCGTCTACGTGATCTGGTTCGCGGTCGCCGTACCGCTGGCGATCGCCGGGCTGCTGCTGGAACCGCGCTGGGTCGGCTGGATGATGCTGGCCTGGTTCCTGGTGCTGATCGGGTTCACGCTCGGCGTGCGGGTCGCCGACAGCCGGCGGCGGAAGGCCTGGGGCGAGGTCGTCGAGCAGATGGGCTGGCGGCTCAGCGTCGACCGGCCGGAGTTGCGGGAGCGCTGGCCGTTCCGGCCGTTCTCGGCGGACCCGGACGCGGAGGTCTCCGACGTGACCACCGGCCGGCACCGCGGCCGGGAGTTCGCCGCCGGACGGTTCCGGCACAAGGTCGGGCGGCGCGACCTCGGCTTCGACTTCCTTGATCTGCAGGTCGATCGGCCGCTGCCGCCGCTGCAGCTGTTGCCGGCCGCGCTGGCGCCGGTGGCGGCCGCGAGCCTGCTGCCGATCAAGCTGACGGTCGACGGGCTGCCAGGGCGGTTCTGCCTGTTCAACGGCCGGGAGGACCACGCCGAGACTGTGCTGCACCCGCGGGCTGTCGAGGCGCTGGCCCAGGTGCCGGCGTTCGGGTTCAGCTGCGAGGGACGGCGCTTCGTCGCGATCCTGCCGGCGTACCGCGACTCCGCGACCGCCCTCGCACAGCTGGACGCGGCCTGTGACCTGCTCGACCTGATGCCGGAGCAGATCTGGCGCGAAGGTGAGCAGTGGGCCGCTACGCACCATCCCTGAGCAGCGGAACGAGAGCAGCCAGATCCTCGTCGCCGTGCCCGGTGGCGGCTGCCTTCCGCAGCAGGTCGCCCATCGGGACGAGCAGCGCGGGATCGACGCCTTGGTCGACCGCGGTGTCGACCAGGTTGTCGTAGGCCGCCGCCTGCATCGCCAGGTTGGAACCCGCCGGCCCCTCAGGGCCCTCGTCGAGGTCCTTGGCGATCCGCGGCAGGCTGCCGAGCATCGCCGTCAGCCAGGGCAGCAGAAAGTCCTCGGTGAATCGCACCGCGGAGACCTTCTCGCTGGCGGCCAGGGCCAGTGCATGCTGGGCGCCACCGAACATGCCGTACATCCCGCTGAGCAAGGCGATGTCGTGCAACGCGGCCAGGCCCGGGTCGCTGCCGACGTACTCAGGCCGCGCCATCGCGGCGAGGTCGGCTTCGTGGCGCTCGAAGGCGACCGGGGAGCCGCTGTAGAAGATGAACGCGGCAGGGCCGCCGATCATCGCGGGCACGGCCATGATGCCGCCGCCGAGGTACTCCGCGCCCGCCTCCTCGGCCCAGGCGGCCGTGTCCCGGTCTTGCGCCGGCGTGCCGTTGGTGAGGTTGGCGACGGTCTTTCCGGTCAGGTCGAGGCCTTCGAGGGTACTGCGCACGGTCGCGTCGACGAGGAGGCAGACGACGACGAGCGGGCTGGCGGCGACCGCTTCGGTCGTCGTGGCGGCGCGGGTGGCGCCGAGGGAGTCGAGCTCGGGGGAGCGGCCGGGGGTGCGGTTCCAGACGGTGGTCGGGTGGCCGGCGGCTAGGAAGGCCCGGGCGAGGGCGGTGCCCATCGCGCCGAGGCCGAGAACGGTGACAGGAGTCTTCATGCCGTCAACCCTGGCCGGGCGCTTTAGGATGGACAAGTACCCACTAAATAGTGCGGTACTGACCGAAAGGTAAGTGATGCTTCCGTACACCTGCGGCCTGGACGCCGCCGCGGACGTGATCGGCGGGAAGTGGAAGCCGCGGATCCTGTGGGCGCTGCACCACGGGCCGATGCGGTTCGGCGAGCTGCGCCGGGAGATCGCCGGCGTCACCGAGAAGATGCTGATCCAGCAGTTGCGCGAGCTCGAGTCCCGCGACATCGTCCACCGCGAGGTCTTCCACCAGGTGCCGCCGCGGGTGGAGTACTCGCTGACCGAGCTCGGGCAGTCACTCAACGTGGCGCTGGCGCCGCTGGATGCCTGGGGAGCGGATCATATGGCCGTGCTGGAGGGCTCCCGGGGGCGCTGAGCGGTCTCGATTGGGTTTCGCCTGGGGGAGTGGCGTACACTCTTTCCTTGGCTCTTTGTAGCCTCTGTCTCGTCGTGCCCGCGGCTGCCTGACCTCGTCAGGAGGGCGCTCAGGGACAGGACCATCATTCAGTACGTCGTCTACAGAAGTGCGAGGACATGCCCAAAAAAGAGGGAGTCATCGAACTCGAGGGCACCATCGTGGAGGCCCTGCCGAACGCGATGTTCCGTGTTGAGCTGTCCAACGGGCACAAGGTGCTCGCGCACATCAGCGGCAAGATGAGGCAGCACTACATCCGGATCCTCCCCGAGGACCGGGTCGTCGTGGAGCTGTCGCCGTACGACCTCACCCGGGGTCGGATCGTCTATCGGTACAAGTAGGACCACCACCAACACCTGTCGAAGAAAGAAGCTCGATGAAGGTCAATCCGAGCGTCAAGAAGATCTGCGACAAGTGCAAGGTGATCCGCCGTCACGGCCGGGTCATGGTGATCTGCGAGAACCCGCGGCACAAGCAGCGGCAGGGCTGACCAGCCCACTCGAGCAGTACACAGCACTTTCGCACCACAGCGCGCACGCTCGTCCAGCTCTGAGCACCACAGCTGGATGTTGCCCCCGGAACAGAGGCCGGGGCCTTGCCGGTGAAGCACTCACCGAGGCGGGCAAGGACGCGGCGCGCCCCCACACCTCTGCCGACGAAAGGAACACCGCCACATGGCACGCCTCGTAGGGGTCGACCTGCCGCGCGACAAGCGCATCGAGGTCGCTCTCACCTACATCTTCGGGGTCGGTCGCACCCGCGCCCTGGAGACGCTGAAGAGCACCGGGATCTCCGGGGACAAGCGCGTCCACGAGCTGGGCGACGAGGAGCTGGTGAAGCTCCGGGACTGGATCGAGGGCAACTACAAGATCGAAGGTGACCTCCGTCGTGAGGTGACCGCGGACATCCGCCGCAAGATCGAGATCGGGTCGTACCAGGGTCGCCGGCACCGCAGCGGCCTGCCGGTGCGTGGTCAGCGCACGCGGACCAACGCCCGCAGCCGCAAGGGTCGTCGCAAGGCGATCGCCGGCAAGAAGAAGAAGTGATGACCCGGATGACCGTCGACCACCCCAGGAGCAACTGACCTATGCCTCCCAAGAGCCGCACCGCGGCCGGCGCGAAGAAGGTGCGCCGCAAGGAGAAGAAGAACGTGGCCGCCGGCCACGCGCACATCAAGAGCACGTTCAACAACACGATCGTGACGATCACCGACCCGACCGGCGCGGTCATCTCGTGGGCTTCCGCGGGCACCGTCGGTTTCAAGGGGTCGCGCAAGTCCACTCCGTTCGCCGCGCAGATGGCCGCCGAGGCCGCCGGGCGCCGGGCGATGGAGCACGGCATGCGCAAGATCGACGTGTTCGTGAAGGGTCCCGGCTCCGGCCGTGAGACCGCGATCCGTTCGCTGGGCGCCGTCGGCCTCGAGGTCGGCACCATCCAGGACGTGACCCCGACCGCCCACAACGGCTGCCGCCCGCCCAAGCGGCGCCGGGTCTGACCTTTCGAGAGGAGCGAGAACAACCATGGCCCGTTACACCGGACCTATGACCAAGAAGTCGCGCCGTCTCGGGGTCGACCTCGTCGGTGGCGACAAGGCGTTCGAGCGTCGTCCGTACCCGCCGGGTATGCACGGCCGCGGCCGCCCGAAGGAGAGCGAGTACCTGCTCCAGCTGCGGGAGAAGCAGAAGGCCCGCTACGCCTACGGCGTGCTGGAGAAGCAGTTCAGCCGGTACTACCAGGAGGCCTCGCGGCGCTCCGGCAAGACCGGTGACAACCTGCTGATCATCCTGGAGTCCCGGCTGGACAACGTGGTGTACCGCGCCGGCCTGGCCCGGACCCGGCGGCAGGCCCGTCAGCTCGTCGTACACGGTCACTTCACCGTGAACGGCGTCAAGGTGAACATCCCGTCGTACCGGGTGGCTGCGCACGACATCATCGATGTCAAGGCGAAGTCGGCCGAGACGACCCCGTTCATCATCGCCCGGGAGACGCACTCCGAGCGCGTCGTCCCGGCCTGGCTCGAGGTGCTGCCCGAGCGGCTGCGCATCCTCGTCCACCAGCTGCCGACCCGGCAGCAGATCGACACCCAGGTCGCCGAGCACCTGATCGTCGAGCTCTACTCGAAGAACTGATCCGTCGCCGGCCGGTGGCCTCCGGGCCTGTCGTCCTCCCCGGCCCCCACGAGTGCCCGCAGCCGATCACTCGACACGATCAGCTCCGCAGCGAACCGCTCCGCCGCCCACGTCGACTTCCCC
>NZ_JBFAHB010000031.1:0-96524 GCF_040653975.1 Kribbella sp. NPDC050820
GCTCCCTCCCCGGCTCGGTTCAAGCCAGGATCTCTCCGGGAAGCTGGTCAATTTTCAGTTGCCGCCCACTGGTCAGTTTTCAGCTGCCGTCGACAACCGTTTGCGGACGGCGAGCGCCGGGGCAACCCAGCATCTCCGCCATGACGCGACCTCTCGTCGACGCAGGAGGCGCTCGACGCGCTCGATACGGCGTGCACTCGCGACGCATCGTGCACCAGATCCCTTCGGGCGGAACGGCGCGACGGTCAGCACGGTGTACGCCGGAGCTCTCTCCGCAGCGGACCGGGACGCGCCGGCTCTGGTTCACGCCTTCGAGCCGCTTGGAAGCGCTCTGGTTCCGGCATCCGTCACGGCGTCGGCGAGTCGGTTGAGCGGGGACGATCGTCATCTTTGCTGGCTACTTCCCCACGCGTGGCTGGGTGCCATCGTCGAGGTTCTCGGAGCCACGGGCGCGGTCGACCGCGTCCGGACTTACGCGTTCCTCCTCCAGGCACTCCGTAGCCGGGCCTGACCGCGTCGCGTTGGATGCAGCTGTTGGTGTCTTGGGGGCTGCAACCAACAGGACGCTGTGTCTCGGCGGGCTGTGGTTCGTGGGTATGAGGACGGCCCCGGAGCGGAGGCTTCGGGGCCGTGGGGTGGGGGTTTGTCAGGGGGTGGGCTTGTTGGGGTCCATGAGGGTGACGATTCGTTCTAGGTCGTCGAGGGAAGCGAACTCGACGGTGATCTTGCCCTTGGTCTTGCCGAGGTCGACCTTGACTCGGGTTTCGAAGCGGTCGGAGAGGCGGTCGGCCAGGTCGACGAGGCGGGGGGCTACTGGCTTGGCGCGGCGGCGTTGGGGGGTGGCGTCGTCGGAGTTCATGTCGCCGAGGGCGACGATCTCTTCGACGGTGCGGACCGAGAGGCCCTCGGCGACGATGCGCTGGGCGAGGCGTTCGATCGCGTCGCCGCTGGGCAGGCCGAGGAGTGCGCGGGCGTGGCCGGCGGAGAGGACGCCGGCGGCGACGCGGCGCTGGACCGAGGCCGGCAGCTTCAGCAGCCGGAGGGTGTTGGAGATCTGCGGACGCGACCGGCCGATGCGAGTGGCAAGGACTTCCTGGGTGCAGCCGAAGTCGTCGAGCATCTGCTGATAGGCGGCTGCCTCTTCGAGCGGGTTCAGCTGGCTGCGGTGCAGGTTCTCCAGCAGCGCGTCCCGGAGCATCACGTCGTCCGAGGTGTCGCGGACGATGGCCGGGATCGTGGCCAGGCCGGCTTGCTGGGTCGCGCGCCAACGACGCTCGCCCATGACGAGCTCGTACTTGTCGGCCTCCAGGCGCCGTACGACGATCGGCTGCAGCAGGCCGATCTCCTTCACCGAGTGGACCAGCTCCTCCATCGCCTCCTCGTCGAAGACGGTGCGCGGTTGCTTCGGGTTCGGAGTGATCTTGTCGACCTCGATCTCCGCGAACGACGCACCCGGTACGGCGGTCAGTTCGGGCTCGGTCCTGATGGTCGCCGGCGGTGCACCGGGAATCGAACTGGACTTGCTGCCGAGCGTTGTGGTGCTACCGGGAGCGGGTGAGCTGGGGATCAGCGCACCAAGTCCGCGTCCGAGTCGGGTGTTCATCGCGCTCCCTCGAGTTCGACAACCTGCTGATGTTCTTGGAGTACCACTGCCCGCGGGCTCGTTTCACGTGAAACGCCGTTCGGGGCCGGTAGCTGCCTGAGCAACCGTAACTGGTCCCATCCAGCTCTTCGAACGGGCATCCACAGGGCTGACCGTCTGCCGGGCCTGTTCCACGTGAAACAGGCTCGACGATGTTCCACGTGAAACGTCGGGCTGGACAA
This sequence comes from Kribbella sp. NPDC050820, assembly GCF_040653975.1. Classification (NCBI taxonomy): domain Bacteria; kingdom Bacillati; phylum Actinomycetota; class Actinomycetes; order Propionibacteriales; family Kribbellaceae; genus Kribbella; species Kribbella sp. NPDC050820. The sequence continues at coordinate 1,825 of NZ_JBFAHB010000031.1, forward strand.
ACGAAGCGCCGGCCGAGCAGTGCTCGACCGGCGCCAGAGGCGTTCGGTTCAGGCGTTGTTCCGCATCGCGATCTCGCGGGAGGCCTCCAAGTAGGAGAGGGCTCCGGCGGACGCGGGGTCGTACGCGAGCACGGTCTGCCCGTGGCTCGGCGCCTCGGAGATCCGGACCGAACGCGGTACGGCGGTCCGCAGTACGGCGTCCCGGAAGTGGCCACGAACCTCGGCTGCGACCTCGCCGGCCAGCTTGGTCCGGGCGTCGTACATCGTCAGCAGGATCGTGGAGACATCGAGCCCGGGGTTCAGGTGCGACTTCACCATGTCGATGTGCCGGAGCAACTGGGACAGACCCTCGAGTGCGTAGTACTCGCTCTGGATCGGGACCAGGACCTCGCGCGCCGCGGTCAGTGCGTTGACGGTCAGGAGACCGAGCGACGGCGGGCAGTCGATGAAGACGTAGTCGTACTTCTCGCCGGCCGCTTCGGTCTCTTCCAGGTGCGCGTCGAGGGCGCGCTTCAAGCGGCTCTCGCGGGCCACGATGCTGACCAACTCGATCTCGGCACCGGCCAGGTCGATCGTCGCTGGGACGACCTGGATGCCGGGGTGCTCGGCGCACGGCTGCAGCAGCTTGCTCAGCGACTCGCCCTCGATGATCGCCTCGTAGACGCCGGGGGTCCCTTCCGAGTGGTCGATGCCGAGGGCGGTCGACGCGTTGCCCTGCGGGTCCAGGTCGATGACGAGGATGCGGGCGCCGTACAGCGCGAGACCGGCGGCGACGTTCACGGTCGTCGTGGTCTTCCCGACGCCACCCTTCTGGTTGGCGACGACGAAGACCCGGGTTTCAGCGGGCAGCGGAAACTCCCGGCCCATCGTGCGTCCTTCATTCACCAGCAGGGTCCGTTCGGTGGCGGCGGCGATCGGAGTCTCGAGAAGTCGTCGCTGAAGCTCGTCCGAGGTGGCCCGCGCGGCGATCTGTGCGGCAGTCATAGCGCCCATTCCGATAGGTGCGGGACTTGGCCCGAAGAGGATGTCAGTTGGGGTCGGGGCGGGTCTGCCCCCAGCTTCGTCCACAGGCCTCTGTGGACGAATTCCCGTGTGCAGGGGCAGTTTCATGGGGTCGTCATCCACAGGTCGTGGAGACTCGTCGAAGTCCTTGTCGGCGTCCACCAGTGACGCCGATTCGGCCCCGGAGGCATCATCTCGCGACTCTGCCGTTCCACGTGAAACGGACGCCGGATCCGATGCCGGAGTGATGCTCAGACCCGTTGCGGCCGCAGCCCGAAGGGCAGCACCATCGACAGGCGGAGCGGTCGGGGCAGTCGAAGCAGCAGGACTGTGAGGTGCAATCGGCTCCGTAGCGATCGACTGTTCAGGCGTCGTGCCCGGAGAAGCAGAGGGGTCGGTGGTCGGGTCCGAGGTGATCAGGCGGATGGCGGTTTGAGGGTCTGCCGGCCAGCCAATGCCCTGCGCTGTCTTCGGCTCACCGGTGCTCTTCTCGGGCCATCCGAGGGCACGACTCACCAACCCGCTCACCTCCCGCGTCTTCCGTGCCGGGATCCCCCTGCAGCACGTCCGGCCACAATACTCACGACTGTCGTCGGCTGGGCCAGTTCATCCGCACCGAGTTGGTGAATGTGCCAAACCTCTGCCCCGAGCGACGCGAGCTCGCGCTCCGAGGCCTCCAACTCCTCCTCGGCAGACGACCCCTTCATCGCCAGCATCAGTCCCCCTTCGGCGCACAGTGGCAGACACCACTTGGCCAGTTTGCCCAAGGGGGCGACAGCTCGCGAAGTCACCACGTCGTACGACGCCGGCGGAAGATCCTCGGCCCGGGAACGCACCACCGTGGCGTTCTCCAGACCGAGTACGTCGACCGCCTCTTGCAGGAAGGTGGTGCGCCGGAGCAGCGGCTCGACGAGCGCCACCTGAAGGTCAGGACGGACGAGCGCCAGCACGATCCCGGGCAGGCCGGCTCCGGTGCCGACGTCGGCCACCGTGGAGTCCTCAGGAATGAGGCGCTCGAGTACGGCGCAGTTCAGCAGATGCCGGTCCCACAGCCGCGGGACCTCACGCGGGCCGATCAGGCCCCGCAGCGTCCCCTGGGTAGCGAGCAGTTCGGCGTACGCCGCAAGCCGGACCGCCGCCCGTGGATACAACTTCTCCACGAGCGGCGGCGTTTCACGTGAAACAGGTTCGGTCACAAGCGGGCCTGTCCCGTCATCGGATCAGGCCGGCTGGACGACGACGCGGCGGCGTGGCTCCTCGCCCTCGGACTCGCTGGTCAGCCCGGCCGCCGCGACGACGTCGTGCACGACCTTCCGCTCGAACGGCGTCATCGGGTCCAAGCGCACCGGAGCACCGGTCGCCTGCACCTCCTCGACGGCCTTGCGACCGACCTCCTCGAGCTCCGCCTTACGGTTCGCCCGGTAGTTCGACACGTCCAGCATCAGCCGGGAGCGCTCGCCGGTCTCGCGGTAGACCGCCAGCCGGGTCAGCTCCTGCAGCGCCTCCAGCACCTTGCCGTTCTCACCGACCAGGTTGTTCAGCTCGGCGCCGACGATCGACACGGCAGCACGGTCGCCGTCGATGTCCATGTCGATGTCGCCGTCCAGGTCGGCGATGTCCAGAAGCTCCTCGAGGTAGTCGGCCGCGATGTCGCTCTCCGCCTCGAGGGCCTTGAGCCGCTCGTCCGAGGTGGTCGTCTTGGCGGTGGGCTGCTCCGCCGCCTCGGTGTTCTGCATGCCGTCGGTCACGGCCAACTCCTTCGCAATGTCGAGATCCGCCCCACGGGGACCCAGGTGTACACAAGCAGGCAGGGTGACCGGCGACCGGTCAGCGGGAGCCGCCCGACTTCTTCTGCGCCGCCTTCTTCTGCGCGGCCGACTTGGCCGCGGGCTGGCGCTTCGCCGTCGTACCCTTCTTGCCGGCCGGCTGCTTCTTGGCAGCACCGGCCTGAGTCTTCTTGGCCGCTTCGGGCTTGGCGTTCGTCGACGCCTGCCCGTTGCTGGCGGAGGTGTCGGCAGTCGACTCGCTACCAGTCGACGAGGCACCTGTGGACGCGGCGCCGCCCTTGCGATCGCTGCGCGACTGCCGCTTCGGCTGCTGCCGCTGCGCCGGACGGCGGTCCGTGAGGGTCTCCGTCGTACCCTCCTCGCCTGCCAGGCCCTCCTCGGCCGGGCGGCCGGCGCGCAGGTTGTGCTCGCGCTTGCGGGCCTCCATGGCGTCGTACGCCGGGGTGCCGGGAGCCGGGTTGCGGCGGATCACGTAGAACTGCTGGCCCATCGTCCAGAGGTTCGAGACGAACCAGTAGATCAGCACACCGATCGGGAAGTTGAAGCCGCCGATCAGGAAGAAGATCGGGAAGACGTACAGCATGATCTTCTGCATCTGCGCGGCCTGGCCCTCGAGGGCCTCCTTCGGCATGTTCTTGCGCATCAGCTGCAGCTGCGTGATGAACATCGTCGTCGTCATCAGGATGATCAGGACGACCGCGACGATCTTGACGTTCATCGCGCCCTCGCCGCTGGCCCGCAGGAAGGTCTGCGAGATCTCGGCGCCGAAGATCGTGGCGTGCCGCAGCGACTCGATCTGCGGCTCGATGATGCTGCTGTGCGCCTCGCCCTTCGAGGCGCCGTCGAGCACCCGGAACAGGGCCAGGAAGACCGGTGACTGGAGCAGCAGCGGAAGGCACGAGGAGAACGGGTTGGTGCCCGTGTCCTTGTACAGCTTCATCATCTCCTGACCGAGCTTCTCCCGGTCATGGCCGTACTTCTTCTGCAGCTCCTTCATCTTGGGCTGCAGCAGCTGCATGTTCCGGCTGGAACGGATCTGCCGCACGAACAGCGGGATCAGCAGGGTCCGGATGACGATGGTCAGACCGGCGATCGACAGCGCCCAGGCCCAGCCGCCGTCCGGGTCCAGCACCAGGCTCAGCAGCCAGTGCCATCCGACGAGCAGCGCCGAGACAGCCCAGTACAGCGGCGTCATGACGGCGTTGAACAGGTCTACGATCCCGTCCCACAACGCGAGCTGGGGGATGGCCAGAAGAGTCACTCAAGCACCTCGCTGCACGGGCCCGGCGTCGGTGGACGATCCGGGCTGATTGGCGGAGATCGAGTCTCCGCGCTGGTCGACATCTGTGGGTGGAACGGGGTCGTAGCCTCCGGGGTTCCACGGGTGGCAGCGAATCAGCCTTTTCATCGCCAGCCAGCAACCGCGCACCGCGCCGTGGCGTTCGACCGCCTCCAGGGCGTACGCCGAACAACTCGGGTAGAACCTGCACACCTGCCCGTACATCGGGCTGACGAAGGTCCGGTAGAGCTTCAGGAAACCTATGATCCCGTACTTGACGGGGTTGATCCTCATCGTGACCCCAGCAACCGCGCCAAAGCGCCGTCCACGTCCGCGACCAGTTCGTCGTACGACGCCGAGGCGGACGACGGAAGGGCACGGACAACAGTCAGGCTGCCGGCCGGCAGATCAGGGAGCCGCGTCGCCAGTACGGCGCGCAGGCGGCGGTGGACCCGGTTCCGCAGAACCGCGTTGCCCACCGCCTTGTTCACCACGAATCCGACGCGAGCGGGATCGGCCGCGGCCTCGTCCCGCCGGAACAGATGGACCACCACCGCGCGCCTGCCCGCACGCCGTCCGGACCGGACTGCGCGACGGAAGTCGTCGGACCGGCGCAACCGGTTCGACGCAGGCAACACGGGGTGGTCACCGTCGAGAAGACCGCTCAGGCCGCGAGGCGCTGACGGCCCTTGCCACGGCGGGCGGCGATGATGGCGCGACCCGCACGGGTACGCATCCGAAGACGGAAGCCGTGCTTCTTGTGCCGGCGACGGTTGTTCGGCTGGAACGTCCGCTTGCTCACTGGAATGACTCCGGTTACTCGAGATCACAATTGTCGACAAATCCACTGATAGATCTGCCGCTGGTGCAGTCCTGCACACCACTCAAGAACCCGGTTTGTGGTCCCGCAGGGAGCGCAGCACGAAACGGCCGGCTCAACACCGACCGATCCACGGTACGTGGCCGCCTGTGGATGGGTCAAACCAGTCATCCCCAGGGTTTTCCACAGGCTTGTGGACAGAATAGTCGACACACGAACGGTCAGGTGACCGTCACCGTGGGCTCTGCCACCATGACTACGCTCCGGCGTCAACTCGACACGCCGCAGGTTGCCCCCAATTTTGGGTTCATAGCCTGTGGATGACGGCTTGAAGCAGCCTGGCTCGACTTGTTAGCGTCAGCCCCTCACACCAGAGGTCCCACATCCCGCAACTGGTAACCAACCTGCTCCACCCGTCGTTCACATCTGTGGACAACCGTGTGGACAGTGCGGCGGCCGGCGGCGGACAAGGGCGGTCGCGCCGAGCCGGAGACGACGCAGCGACCGCACGGTGTCGGGTCTAACGGTCGCGCCGCCCGGGTCACCGGAACGCGCCGGCCACCGCAGCGATGGATTCGGGGAGCAACGCGTGGTCGAGGACCATTCCGCCAGTGCGGAATTCGCAGGGGACGCCGGAGCGGAGTTCAGGCCGGGGATCACCCCCGAGCCGGGTCCGGTGCCGCGGGCCGAGCCCGCGGAGGGCGCCACCCCTCCGACCACGCCGAGCGAGCTCGGCTACCCGTCGGCTCCGGCAGGCGACGGCTACCGCCCCGACGCCTACCGCTCGGAGCTCGAGCGGGCCGCCACCGATCTCCCTGGCACGACCGCTCCGGGCACGCCGTACTTCGGCTCCGCGCCGACCGTCGCCGACAACCTGTCGTACGCCGACGTACAGAACGACAAGTACTCCGTCGACGTGCCCCGCGCCGAGCGCTTCGGCCAGAGCGTCGCGTTCGAGGCAGAGGGCCGAGGCTTCGGCAGCACGCCCCAGCAGACCCCGGAGTACAGCAGCCCGCAGCAGTCCCCGGACTACAACACCGCACAGCGGACCCCGGACTACAGCGCACCACGGCAGTCCCCCGACTACGGCACGCCACAGCAGACCTCCGAGTACGGCGCTCAGCCACAGCCGCCGCAGTACGGCGGCTACCCGCAGCAACCCCAGTACGGCGCCGAGCAGCCGGCAGCTCACCACGGCAACGAGCAGCAGCCGCAGGATTACAGCGGGGAACTGAATCAACGTGGTGGTCTCGCTCCTCAATACAGCAGTGAGCGCGAACCGACCGGCGTGGGGCGAAGCGAGGGTGATGGGCGTGCGGACAACAGCAGTGCGGAGACCAGACCGGCCGTGCCTGATGTCGCGGAACCGGCCCCGGTGATGGACCTCGGTGACGCCTGGACCCGGGTGCTCGCGGGCCTGCCGCCGAACCAGCGCGCCTGGCTGACCAACTCCCGGCCGGTCACGCTGCACGAGAGCACCGCCATCGTCGCGGTGCCCGACGACTTCACCCGCGGCCAGCTCGAGACCCGGCTCCGCCCGGACCTCGAGCGCATACTGACCGAGAGCTTCGGCCGGGACATCCGGATCGCCGTGACCGTCGACCCGTCTCTCGACCCCGAACTACGCCAACCGCAGGCGCCGCCGCAGCCCGCCGTACGGGAGCCGCTGCGGACTGAGGGCTCCTACCAGCCGCCGATCCAGTCGCCGCGGACCGCCCCCAGCTCCACCGCGCAGCACCCCGGGCAGCATGCACAGCACCCTGGGCAGCACTTCGGGCAGCCCGCACCGCAGGAGCGCCCGGAGCCGGCTCAGCACTACGACCAGCCGACCCGACAGGCGCCACAGCTCGGCGCACCGCAGCTGGGAGCTCCGCAGCAGCAGTTCGGCTCGGTCGCACCACCGCCGAACGGCTCGGCCCCGCCCCAGCCAGCCACCGAGGCCCAGGGTGAGGCCCGGCTGAACCCGAAGTACACGTTCGAGACCTTCGTCATCGGCAGCTCGAACCGCTTCGCGCACGCCGCCGCGGTCGCAGTGGCCGAGGCACCGGGCAAGGCGTACAACCCGCAGCTCATCTACGGCGACTCCGGGCTGGGCAAGACCCACCTGCTGCACGCGATCGGGCACTACGTCCGCAGCCTCTACACCGGGGCCCGCGTCCGGTACGTCTCCAGCGAAGAGTTCACCAACGACTTCATCAACGCGATCCGCGACGACAAGGCGTCCCAGTTCCAGCGCCGGTACCGCGATGTCGACGTACTGCTGATCGACGACATCCAGTTCCTCGAGGGCAAGATCCAGACCCAGGAGGAGTTCTTCCACACCTTCAATACCCTGCACAACGCGAACAAGCAGATCGTGATCAGCTCCGACCGGGCGCCGAAGCGCCTGGAGGCACTGGAGGACCGGCTGCGGAACCGGTTCGAGTGGGGTCTGATCACCGACATCCAGCCGCCCGACCTGGAGACCCGGATCGCGATCCTGCGGAAGAAGGCGGCCACCGAGCGGCTGACCGCGCCGCCGGAGGTGCTGGAGTTCATCGCGTCGAAGGTGCAGACGAACATCCGTGAGCTCGAGGGCGCGCTGATCCGGGTCACCGCGTTCGCCAGCCTGAACCGGCAGCCGGTCGACCTGAGCCTGGCCGAGATCGTGTTGAAGGACCTGATCCCCGAGGGCAGCAAGCCCGAGGTGACGGCCAGCATGATCATGGGCCAGACCGCGTCGTACTTCGGTCTGTCGATCGACGACCTGTGCGGTTCGAGCCGGAGCCGGGTGCTGGTGACCGCCCGGCAGATCGCGATGTACCTGTGTCGCGAGCTCACCGACCTCTCGCTGCCGAAGATCGGCCAGCAGTTCGGCGGCCGCGACCACACCACGGTGATGCACGCCGAGCGGAAGATCCGGCAGTTGATGTCGGAGCGCCGCAGCGTCTTCAACCAGGTGACCGAGCTGACCAACCGGATCAAGCACCAGGCCAAGCAGCAATGAGGTCCGTGACCGCGCCCGGGAGCCTGTACGCCGAGCGCTACAGCGCGGTCACACGAACCACACAGGTTGGGGATACACCTGTGGAAAACTGTGGGTATCGCGGTGGACACAGCCGTGTGTGTTGTGGATTCGCTGTGGGCACAGATTTCGTCATCCGCAGGCGTCCCCAGCCCAAGCGAGATTCGTCCACACGGCATCCCCAGGCCGAAATGGGGTCTGACCTGCGAACTCGTCGCTTTTCCACAGTATCCACCGGTGCTAAGAACCCTATGGAATCTGTAGAGAGTTCCCAGTCCACAAAACGAACGAGCGGCCCGATCTGGGGAAAACCCCGGTCTCGCGCCGGTTTGACGGACCTGTCAGGCTGTTCTCAGAAGCACAGGAACGACGGCGACGCGACCCGCCCGGAGCGCCACGTCACGCCCGGTTGGCGCACATCACACTTGTCCGTGGCAGGATCTGCCTGGCACACAGCCGAATCAGGAGGCACCCAGCGGTGAAGTTTCGCGTCGAGCGCGACGTACTGGCCGAGTCGGTGGCCTGGGCCGCGCGCAGTTTGCCCAGTCGTCCCAGCGTCCCGATCCTTGCCGGCCTTCTGGTCGAGGCCGAGGACGGGCAGATCACCCTGTCCGGCTTCGACTACGAGACCTCGGTGCGGGTCACCGTGCCCGCGCAGGTGGCCGACAGCGGCAAGTGCCTGATCTCCGGCCGGCTCGTCGCCGACATCTCGAAGAGCCTTCCGAACCAGCCTGTGGACGTCGCCGTCGACGGCGCCAAGGCACAAGTGACCTGCGGCAGTTCGCGGTTCACGCTCCAGACACTTCCCACGGAGGAATATCCGGCCCTGCCGGAGCTTCCGGCCGCCAGCGGAACGGTCAAGAGCGACGTCTTCGCCCAGGCCGTCTCCCAGGTGGTGACCGCGGCCGGCCGCGAGGACACGCTGCCGGTGCTGACCGGTGTCCGGGTGGAGATCGAGGGATCCACGATCTCGCTGCTCGCCACCGACCGCTACCGGTTGGCCATCCGCGAGCTCGAGTGGAACCCGCAGTCCCCCGATGCGTCCGCGGCCGCGCTGGTGCCGGCCCGGGTGCTGTCCGAGACCGCGAAGGCGATGACCGGGTCCGACGTGATCGTGTCGCTGGCCGCTCCCGGTACCGGTGACGGCATCGTCGGTTTCGAGGGCGAGGTGTCCGGCGGCAACCGGCGAGCCACTACCCGGCTGCTGGACGGCGAGTTCCCGAAGGTGCGCGGCATCATCCCGACCGACTCGGCGATCGCGACCCGGGTCCGGATCGACACCGCGACACTGGTCGAGGCGGTCAAGCGCGTCGCCCTGGTCGCGGAGCGGAATGCCCCGGTGCGGCTGACCTTCAGCGAGGACAGCGTGACGCTCGACGCCGGCAGCGGTGACGAGGCGCAGGCGTCCGAGTCGATCGAGGCACGGGTCTCCGGTGAGCCGGTTACTGTGGGCTTCAACCCGACGTACCTGCTCGACGGCCTGAACGCGATCGGCACGCCGGTCGCCCACCTGGCCTTCACGCAGGCGACCAAGCCGGCCGAGCTGACCGGTGTGCGGGACTTCGACGGCGAACCGATCAGCGAGTTCCGGTACGTGCTGATGCCGGTCCGCCTCAACAGCTGAAAGCCAACAGAACAAGGGGATTGCACGATGGAGCTCGGCCTTGTCGGTCTCGGCAAGATGGGCGGCAACATGCGCCAGCGGATCCGCAACGCGGGGCACACCGTGGTCGGGTTCGATCACAACCCGGACATCTCCGACGCCAAGGACCTGGCCGACATGGTCGGCAAGCTGACCGCCGACGGCCAGCCGAAGGTGGTCTGGGTGATGGTCCCGGTGCAGGCCATCGACCCGGTCATCACCGAGCTCGCCGACCTGCTCTCCCCCGGCGACATCGTGATCGACGGCGGCAACAGCCGCTGGACCGATGACACCCGGCGGGCAGCTCAGCTGGCCGAGAAGGACATCCAGTTCGTCGACTGCGGTGTGTCCGGCGGCGTCTGGGGCCTGGAGAACGGCTACGCGCTGATGTGCGGTGGCGAGAACGACACCGTCGCGACGCTGATGCCGATCTTCGAGGCGCTCAAGCCCGAGGGCGACTTCGGTTTCGTGCATGCCGGCAAGGTTGGCGCCGGCCACTTCAGCAAGATGGTCCACAACGGCATCGAGTACGCGATCATGCAGGCGTACGCCGAGGGCTTCGAGCTGCTCGAGGCCGCGGATGTCGTGGAGAGCGTGCCGGAGACGTTCGAGTCCTGGCGCGAGGGCACCGTGATCCGGTCCTGGCTGCTGGACCTGATGGTGAACGCGCTCAAGGAAGACACCCACCTGGACAAGATCCGCGGGTACGCCGAGGACTCCGGCGAGGGCCGGTGGACCGTCGAGGCCGCGATCGACAACGCCGTACCGGTGCCGGCGATCGCCGCGTCGCTGTTCGCCCGGTTCGCCTCCCGGCAGGAGGACTCGCCGGCGATGAAGGCGATCGCGGCGATGCGTAACCAGTTCGGCGGCCACGCGGTCAAGGGCGCCGAGGACCCGTCGTACGCGACGCCGCCCACGAAGCACTGAGGTGTATGTCACCGCCCTGGGTCTGCTCGACTTCCGGTCCTACCAGCAGGCGGAGGTCCAGCTCGCCCCGGGCGTGACGGCCTTCGTCGGGCCGAACGGCCAGGGCAAGACGAACCTGGTCGAGGCGATCCACTACACCGCGACGCTCGGTTCGCACCGGGTGGCGAACGACGCCCCGCTGGTGCGGGCCGGCGCCAGCAGAGCGATCGTGCGCACCGAGATCCGCAGCCAGTACGACCGGGACGTGGTCGTCGAGCTGGAAATCAATCCTGGGAAGGCAAATCGGGCCCGGGTGAACCGGTCGCCGGTGCCGCGGCCGCGGGAAGTGCTCGGACTGCTCCGCACGGTGCTGTTCGCGCCCGAGGACCTGGCGCTGGTGAAGGGCGACCCCTCCGAACGCCGCCGGTTCCTGGACGAGCTGCTGACGTTGCGGGCGCCGCGGATGGCCGGCGTGCGGCAGGACTACGACCGGGTGCTGAAGCAGCGGAACTCGTTGCTCCGCAGCGCGTCGATGGCCCGCCGGCAGAACCGGTCGAGCGCCGCCGAGGGACAGCTGCGCACGCTGGAGGTGTGGGACTCGCACCTCGCCCGCGCCGGCTCCGAGCTGCTCGCGACCAGGCTCGAGCTGCTCGAAGCCCTTCGGCCGATGGTCTCCAGCGCGTACGACGCTGTTGCCCGAGGCAAGGGTGATGCCCGGCTGGAGTACAAGTCGTCGGTCCTCCTCGAGCCCGGTGTGGTGTCGCGCGAGGAGCTGGCCCAGGTGCTGCTCGACGCGGTGCACGAGAAGCGGCAGGACGAGCTCGAGCGTGGGGTGTCGCTGGTCGGTCCGCACCGCGACGACGTCGTACTCGGGCTCGGGGACTTGCCTGCGAAGGGGTACGCGAGTCACGGTGAGTCCTGGTCGTTCGCGCTCGCGCTGCGGCTGGCGTCGTACGAACTGCTCAAGGCGGATGGGGGTGAGCCGGTGCTGATCCTGGACGACGTGTTCGCGGAGCTGGACACGCAGCGCCGCGACCGGCTGGCCGAGTTGGTCGCCCCGGCCGAGCAGGTGCTGGTGACCGCGGCGGTGGGCGCTGACGTGCCCGCTGAGCTCAGCGGTGTGCGCTTCGACGTGGGTGACGGGACCGTCAGCCGTGCCTGAACCCCGGAATTCCTCTGAGAGCGGCTTCGAGAGCGAGGCCGCTCCGGAGCCGCCGGGCGAACCTGAGCACGACAAGCAAGGGCTGGACCTGGCGAAATCGCTCGCCGGCCGACTGAAGGGTATGAGCCCGGTCAAGCCGGTCAAGCGGACCCGCCGGCGGCCGCGGATCGACGGCGCCCAGGTCAGCAGCGCGCGGCCGGACGACCGGGATCCGCAGAAGCTGACCAACACCCTCGGCCGGCTGATGCGGGACCAGGGCTGGGAGGTGGACGTCGCCGTACACGGCGTGATGGCGCGCTGGCCGGCGATCGTCGGGCCGGAGATGGCCGAGCACTGCAAGCCGGAGAGCTACCAGGACACCGAGCTCACCGTCCGCACCGACTCCACCGCCTGGGCGACCCAGCTGAAGATGCTCGCCCCGGACCTGGTCCGCCGCTTGAACGCCGAGCTCGGCGAAGGCACCGTCACCCGCGTCAACGTCCAGGGACCGCACGCCCCGTCCTGGCGGAAGGGCCCGCGGACGATCCGCGGCGGCCGCGGACCCCGCGACACCTACGGCTGACCGACCGCCGAGAGCGAATTGCTCCAGCGACCCGCCCCTCCCCTAGGATCAGGCGCGATGCGCACGATCGTCGACGGCTTCATCGAGATGGTCCGCCTGATCGGAGACACCTTCCGGTTGTGGTGGCGGAACCTGCTGCCCATGGTGACCTGGTTCTTCGCCGGGTACGTCGGGTTCAAGGTCTGCATGGAGTGCGCCATCTGGCTGGCCGAGCACTCGCACTCGAGTATCGGCGTCGGTGTGTTCTCGGCCGGTGTGCTGATCCAGATCGCCGCGTACGTCGGCATGATCCGGGCCTGTGCGAACTCGCTGTACCGCTGGCGGGACGCGGCGAGCAACCAGGCCGAGGAGACGTCGGACCCGACCCAGCAGGGGCTGCTGGAGCTGCTGGCCGTGACACTGCTGCCGCTGGTCGCGGTCTGGTCGGCCTGGGGATTCCTGGAGGACCAGGTCTCCATGCTCAACGTCAGCAACATGGTCGAGCGCGGCATGCAGCCCGGTTCGGGCTTCTTCGACCTGGCCAACGGGGCCTGGCACAAGTACCTGCCGGCGATCGTCATCCTGCTGGTGCTGCGCCGGGTGATCCAGGCGGTCGACGACCGCTGGCCGAGCCGGCCGGCCAAGTTCGTCCAGGTCTGGGCCGAGGCGTTCTTCCTGCTGATCACCGTCGTGGTCGTGCCGTTCGCGATCGACGATGCCAAGGACTGGTTCGAGGTGCGTTCGTTCTGGTACTGGTCGGTCGACTGGTGGGACGGGCTGAAGGACTTCTTCGCCGGCATCAACATCCCGGTCCCGGCCGGCCTCGAGTTCCTCTGGGGCTTCTTCTGGGAGACCCTCTGGCCGTTGTTCAAGCTGGGCGTCGCCGAGCCGCTGACCTGGCTGGCGATCACCACGGTCGTGTTCGGCCACCGGGTGCTGTCCAGTGGCGGCGTCTTCCGCGGCACGCGCATCGAGCAGCGGTTCGGTGGCCAGCTCGAGGCCGAGGCCCCGAAGCAGAACCGGGTGGTCGCGCTCACCAGCAAGGCGCCGAACCTGGTGCTCGGCGGTCTGCGGGAGAAGTTCTACCCGACGCTGAACGCGTTCCGGCTGCTGGTGCGGGTCGGGCCGGTGTTCCTGGGCGTTGTCTGCATGGTCTACACGTTCTGGGTGCTCGCCGACGAGTGGGCGTTCGTGGCGATCCAGCGGGCGATCGGTGTGCACGGCGAGCGCTGGGGCCTGATGAACGCCGAGCTCGCGTCGATGATCGACAACGCGATCTTCGAGACGCTGCGGATCGCGCTGCTCGCGGCCGCGTTCGACCTGTGCATCTCGGTGAGCAGCGAGCGGCGGGCCGAGGCCGCAGCCGCCGAGGCCGCCGAAGCCGAGAAGTCGGCCCAGCCCTCCGCCTGAGCCTTCCGGCCCGATCGCCGTACGGCGAGGCGCTCGGTCGGATCGGCGTACGGCGGGATGCTCGGTCGGGATCGCCGTACGGCGGGATGGCTCAGGGAGTGATGAGGACTCGGCGGAAGCCGTTCCGGTCCTGCATGCTCACACCCACGACGTGCGACGCGGCGTCCGCCGGGATGACGTAGATCATCGCCACCTGACGCGGCTTGTCGAGCTCGAACCCCTCGTCCTTGCCGTCGTCGTCGCTGTCGTCGGCGTAGCAGTTGGTCGGCAGCTCCCAGTCGGAGGTGTTCTGCCCGGCCTGCCAGACGTTGCCGCGGTCGTCCCACAGGTCCGCGCCGCAGGTGAAGCCGCCGTCCTTGAGGTAGACGCCCTTCCGCGGGGTCGCGGTCAGCTTGGCGATCATCAGGACGGCGCCGGCGGTGCTGCCCATCCCGATCTCCTCGCCCTTCTTGTCGACGATCCGGGTGTAGGGCTGCAGCGAGTCGAGCTTCCACTCGACGTGGCCGATCGTCACCGGGCCGCCGCTGGTGGCGACCTCGTTGATGTTGCCCTCGTTGTAGATCCGCTCCTCGTCGTCCAGGTAGACGCGGGTCACCATGTACACGCTGGTGGACATCAACGCCAGCAGCAGCGAGATCTGGGCGGCCAGCCGGGCGGCTCGGTTCAGGCCCCTCATGACGACGCCACCCGGATCACCGGGTCCTGCAGCACGTACTGCGCGTCGGCGCCGTCGACGAGTTCCTGGGCGACCTCTTCACTCGGGATGCCGAGGTCGACCTCGACGTAGGAGTTCAGAACGGTGAACAACATACTTGGCCGGATCTCCAGTTTGAGCCCCTTGAGGTCGGTCGGGTTCACCTCGAAGACGATCGCGCCGGTCTTGGCGAAACCCGCTTCGGGGAAGTCGATCCCGGAGTCGGTCAGTCCGCCGATCGGATGGTAGATCGTGCCGCCGTCGGCGACCAGGCTGGGGCCGGTGTTGGCCGGCTTCTCGATCCCGCGCACGGTGTCCCACTCGAGGGCGACGTAGACGCCGTTCGTCTCGAACGGCTTGTCGTCGTCGCTGCCGTCCTCCTCGACCAGCGTCTTGGCGAACTTCATCCGGGTGATGGTCACGGTCGAGTCGGAGCCGGCGTACTTCAGCGGCTCGCCGATCGTGCCGCCTACGGCGATCAGATGCTGGTCCTCGAACACCTGTTCCGGAGCAGCCAGCCGGGTGACGCCGCCGAGCAGGACGAACAGGATGCCGACGAGCACGGTGGCCGGCCGATAGAGCTTCACTTGTCGCCCTCCGTGACGTCGACGGTCTCGGGCTTCAGCTGAACGACGGCGTCCGGCCGCTCGTTCTGCCAGTACGGATCGTCGTTGGCGCCGAACAGGCTGTCGTCGCCCTCGTACCGCTCACCCAGGACACCGATCTCGACCAGGTTCGAGGTGAAGTCGGGTGCCACCTCGAAGGTGGTGTAGCAACTCTCCGGAGGCAGGCCGTAGACGACCTTCCAGTTCAGCGCGCCGCGGCAGTCGCCGCCGTTGGACTTGACATACTCCGCGCCGCCGCCCGGGACGAAGACCAGCAGCTTGCCCTCCAGGCTGTCGCTGGTCTTCTCCTCCTCGTCGATGTTCTTCAGGTCGAAGTAGACCCGGAGCTCGGTCTCGGCGTCGGTGTACTCCCCCGCCTTCTTGACCCGGATCTCGGCCTTGGTGAAGTTGTACTCCCACTTGCCGGACTCGACGGTCACCGGCGCGGTCAGCGTGGGGACCGTCCGGCCCTTCCGCTCCTTCCAGCCGCCGGTGGCCAGGATCACCAGGGCGAGTACGACGACGAGGGCGATCGCGATCAGCCACTTGCGCCGGTGCCGGTGAATCACCCGGTCGGCGATCATGGCGTCGATGACGTCGTCGAGACTTTCCACGGCAGCGATCCTAAAGGTCCGTGGGTCCGCGACGGCCCCCTGTCGGGTCGTACGCTCAGTGGTCTGGACCGGTGGGTTCGGTCTCGATCCCGAGACCGCCGTACCCGGATCTCTCGGAGGCCGCTGAGGGCCCGTGAGCGCTTTTGAGCCCCCTACCCGCGAGAGGGGACATGGCGAGGAGGGCGAAAAGACGCCCAGTCCACAGTTTCGGCCTCCTGATGGCAGGTTCTGCTTCGGTCGACAGGTAGAATGGACCGTGTAGGGCGAGCCGCACCTCTGACAACACTGCAGAGGGCGGCTTCCACTGTGCCGCGATGCCTCGCAGACGCGAGGTCTGAGGAGGACAACCACCGGTGACCGACGAGCCGACCGAGATCGACGCCAACCAGTCCGCCGACCCCATCGGCACCGTCGTACCCGACAGTGAGGTCCCCTCCAACGTCGTGGAGCGGGAGTACGACGCCAGCGCGATCCAGGTCCTCGAGGGCCTCGACGCGGTCCGGAAACGGCCGGGTATGTACATCGGCTCGACCGGTGAGCGCGGACTGCACCACCTGGTCACCGAAGTGGTCGACAACGCGGTGGACGAGGCGATGGCAGGCGTCTGCGACAAGATCGTCGTCACGCTGCTCCCCGACGGCGGCATCCGGGTCGTGGACAACGGCCGCGGCATTCCGGTCGGCATCGTCGAGTCCGAGGGCAAGCCGGCCGTCACAGTCGTACTGACCGTGCTGCACGCCGGCGGCAAGTTCGGCGGCGGCGGGTACAAGGTGTCCGGCGGTCTGCACGGTGTCGGTGTGTCCGTGGTGAACGCGCTGTCCACCCGGCTCCGCGTCGACGTCATGCAGAACGGCCAGGAGTACACCCAGTCCTTCACCATGGGCGTGCCGGACGAGGAGCTGGCCGAGGTCGGCCCGTCCGACGAGCACGGTACGACGATCACCTTCTGGGCGAACCCGGACATCTTCGAGACCACGACGTACTCCTACGAGACGCTGTCCACCCGGTTCCGCGAGATGGCCTTCCTGAACAAGGGCCTGGAGATCGTGATCCGGGACGAGCGGCCGGACCACACCGAGGACGGCAACCCGGTCGAGCAGTCGTTCAAGTACGACAACGGCCTGGTCGACTACGTGAAGTACCTGACCGGCATCCGGGAGACCGTGCACCGCGACGTGATCTCGTTCGAGGCCGCGGCCAACGGCGAGAACAGCATGAGCCTCGAGGTCGCGCTGCAGTGGAGCGGCTCGTTCCAGGAGTCGGTGCACACCTTCGCGAACGCGATCAACACCCACGAGGGCGGCACCCACGAGGAAGGCTTCCGGGCCGCGCTCACCTCGCTGGTCAACTCGTTCGGCGAGGACCAGGGCATGATCAAGAAGAAGGAGGACCGGCTCACCGGTGACGACATCCGGGAAGGCCTGACCGCGATCATCTCGGTCAAGCTGGGTGAGCCGCAGTTCGAGGGACAGACCAAGACCAAGCTCGGCAACACCGAGGTCAAGGGTTTCGTCCAGCGGGTCGTGAACGACAAGCTCGGCGCCTGGTTCGAGCAGAACCCGGCCGAGGGCCGCGAGATCATCCGCAAGGCGACCGCCGCGGCGAGTGCCCGGATCGCGGCCCGGAAGGCGCGCGACCTGGCCCGCAACCGCAAGGGTCTGCTGGGCGGCGGCGGGCTGCCGGGCAAGCTGTCCGACTGCCAGTCGACCAACCCGGAGGAGTGCGAGGTCTACATCGTCGAGGGTGACTCGGCCGGTGGCTCCGCCAAGGGCGGCCGGGACCCGAAGTTCCAGGCCATCCTGCCGATCCGCGGCAAGATCCTGAACGTCGAGAAGGCCCGGATCGACAAGGTCCTGCAGAACAACGAGGTGCAGGCGATCATCTCCGCGCTCGGCACCGGCATCCACGAGGACTTCGACGAGGAGAAGCTCCGGTACCACAAGATCGTGCTGATGGCCGACGCCGACGTCGACGGCCAGCACATCCGGACCCTGCTGCTGACCCTGCTGTTCCGGTTCATGCGGCCGCTGATCGAGCGCGGGCACGTGTACGCCGCCCAGCCGCCGCTGTACAAGATCCGCTGGAGCAACTCGGCGCACGAGCTCGCCTACACCGACCGGGAGCGCGACGGGCTGCTCGAGGCCGGCGCCGAGGCGGGCAAGAAGCTGCCCAAGGAGAACCCGATCCAGCGCTACAAGGGTCTCGGCGAGATGAACGCGAACGAGCTGTGGGAGACCACGATGGACCCGGCCAATCGGGTGCTGCTGCAGATCACGCTGGACGACGCGGTGCGTGCCGACGAGACGTTCCAGACGCTGATGGGCGACGACATCGAGGCGCGGCGCAGCTTCATCCAGCGCAACGCCAAGGACGTTCGCTTCCTCGACATCTGATGGACGCGCGGCCCGCTCTGCCCCGGGCTGCGCTCCGCCCGCCCCACTTGACCGACGTACTGAACTGAACGGGACGAGCTTTTCATGACCGAGACCCCCACCTCGCCGGGCCACGACCGGGTCGAGCCCCTCGACCTGCAGACCGAGATGCAGCAGTCGTACCTCGACTACGCGATGGCGGTCATCGTCGGCCGCGCGCTGCCCGAGGTCCGCGACGGCCTCAAGCCGGTGCACCGCCGCATCCTCTACGCGATGTACGACGGCGGCTACCGGCCGGACCGTGGTTTCTCGAAGTGCTCCCGCGTCGTCGGTGACGTCATGGGTCAGTACCACCCGCACGGCGACTCGGCGATCTACGACACCCTGGTCCGGCTCGCCCAGCCGTGGGTGATGCGGGCGCCGCTGATCCAGGGCCAGGGCAACTTCGGCTCGCCGGGTAACGACCCGGCCGCCGCGATGCGGTACACCGAGTGCCGGATGGCGCCGCTGGCGATGGAGATGGTCCGCGACATCGACCAGGACACCGTCGACTTCCGGCCCAACTACGACGGTAAGTCGCAGGAGCCGGTGATCCTGCCGAGCCGCTTCCCGAACCTGCTGGTCAACGGCTCGTCCGGGATCGCGGTCGGGATGGCGACCCAGATCCCGCCGCACAACCTGCGCGAGGTCGCGGCCGCCGTCGAGTGGTCGCTGGCGCACCCGGACGCGACCCAGGAAGAGCTGCTCGAGGCCTGCCTGCAGAACATCAAGGGCCCGGACTTCCCGAACGGCGCCCTGATCGTCGGCTACAAGGGCATCGACGACGCGTATCGCACCGGCCGCGGCTCGGTCACGATGCGCGCGGTCGTCGACATCGAGGAGGACGCGAAGGGCCGCACCAGCCTGGTCGTCACCCAGCTGCCGTACATGGTGAACCCGGACAACCTGGCGCAGAAGATCGCCGAGCTGGTGAACACCGGCAAGATCAACGGCATCGCCGACATCCGCGACGACAGCTCGTCCCGGACCGGCCAGCGGCTGGTGATCGTGCTGAAGCGGGACGCTCAGCCCCGCGTCGTACTGAACAACCTCTACAAGCACACCCAGCTGCAGGACACCTTCGGGTGCAACATGCTGGCGCTGGTGGACGGTGTGCCGCGCACGCTCAGCCTGGACCTGTTCATCAGCCACTGGATCGACCACCAGATCGAGGTCATCCAGCGGCGGACCCGGTTCCGGCTGCGCGAGGCGGAGAAGAACGCGCACATCTACCGCGGGTACGTGAAGGCGCTGGACGCCCTCGACGAGGTGATCGCGCTGATCCGGCGCAGCCCCGACGTGGACGAGGCCCGCAGCGGCCTGATCCAGCTGCTCGACATCGACGAGATCCAGGCCCAGGCGATCCTGGACATGCAGCTGCGCCGGCTGGCCGCCCTGGAGCGGCAGAAGATCATCGAGCGGTTGCAGGAGCTCGAGGCGATCATCGCCGACCTCGAGGACATCCTTGCCAGCCCGGAGCGGCAGCGCACGATCGTCCGCGACGAGCTCGCCGAGATCGTCGACAAGTACGGCGACGAGCGCCGTACCGAGATCATCGCGGCCGACGGCGACCTGTCCGTGCAGGACCTGGTGCCGGACGAGGACGTGGTCGTCACCATCACCCGCGGCGGGTACGCGAAGCGGACCAAGACCGACCAGTACCGGGTGCAGCACCGCGGCGGCAAGGGTGTCCGCGGCGCCCAGTTGCGGGCCGAGGACGAGATCAGCCACTTCTTCGCCACCACGAACCACCACTGGATGCTGTTCTTCACCACCAAGGGCCGGGTCTACCGGGCCAAGGTGTGGCAGCTGCCCGAGTCCGCCCGGGACGCGAAGGGCTCGCACGTGGCCGGCCTGCTCTCGTTCCAGCCGGACGAGGAGATCGCCCAGGTGCTGACGCTGCGTGACTACGAGCAGGCTGACTACCTGGTGCTGGCGACCAAGAAGGGCCTGGTCAAGAAGACGGCGCTGACCGACTACGACTCTGCCCGGCAGAGCGGTATCATCGCGGTGAACTTCCGCGAGGAGGACGACGAGCTGATCGGCGCCGACCTGGCCACCGCCGAGGACGACCTGCTGCTGGTGTCCCGCAAGGGCCAGTCGATCCGGTTCACCGCGAACGACGAGCAGCTCCGCCCGATGGGCCGGGCCACCTCCGGCGTGACCGGGATGAAGTTCCGCTCCGGTGACGAGCTGCTGTCGATGTCGGTGATCCGGGCCGGCTCCGAGGAGGACGCGCAGTACGTCTTCACCGTGACCGACGCCGGGTACGCCAAGCGCAGCCGGGTGTCGGAGTACCGGCAGCAGGGCCGCGGCGGTCTCGGTATCAAGGCGGTCAAGCTGAACGACGAGCGCGGCTCGCTGGTCGGCGCGATCATCGTGGTCGACGAGGACCAGGTGCTGGCGATCAAGGCCAGCGGCCAGGTCGTCCGCAGCCGGGTGGACAGTGTGCCGGTCAAGGGCCGCGACACCATGGGCGTCCGGTTCGCCGGCGTCGGCGAGTCCGACGCGGTGGTCGCGATCGCCCGGAACACCGATCTCAGCCTGAACGGCAACGGCGACGAATCCGAGGACGCCGAAGCGGGTACATCCTCTGAAGAAGGTGCCCAGGATGTGGACGGATCGACAACCGAAACCACCCCTGAGAGCGTCCAGACTGATGACCAGCGTTCGACGGACGTCGACGGCGCGGCTACCGTCGAAGACGACGAAGCCGGCCAGGAGGGCAACTGATGACCAACCGCGCGAGGCCGACATGGCCCGACGGTGCGACGGACAGCTCCGGTAAGAAGCCGTCCACGCCACCGGCCGACCCGGCCTCCAACGGTCGTTCCACCGCCGCCTCGAGCGGCAACGGCCAGCCCCGATCCGGTGACTACCGGCCGTCCGGTGGCCAGCCGCGACCGGGCCAGTCCGGTGCGTCACCGTCCGGTCCGTCTGGCGTTGGCTCGTCTGGACCTGGGTCGTCTGGCTCCGGCTCCGCCGGCCCGGGCTCATCTGGTTTGGGCTCGTCTGGTCGCGGTCAGTCGCCGGCCGGCCGGTCCGGTACGCCGCAGTCCGCGCCGGTGCGGCCGCCGCAGCAGCCGCCGGTTCGTCCGGCCTCCCGTCCGGCCAATCCGGGTCAGGTCACGCCGAGCCCGAGTACGCCGGGGCGTCCCGAGCCGTGGTCCGCTCCCGCCGCTGGTGCGCCGGCGGCTGGTGCTTCGTCGTACGGAGTGACCGGGAAGGACGGCGCGAAGCCGGCCAGCATCGGCGACCGGGTCAGCGCGGCCCGGCAGGCGGTGCTGGACAAGGCCGGCGCGGTCAAGGACGCGAAGCCGGACAAGCACGAGAAGGCGGAGCACAAGGCTGCGAAGGCCGAGAGGGCGCCGAAGACCTCGAGCCGGCCGCAGACCTCGAGTCGGCCGCAGACCCGCAAGGCGCGGCTGCGGATGTCGCGGATCGACCCGTGGTCGGTGATGAAGACGTCGTTCCTGCTGGCGATCGCGTTCGGCATCGTCACCTGGGTCGCGGTCTTCATCGTCTGGTCCGCGATCGGTGCGGCCGGTGTGTTCGACAACATCAACAACACCGTCACCGAGGTGCTGGGGACGCCGGCGGCCGAGCCGTTCCGGATCGAGAACTACATCAACACCGGCAAGGTGATGGGATTCACCACGCTGCTCGCGTGCGCGGACGTCCTCATCATCACCGCGCTCGCGACGCTCGGGTCCTTCCTCTACAACATCGCCGCCACCCTGCTGGGCGGCCTCGAAGTCACGCTGGCATCGGAGGACTGACAGGCATTCGCGGTCTCCGGCCGGGCCCGTCCGCGGCCTGGCCGGAACCGGTTTGGGAGTAGGGCACTTGGTGCGGTAATCTCTCCCGGGTTCGACCCCCGCAACGCGGGCCTATAGCTCAGACGGTTAGAGCGCTGCCCTGATAAGGCAGAGGTCACTGGTTCAAGTCCAGTTAGGCCCACCATCACGATCGTGAACCCCGATCCGAGGAGTCCCGGTGCTGAAGAAGATCCTGCTGGTGCTGGTGGCCAGCATCGGTGGATACTTCGCGTACAAGAAGACCCAGCAGTCCCGCGCCGAGAAGGACCTCTGGGCCGAGGCCGTCGACCCGGTCACCCCGGGCCGCTGACCAAACCCCCACGGGGGCGTAGCTCAACTGGCAGAGCACTGCCTTTGCAAGGCAGGGGTTAGGGGTTCAAGTCCCCTCGTCTCCACAATTTCCTCCCCACGCGGCGCCGCGCCGCGGACTGTGGTCGACCCACGCGTCCGCTACGCCCGCTCCTTCGTCGCGTGCTCGCCGGCCGCTCCCACCCACCCTCGGGTTGCGCGCTGCCGCGCGCCCTCTGCGTGCTGTCGCCCGCCCGCGAACTTGCGGGCTTTCGCCCGCGGTCGACCGCCCCATGGTCCCGCGAGCTCGCCTGCCGTGACCCACACGTGGATCGTGCGAGGCTCGACGACTGCCTCCAGGCTGTCCCGAGGCTCATCGTTCACGGAGAGCCTGCCGCCCATTCGGCTGCCTGGTCTCGCTGGTCAAGATCGAAGACCCGAGCCTCGCCGGGCACGGCCCATGCGAAGAAGCGCAAACCGTCCCGCATCCATCGGATATCGGTCACGAGTGCGATCCGCTCCCACGCGTTCCAATCGCGGATGCCGAGCTTGAGGTCTTCCCACAGGGCGCCGGGCTCCATGCCGGAGAAGGGACCAGCGAAGACCAGCACGACACGGATCTTGCTACCGTCGGCCGACGCGGCCTCGAGCGCCGGGGCCAGAACCTGGGCGTAGTCCGACGTACTGAGTTCGCCGCCGGCCTCGAAGCCGAGGACACCGGCGGGCATGCCATCGAGAGCGCGGATCATCAGGCCTCCTCGGGAGTAGACTCGCCTGCCTCATCCGACGGCATTGTCTCGTGACGCAACGGCGCCGGAACAGAGCAGCCGCCGTCTCTGATTGAACGGCAATGGGTCCTGAGCGCGAGTACGCCCTGCGGCGCACCGTCTCACATCAAAGGGCCGGAGGGCGCCGCAGCTTGGCGGAGAGCAATCCCCTGCGAGCGACTGCCGCGGACCTGATGGTTCACGATGGCCGGCCGAAGCCGACGGCGAAGGCGCGTTTGATGTAGTCCCACGCTTCGGCGCTGACGACGCCGAGGGTCGCGGCTTCCGGTCCTTTGCCGTCCAACTTGGCGTACATGGCGGCAAGGACGCGTCTGTCACCCCCGGTCATCTCGTCCATCAGATCAGTCCAGCGCTGAGCGAGCGCCTGCACGGCCGGGTCGCTCGGGTCCGTTCCCCGCGCGACGTGAGCTTGCGCCTCCTCGTTCAGCTTCGCTTCGAGGGATCCCGAGCCTGTTGCATGGCGCGGAGGATCGCTTCGAGTCGCCGACGGAGATGCTGCTGCGCGCTGATCCGCTGACTGACCTGGTCGAGCTGACGCTGTACGGGCAACCGGAGGTCATCGACGGCATGGTCCAGAGACCCGGCGACCTCGTTCAGAGGCATCCCGAGATCACGAAGCGCGAGCACCTGCTACAGCCGTCGGACATCCTCGCTCGTACAGAGCCGGTGTCCCGCTGCCGAATGCTCGGCGGGGCACACCAAACCGATCTCGTCGAAGTGGTGCAGGGTGCGCATGGTGACGGCCGCCGCTGCCGCCAGTTCGCCGACCTTCCACCGCCGATCGTCCATGTGATCACCCACGACCGACGCTAATCTCTCACGCCGCGTGAGGCGCAACTCCGCCCGCGATCGTTGGATGAGGCTCCGGGACTGGCCATCGGTCGGGCCGCCTCACTCTTCCGCCGAACCAGCCGCAAGGACAGAACCCCAAATCCACGGGTTGTGCACACCTGTGGATAGTGCTGGGGATATCTAGCGCGATAGAGTCGACTTGTGGCCCAATCCGTCACCTTGGACGAGATCGATCGCGGGCTGGTGCACTCGCTGCGGATCGATGGGCGGGTGCCGTTCAGTGCTGTCGCGGGGGTGCTCGGGATTTCGGAGCACACGGTGGCTCGTCGGTACCGGCGGTTGCAGGCGGGCGGCGTACTGCGGGTGGTCGGCATCACCGACGGAGTTCGGCTCGGGTATCGGTGGTGGACGGTCCGGATTCGCTGTACGCCGGATGTCGCCGAGCCGATCGCGGACGCCCTGGCCCAGCGGGCGGACACGTTCTGGGTCCAGGTGCTGTCAGGCGGGACCGAGGTCAGCTGCGACTGTCAGCCGTCGAGCGACGATGAGGTGCTGATCGGGGAGCTGCAATGGAGTCGCGGCGTACTCGGGGTGACTGCTCACGAGCTCCTGCCGACCGGTCGCCCGCCGAGTTGGGGCGCGATCGAGATCCTCGACGCGGACCGGCAGGCACGGCTGCGCCGGCGGCCGGGGCCGGAGTTGCTGGATGCCGCGGTGGTTCTCGATACGCGGGATCGGCGGCTGCTCGAGGTCCTCGGAGTCGACGGCCGGGCGCCGTACGCCGAACTCGTCCGAGCGACCGGGTGGTCGCAGTCGACCGTTGCGCGGCGGCTGGACTACCTCCGCCGTACCGGGGTGTTGAGGTTCGATGTGGAAGTCCCGCCGGCGGCGCTCGGATACCGGGCCGAGGCTCGGCTGTGGATAACTGCTCAGCCGGCGGCGTTCGTCGCTGACGCGCTGGCCGCGCATCCGGAGATCTCGTTCGTCGCGGTCACCACCGGGCCGACGAACGTCGTCGCGCACGCGATCTGCCGCGACTCAGCGCACCTCTACGCCTACCTCACGGACCACGTGTCCCCGCTGGCCGGCGTACACACCGTCGAGACTGCCCCGGTGCTCCGCGTCGTCAAGGGCTTTCGCGGGGCGGGTCTCGAAGGGTAGGACTTTACGTATGTCGGATCCGGTGCCTGCCTTCGCGCGCGACGACGGTACGGCGGCCTACTACGAGCGGCGGGCCGGGGAGTACGACGAGTGGTACCTCGGGCTCGGTCAGTTCGCGGGGCGGAATCCGCCGGGGTGGGCTGAGGACGTCGACCGGTTGGTCGAGGTGATCCGTGCGTTGCCGGCGGCGCGGACGCTTGATGTTGCCTGTGGCACCGGGTTTCTCACGCAGCACCTGCGCGGGATGACGGTCGGGCTGGATCGGAGTCGGGCGATGCTCGAGGTCGCCAGGCCGCGGGTGCCGCGGGGTGTCGTGGGTGATGCGCTGCGGTTGCCGGTGGGCGCCCGGGCCTTTGATCGGGTGCTGACCGGGCACTTCTACGGGCACCTGCCGCCGGATGAGCGGGAGGTGTTCCTGGCCGAGGTACGGCGGGTGGCCGCCGAGCTGGTCGTGGTCGACACCGCGATCCGGCCGGGGGTCGGGCCGGAGCAGTGGATGGATCGGACGCTGAACGACGGGTCCCGGCACCGGATCTACAAGCGCTACCTGACCGGACAGCAGCTCGCCGGGGAGATCGGTGGCGAGGTCCTCTACGAGGGCCGCAGCTTCGTCGCGGCCCGCGCCACCTGGTGAGCCTCAGTTCAGACAGAGGCAGAAGGGGTGGCCGTCGGGGTCGAGCATCACGCGGTGTTCGTCGGGCCGTGGTTGGACGGGGGCGAGGGTGGCGCCGCATTCGAGAGCCCAGGTGACCGCAGCGTCCAGGTCGTCGACGCCGAGGTCGAGGTGCATGGTCGACGTCTGATCTCCAGCGACTGCCGGCCACTGTGGGCGCCGGTAATTGGCCTCGTAGTCGAAGTTCAGCGCCGGCTCGGCGACCCCCTCGGGCGGGCAGACCAGGGCGTACCCGGCTTCCGGCGGCTCGCCCGGCCGCGGTTCCTCCTCCCGGAGGTACGGCCAGTTCAGCAGTCGCGAGTAGAACCGGGCCAGTTCCCGCGGCCGGCTGGACATGATCGTGAGCGCACCGAGTCTCATAGGCAGAACGCGTCCGCGTAGCACTGGGACGTGGACTCGCTGGGTCGCAGGTGGATCGCGCCGATGTCCACGGCCCGCCGGACCGCGCGCTGGGCGCCGTCCGGGAAGCGGTAGTCGAAGTGGATCTGGTCCGGGCAGTCCGGGTCGGGGAACCGCGTCGGCCGGACAGACGCGTGCTGGAACGCCAGGTTCGGCAGGTCATCATCGTCGTCCAGGTCGAACACCACTCGCTCAACCCCACGAATGCGCCGGTTGCTTCGGTGTCCGGTACGACGATGTCGAAAAGCAGGTGCTGTGGATACTCCGGATCCGGCCACCGCGGAGGCCGCTGGACCGCCATAGACCGTCATCGCACCACTGTCACGAAGCAGATGAGTCACACGACCTCCCCAGCCGGCCCGCCTATCCTTCCCCCGATGCACGACAACAGTCCACCCCGCCGACGGCCTTTCCCGCTGTCGAGCGAGGTGCCGCCCGAGCTGTACGACGTCATCCTCGACTTCCACTGGGATCCCGAGCTGCTGTGGAAGCTGGACCTTCCAGTCGTCGAGCTCCACGTCGCCGAGTTGGCGTGGCACCTGGAGCTTCCGTTCTGGACACATCAGGGCAGAGCGTTTCGCATCAGCCCGATGCAGGTTGCTGCCGACCCGGAGACCTACCGAGACCAGTACGCGCGGACGATGGCCGCTGACCTGCGCTACCCGATCGACGTCGTACGGCGGCCCGACGGTCGCATCTCCGTTCTCGACGGCGTCCACCGCCTTCTCCGGGCACACCTCGAACGGCAGCAGTTAGTGCGCGCCCGAGTTCTCGAGTGGGAGGAACTCGATGCGATTGCTGCTGGTCGGGTGGGTGAAGGTCAGGAGGCGTAAAGCTTCGGACTCGATGGCTTCCTGGTTGGTTAGGGGGCGGAGGGGGTGGATTTGTAGGACGGTGGTGTTGGGGGTGGATTGGGTGGTCCAGGTGGCGGCGACGGTGCCGTTGAGGAGGAGGGTGGGGGCTACGCCGGCGCCTATGCAGACCTGGGATCGGATCTCGTTGGTCATGATGCGGGTGCGGTCGGCGTGGGCGAGGAGGGTCGCGTCGAACGAGGGCAGGAATCTGATGGGTGCCTCGATGTCCTCGGGAGGCAGTGGGGCATCGGGGAGGTCGTACAGTTCGCGCCCGGACTCGTCGGCGTACACCTGCAGCGAAGGCCGCAGGTCGGCGAACACCTCGCGCAGCCCGCTCACCCCGGACCACGTTCGCGCGTCCGCAACGGTCGCCGGCCCGAAGGCGGCCAGGTAGCGCAAGACCATCCGGCGCACGTCCGCGATCCCGATCGGCCCGAGCGCGAACGGCGTTGCGCCGTACACGTTCCACGTCCCGCTCGGCGCCGGATGGATGAGAGGCTGCAGGTACTGCGCTGTCCAGCCGAGTGCTGTCGGTTCGTCGACCGGCCAGCGTTCGGCGAGCAGTCGGCCCAACTCCGGCCGAGTCATCGTCCGCCCATCGGCAAGCAGTTCTCGCACCACAACAACCAACGCGTCGAGATCGACTCCGGCAGTACGGCGGCCGAACGCGTTGCGCTGCACGCGGCGCAACAACGGCGCCAGCGCCGGCCGCACGAAGCAGAAGTCGTCCACCGACATCAAGTGCTGAGTAGCCCGCATCATCGTCGACCGCACCAGCGACCCATCCTCGATCGCCGCAGTCAGGCTGGGAATCGTGAAGGACTCGAGTCGGGTCCACAGCGCCAGGTACGGATCATTCGGGTTCTGCGCGTTCAGCCCGAACACCCGCTCGACCGCCGCCACCACAGGCAGGTCGACGCGCTCGAGCAACAGTTGCCGCTCGAGCAGCGCACGTCCAAGGGCCCGTGGGCTCAACACCTTCACGCCGACGACCCTAGGGCGAATGGCGGACACCATGAGTCCTCGAGCGGAACAACTCGGCAACGAACCGGGTTGAGGGTGAGCATGACAGTTGAGATCGGAGTGATCCTGCCGACGTCGACGCCGGACCCATCGAAGCCGATTCTCGGGGACGTCCGGGAGAGTGCGCGGTTCGCGGAGGAGATCGGGCTGGACTCGGTGTGGTCGACGGATCATCTGATCGCGAGCGCGCCGATGCTGGAGAGCTCGGTGGTGCTGGCGACCGCGGCGGCGGTGACCGAGCGGATCACGGTCGGGTTCAACGTGATGCTGCTGGCACTGCGACCGGTCGCCTGGGCGGCGAAGCAGGTGAGCACGCTGCAACTCGTGTCCGGCAACCGCCTCGTCCTCGGAGTCGGCACCGGCAACCTCGCGCACGGCGACATCGGCTGGCGGGCGGCGGGCGTGTCCTTCGCCGACCGTGGCAGGCTGACGGACGAGGCCCTCGCCGTACTGCCGGAGCTGATCGCCGGGAAGCCGGCAACGCTGAAGGACGGCGTGGAGGCAACGATCGCACCCGGTGCGCCCGTCCCGCCGATCGTTGTCGCAGGCAACGGGAAGGCGGCCTTCCGGCGAGCGGCCAGGTACGGCGACGGCTGGGCGACGATCGCGATGTCGCCCGACGAGGTCAAAACCGCCCTCGACCAGATCAACGGGCTGCACGACCGGGCGCCGATCAAGGCAACCGTCGTCGCGCCGCAGCTGGACTCGCCCGAGCAACTCGAGGCGTACGAGGCCGCCGGCACCGAGCGGGTGATCCTCGCACCGACCGGCGACTGGCGCCGCGACTACGAGTCGGCCGCCAAACTCAAGAACTGACTTGACTCTGACATTGATGTGAGGTTTTAAGGTTCCGGCATGGCAGCAGCTGTGGTGGTAGGAGCAGGGCCTGGGATCGGCGCGGCGGTGGCGCGGCGGTTTGCACGGGCAGGGTTGAGTGTCGGGCTGATCGCCCGGTCGGAAGCGACCGTGAAGTCGGTCGCGGACGGGATCACCGGTGACGTACTCGCGCTGACGGCCGACAGCACGGACGAGGTGGGCCTGCGTGCGGCGCTCGACCGAGTCGTCGAGCAGTACGGCGTACCGGAGGTGGTCGTCTACAACGCGGCGATCATCCAGCCGGACGCCGTCGGCGACCTGACCGCGCAGCTGCATCTGGACGCGTGGGCGGTCAACGTGGTCGGGGCGATCACCACGGCGGCGCACGTCGTACCGGCGATGGTTGAGCGCGGCAGCGGGTCGTTCATCATCACCGGCGGGATGCCCGAGCCGAAGCCGGGCTATGCGAGTCTGTCGCTCGGCAAGGCCGGCGTACGGACGCTGGTGACACTGCTCGACCAGCAGTACGGCGACTCCGGCATCCACGCTGCGAGCGTGACGGTCGGCGGTGCAGTCGCTCCGGGTACGGCGTACGACCCGGACGACATCGCGGAGCACTACTGGCGCCTCCACACGCAGCCGCGCGACCAGTGGGAGCACGAAGTCAGTCACTGAGTGGACTGACGAAGCCTGCGCGGATTGGATCTATCGGCCGATGCGCGCGTCGGTGAGGCTGGTGCCGTGTACGTTCCGAAGCACTTCGCTGCCGATGACGAGGCGGTCCACGAGCTGCTGACCCACCACGGGGCAGCCGACCTGGTGACGATGACGCCGGACGGGCTGGTGGCCACGATGCTGCCGTTCGTCTATGACCGCTCAAGGAACGTGCTGCTCGGGCACCTTGCCCGCAACAACGATCACTGGCAGCAGTACGTGATCGGTGAGGCGATGGTGATCATGCGCGGCCCGGACGCGTACGTCTCGCCGGCCTGGTACGCCTCCAAGCGCGAGCACGGCCGGGTCGTCCCGACGTGGAACTACGTGACGGCGCACGTCTACGGGAAGCTGACCGTGCACGACGACCCGGCCTGGGTCGAGGACGTCGTACGGCGGCTGTCGGACCACCACGAAGCCGGCCGAGCCGAGCCGTGGTCTGTGGATGACGCACCGGAGAAGTTCGTCGCCGGGCAGTTGCGCGCGATCGTCGGTGTGGAGCTCGCGATCAGCCGGATCGAGGCGAAGGTCAAGCTCAGCCAGAACCGGCCGGACGCCGACATCGACGGCGTGATCGACGGCCTCCGCGCATCCGGCGACGAGGAGTCCGCGGCCGCGGTCGCACGGAACCGCCGCTAGCGCCTCGGTGCAGGCTGCAGCAAATGATCGTTGCCTTAGGCATGGGTCTTTGGTGACATTTTGTGCTCGGATTGTCACGGATTGTTTGCGGGTGCGTGCAGATGTCCGGACAAGCCTGGCGACTGTGGGAGCGGTCGGCTGATCGTCTTGTCAGGAAGCGAATTCGGCGAGGAAGACAGCTGTCGGCCGGTCGACCACGGGAGGCTTCGGACGCGTGCTCGAGACCTATCGCGGCATCCCCCATCTGCTGGACACCTGGCTCGTGCTGACCGGAATGGCGCTGCCGATCGCGCTGTCGAAGCTGCGGCGGCCGGGTGACCTGGTCCCCCGGTTGGCGGCGTTCTGCCTGCCCGGCGCCCTCGCGCTGGTGCTCGCGGCCACGCTCAGCCCGACTGCGCACAACCTCGGCCAGATCGGCCAGTGCGGCACCTACCTGACCACCACCGGCGGCCTGACCTCGATCCAGGGCCTGCTCAACGTGCTGCTGTTCGTCCCGGCCGCCGGGATGCTGACGCTGGCCAGCGGCCGGCCGGGCGACGGGATCGCCGCCGGCATCGGGATGTCCGCCTCGGTCGAGGCCATCCAGGCCTTGGTCCCGCAACTCGGCCGCTCCTGCCAACTCCATGACCTGGTCGCCAACACCCTCGGCGCCTTCGCCGGCGTCGGCCTGGCCGCCGGCCTGCAGACCCTGATCCGCGACCGCCGCCTGGTCGCCGTCCCGTACGTCGTCGAGCACTCGGCGATGCTCGTGGTCCGCGGGCGGCCCCCGGCCCGGCACCGTCGCGAACTGGTCCGTTGGCCGCTTCCAGTGCCCGTCCCGGTCACCAAGCCGGCGAACGGCCTCCGTCAGATCGCTCGGGCGCGGTGAGATTCTCACAGAGCGAGTACGAAGTTATCCGGATAGTTATCCACAGGCTGTGGATGAAACGGGGGATGCCAACACGATCACACGGAGATATCCACAGGCTCAGGAGCTGTCTGCTGACCTAAGGCCGTACATCGAGGCCGAGCGACGTGGCGATGACCATCGCCTGGGTGATGTCGACCCGGGCGGTCTTCAGCTCAACCGTGAGTGGGTCGAGGGTGGAGAGGTCTGAGCCACGGAGATCGGCCGCAGTGAAGTCGGCCCGGTGCAGCGACGCGCCGGACAGGTCGAGATCACGCAGCACCGCCTTGGCCGCTCGGACGCCGGTCAGGTCCGCCTCCCGGAACTTCACCCCGGTGAACTCGGTCCCGCGCAGGTCCGCGCCCGGGAGCCCGGTGAACGACCAGTCGCCGCCTGACACCTTCAGCAGGTTGTAGGTGCAGTCGTCGAAGAAGCTGCCGACGAACTTGCACCGGGTGAACGTGGTGTCGAACAGCGAGCAGCGGACGAACGTGCAGTTCACGAACGCGGCGTCGGTGTGCGTCGACGCGTTGAACCGGACTCCGCGGAACGTGCACTCCTCGAAGACCCCGCCGCGGTTGTCCACCTCGGTCAGGTCGGAGTCGATGAACAGCACCCGGCGGTAGGTCTCGCCGGACGGGTCCGCGTCATCCCAGTCGCGGATCGTCGACTCGGTCGGCGCCGGCGGCCGCCCGTCCACTCGGTCTGGCATCGCGCTCCCCTGTCAGTGAGGTGTCCCCTGTCGCTGAGACGTCCCGGCCAGCCTGTCACGCCGTACCGACACAGTGCCGCAAGTCGGCGGCTGGTGCATTTGTGATGGGTACGACGGAGAACGGAAGGCGGACCGACAAGTACGGACCGCACGATGGAGGAGTGACCGGAACTGAGCGGGTGATGGTGTTCGGCGCGGGAGGCTTCCTCGGCGCCAGGATCTGCGCTTTGCTCGCCGACCGCGGCATCGAGTACCGCGGCCTGAGCCGGAGCCGGGGTGAGCCGCACCGGCTGTGCGACCTGGCCGCGATGCACCCGTACGCGCTGGACACCCAGATCGGCATGTACAAACCGACCGTCGTCATCAACGCGGCCGGCGCCACGCTGGGCGACTCCGCGACCCTGGTCCGGGCCAACGTGATCGCGGTCGAGGCCCTGCTCGCCTCGGCCCGGGACCACGCCAGCCATGCCCGTTTCGTCCACCTCGGCTCGGCCGCCGAGTACGGCGGTGCACCGCAAGGCACCAGCCAGGACGAACAGACCGAACCCTGCCCGGCCGGTCCGTACGGCCTCACCAAGCTGGCCGGCTCGGAGCTCGTGCTCCGCGCCCAGCGCAACGGCGCCGACGCGGTCGTCCTGCGGGTGTTCGACGTGATCGGTCCGGACGCGCCGGAGAGCACGCTGACCGGCCGGGTGATCCGGGACCTGCGGTCCAGGCACACGATCGAGGCCGGGTCGCTCGACGTCTGGCGCGACTTCGTCGACGTCCGCGATGTCGCCGAAGCGGTGGTCGCGGTGGCGCTTGCCGATGCCAAGCCGCCGCCGGTCCTGAACGTCGGCACCGGACGGGCGAGTCTGGCGCGCGACGTCGCCGGTCAGCTGTTCGAACTGAGTGGACAGCCGGCCAAGATCGTCGAGGAGGCCAGACCGGACACGATTCGCGGCGCGACCTGGCAGCAGGCGGACACTGCGCTGATCGGCAAGCAGCTCGGCTGGTCCCCGAAGATCTCCCTCGAGCAGTCCCTCGCCGACAGCTGGGCCGCGCGACCGTAGAGACTGGGCAGGTGCAGATCCGCTCGTTCACCCAGCCCGCGCCCGACCGTCGACCGCCGGCGGTGAACGAGGATCTCGTCCTGACCGGACCCGACTTCGTGGTCGTCCTCGACGGTGCCACCGCACCGCGAGGCGTCGACTCCGGCTGCCGGCACACGGTGGCCTGGCTGGTCGGTCAGCTGGGCGCTCAGCTCGTCGTACCTCTGCTGTCTCGCTCGACTGCGCCGCTGCCGGACCTGCTTGCCGAGGCGATCGCGGCGGTCTGCGCCGGCCACGCCGACAGCTGTGACCTCGACAATCCGGACAGCCCGTCGTCCACAGTCGCGATGGTGCGGGTGGGCGCGGACACCGTCGAACACCTCGTCCTGGCTGACTCGCCCGTGGTGATGAGGTCGGCCGGCGGACAGGTGTCCGTGCACAGCGACGACCGAATCGATCTGTTGCCCGAGTACACGCTCGACGCGGTCCGACGGCTGCGAAACCAGCCGGGCGGCTTCTGGGTCGCGAGCACCCAGCCCAAGGCTGCCTACGAGGCGGTCGCCGGTACGACGGACCGCGCCGACGTCGAGGTGATCGCCGTACTGTCCGACGGTGCGGCTCGGTACGTCGAACGCTACGGCCACACCTGGGACGACCTGCTCAACGTTCTCAGCGCGGACGGACCCCGCGAACTCGCCGAGCGGGTCTGGGCCTACGACGAAAAGGCGCCGGCGGCGAGCTTCCGCGGCAAGCGGTACGACGACGCGACCGCCGTCCTCGCCTACCCCTGATGCGGGCGGTACGACGGGAACGTCGGGCCGGGCTGGCTGTAGCGCGGCGCGTACTGCGGCGGCTCGGGTGGCGCAACAGTCGGCGGCGGCATCGTCGACTGGTCGTGCTGCCAGCGCGTGACGCGAAGCAGAAGCAGGGAGGCGGCGACAGCGGCCGCGATCAGGAGCACGGTTGCCACAGTGAAGGCGATGTTGACGCTCAGCGCGACCCGGACCATGAAGTCCTGCAGGTCGTAGATGTCGACGTAGTCGCCGGTCTGGTCCGCAGTGTCGGCCGCGTCGACCAGGCGCACGATCCAGACGATGAACGCGATGACCGCGAACCCGCTACCGCCGACCACGATCACCCAGAACCCGGTCCACGTCGCCCACCAGCCGTAGAGCAGCGCCCGAATCGGGCCGCGGCGGGACACCCCGTGCTCCGACGGCGGCTCGCTCGCGGCGGTGACTTCCTGGACGATCTGCAGCGGGTACCAGAACTGCACGACCGGGCAGAACCACGACCCGACGACCCAGCCGTTCGCATGCCGGTGCAGCTGCCCCTGCTGCTCGCGGGCCCGCGGGGCGAACGGTGAGTGCAGGAAGTCCGCGTTCTCCCGCGCCTGCCACAGCCAGATCAGGAACGCGATCGCCGTCCCCATCAGCAGGTAGCTGACCAGGTTGAGCAGCGGCCCGGTGCCCGCGATCGAGCTGACCGCGCGGTCGAGCTCCTCCTCGGAGAGCAACCCGTACACGAACCGCTTGACCTCGTCGTACGAGCTCCACATCAGCGCGGTCTGGATCACCGCGCCGACCGCGGTCAGGCCCATCAGCGCGATGCTGACCAGCGCGATCTTCCGCAACGGCCGGTACCGCGGCGGCACGGGCTGACTCGGCACAGGTTGATACGGCCCTGGTCGATGCGGCACCGGATACGGCTGCCGGAACGGCTGCGGACCACCAGGCCGCGGGTACGGCTGCGTCACCTCTTCACCCCCTCGCAGCCAAGTTAACCCAGCCCTGGGAGCGTTCAACCCGTTATCCACAGGCCGAGGTCAGACGCCGGCGAACGCCTCCCGGACGGCGGGCATCGCCAGCTCGCGGTCCGCCGCCGACAACCCGATCCGCGTCCGCCGATCCAGGACGTCGTCCGCGGTCAGCGCACCCTCATGCCGTACGGCGAACAGCAGCTCCGCAAACGTGGTCTGCAACCGCGGCGCGATCGGCTCCAGCAACGACGGCGCTCCCGCGATCACGTCCGGCGCCTCCACGCCGTACCGCTGGACGAACCGCGACGGCGCCCGCACGGCAGCCAACCGCACGCGGTCGGCCGCGCCCACGAGCGGAATCCGGTGCGTCAAGCACGGGCGTCGTACCGAGAGCGTGGACTGCTGCAGCGCCTTGTCGAGCGTGTCCTGCGCCATCCGCCGGTACGTCGTCAGCTTCCCGCCGACGATCGTCACCAGCCCGTCGGCGCTCGTGATCACCGCGTGCCGACGGGAGATGTCCGCGGTCTTGTCCTCGCCCTTGTGGTGACCGGTGTCGAGCAGTGGCCGCAGGCCGGCGTACGTCCCCAGCAGGTCGGACCGCGTCAGCGGCACCTGCACTGCCGAGCTGATTGTGGACAGCAGGAAGTCGATCTCGGCATCGGTCGCGTGCGGCACGTCGCTGACCGGTCCGGGGGCCTCCTCGTCGGTCAGCCCGACGTACACCCGGTCGTCCGGCGCCGGGATCGCCATCACGACGCGCCGCAGCTGACCGGGCACCGGAACGGTCAGTACGGCGGACAGCCCGCCGAAGGCCGACTGCGGCAGGACCAGATGGGTCCCCCGACTCGGCCGGAGCTTGATCTCCGAGGCAACCTGGTCGGCCCAGATCCCGGCCGCGTTGATCACGACCGACGCGTCGATCTGCAGCCGCTGTCCGGTCAGTTGGTCGACCAGTACGGCGCCTCGCCCGGTGACGTCGGTGGCTGCGACCCGGGTCAGCACGCGAGCGCCGTACTGCGCTGCGGTCCGCGCGATCGCGACCACCAGGCGGGCGTCGTCGTACAACTGCCCGTCCCAGGTCAGGAAGCCGCCGCGCATGCCGTCCGGACGCAGCGTCGGCGCGTAGCGGAGGATCTCGGCCGAGCTGACCCGGCGCGAGTGCGGCAGGTAGTCGTCGCTGGTCCGCGCGAACGTGCGGAGGACGTCGCCGCCGAGGAACGCGCCCCGCAGCAGCGCGGCCTGCGCCAACCTTGCCTGTGGCAACCACGGAGCGACCTGCGGCACCGGGTGGACCAGGTGGGGCGCGGTCGTTTTCATCAGGATGCCGCGCTCGACCGCGCTCTCGTACGCGATGCCGACGTGGCCGGAGGCCAGGTACCGCAGCCCGCCGTGCACCAGCTTCGAGCTCCACCGGCTGGTGCCGAACGCGAGGTCGTGCTTCTCCACCAGGGCAACGGTCAGGCCGCGCGCGGCCGCGTCCAGGGCAACACCTGCACCGGTGACTCCGCCGCCGATGACCAGCACGTCGACCTTGCCGACCGTGTCCAGCCACTCCAGCTCGCGGGTCCGGCGCGCCGCGTTCAGGCTGGCGTTGCCCACGCTGATCATGGCGTCAGATACCTGGTGAGCATCACCCGCAGCTCGTCATCGAGATGCGGGTACTCGTCCTTGGAGGCCATCACCGGCCCGGACACGGCCGAGGCCAGCGAGACGAGAATGATCTGCCGGGCGAGCCAGACCGGGTCGCCGGACCGGATCGAGCCGTCGGTCTGGCCGGCCTTGATGCCCTCCTCGACCAGCGCGAGGTGCGCGACCGTGCTGCTGCCGCGGCGCTCCAGCAGGTACGGCGTGAGGAACTCCGGGTCGAGCTCGATGATCTTGCGCATCAGCGGGTGCACGCGGGTCTTGGCGACCACCTCGACCACGCCCTCGACCAGCCGGGACCGGCCGTCCACCGCGTCCGGCTGGAACGCGGACATCAGCGCGGTGGTCCACTCCCGGGTCATCAGCGCGGCGACCACGGCCTGCACGTTCGGCCAGCGCCGGTAGAGGGTCGCGCGGGAGACCTCGGCGTGCCGGGCGATGTCGGCCATCGTCATCCGGCGCATCCCGATCGCGAGCAGCAGCTCGTAGGACGCGTCCAGGATCCGCTCCTCGCCGATCGCGTTGGCGGGCGTTGGACGCGTACTGGTCTCGGACGCTGTTTCCTGAGCCGACTCGCTGCTACGCTGAGACATCACACGTCAGAGTGTATCAGCGACTGTGGCGTCCGGGAACTGTCCGTGGCAGGTGGGAGCCAGGGGGTCGCACCTGCCACGGACGCTACCCCTCCAGCCCAGCGATCGGGAGATCAGAATGACCGAGTCGGACCTGCCGGTGGTGCATCTCACGCCGGGCCGCTGGGGCGACCCCGACCACCGCGTCGAGCTCCCGGCTGCGGCCGTCGACGCGCTGAAGCATCTCGGCGTACGGCGACCCGCTTCGGCACCCGTGGATCCGGAATGCCGGCCCGGCCTGACGACCGGGCAACTGCACTTCCTGGCCACGATCGTCGGCGAAGATCACGTCACGACCGACCTGGACTCCCGCTGGGCGCACACTCGCGGCTACTCGACTCCGGACCTGCTCAGGCATCGCGCGGGCGACACCACCGACATGCCCGACGCTGTCGTCTACCCCGGCTCGCACGACGAGGTGCAGGCCCTGCTCGCCGCCTGCTCCGAGGAAGACTTGGCCGTCGTCCCCTACTCAGGTGGTACGTCGGTCGTCGGCGGCCTGGCTGCCGACCGGAGCTTCATCACGGTCGACCTGCGCCGCCTCGACCAACTCGTGGCGATCGACGAGATCTCGCGTACGGCGACCTTGCAGGCAGGCGTCCGTGGTCCGGCCGCGGAGGCGCTGCTGGCCGAGCGCGGGTACACGCTCGGGCATTTTCCACAGTCCTACGAGGGCGCGTCGATCGGTGGGTACGCGGCCGCGCGGTCGAGTGGGCAGTCGTCGGCGGGCTACGGGCGGTTCGACCAGATGGTGGTCGGGCTGACGCTCGCGACTCCGCGCGGGACCGTGGAGCTCGGCCGGGCGCCGATGTCCGCGGCCGGTCCAGACCTGCGGCAGTTGGTGCTCGGGTCGGAAGGCGCGTTCGGGATCATCACGTCGGTCGTCGTACGGATCCGGCCGCGGCCGGCCGAGCGGCACTTCGAGGGCTGGCGGTTCGAGAACTTCGAGGCCGGGCTGGCTGCGATCCGGCGGCTGGCGCAGGACGGGCCGTTGCCGACCGTGCTGCGGTTGTCGGACGAGGCGGAGACTGCGGTGAACCTCGCCGATCCGGATGTCCTGGGTGGCGGGTCGGGCGGCGTACTCGCGATCGTCGGGTTCGATGGGCCGTACAACGCGGCGACGGCTGAGGCGCTGACCGCGGCCGGTGGCCAGAACTTGGGTGAAGGTCCGGGGGAGACCTGGCGCGTGGGGCGGTACCGGGCGCCGTACCTGCGGGATCCGTTGCTGGACGAGGGCGCGCTGGTGGAGACGCTCGAGACGGCGGCGTTCTGGTCGAAGCTGCCGGGGCTGAAGGCTGCGGTGACCGAGGCGCTGGTGAAGTCGCTGACCGAGCAAGGCACGCCGCCGCTCGTGCTCTGCCATGTGTCGCATGTCTACGAGACCGGTGCGTCGCTGTACTTCACGGTGATCTCGGCGCAGACAGACGATCCGGTCGCGCAGTGGCGTACGGCGAAGGCCGCCGCCAGCCAGGCGATCGCAGCGGCCGGCGGCACGATCAGTCATCACCACGGCGTCGGCACCGACCATCGGACTGCCTATGCGGAGGAGATCGGACCGCTCGCAGTCGAAGCTTTGCAGGCGGTCAAAAGGGTGCTCGACCCGGACAACGTGATGAATCCGGGGATTCTCTTGACCTCAAGTTGACTTGAAGTATGACGGTTGGTGGCATGACTCCTGAAGCATCCAACCGTCCTGTCGCTCTCATCACCGGCGCGTCCGCCGGTCTCGGGCTGGCGCTCGCGCACGGGCTGGCCGACCGCGGGTGGGCCCTGGTGATCGACGCCCGCGGCGCCGACGCCCTCAAGGACGCCGCCGACGCGCTGGCCGGCCGCACCGACGTCGTACCGCTGGCCGGCGACGTCACCGATCCCGAGCACCGTGCCGATCTGGTCGACGCGGTGATCGAGCTCGGCGGCCGACTCGACCTGCTGGTCAACAACGCGAGCTACCTCGGCCCGAGTCCGCTGCAGCCGCTCGGACAGGCCGACCTCAACGAGCTGCGACGCGTGTACGAGGTCGACGTGATCGCACCGATCGCACTCACCCAGGCACTGCTCCCTGAACTCACCGCAGCATCCGGTGTGCTGCTCAACATCAGCTCCGACGCGGCAGTCGAGGCGTACGAAGGCTGGGGCGGCTACGGCTCCGCGAAGGCCGCTCTCGACCACGCCACCGCAGTCCTGGCCGCCGAGCACCCGTCGCTGGCCGTCTACGCCGTCGACCCGGGTGACCTTCGTACGGCGATGCACCAGGCTGCGTTCCCGGGTGAGGACATCTCGGACCGGCCCGAGCCGGCGACCGTCGTACCGGCGTTCCTGCAGCTGCTCGACAGCCGTCCCAAGAGTGGCCGGTACCGAGCGGCCGAGTTCGCGCCGGCGGTGACGTCGTGAGGGTGCACCCCCACACGAGGTTCGTCCTGCCCGACTCGCTGAACGCCACCGAACCACCCGAGGCGAGAGGTCTGTCCCGGGACCAGGTGAAGCTGCTGGTCGCGGAGGGGTCGACCGTCACGCACACCCGGTTCGACCGGATCGGTGAGCACCTGCGACCCGGTGACCTCCTGCTGGTGAACACGTCCGGCACGCTGCCCGCCGCAGTCGACGGCTCGTGGATCACCGGCTCTGGTGTGGCGCCTGTCGTGGTTCACTTCTCCACTGCACTCGACGACGGCACCTGGGTCGTCGAGCTGCGCAACGGCGGCGCACCGATGTTCGGCGGCACGTCCGGCGACCAGGTGGAGCTGCCGGAGGGCGTGCTGACGTTGCTGGCGCCGTACCAGCCGGACTCCACGCGGCTGTGGCGAGCCAAGCCGCCAGTACCCGACGCGGTGGGCTATCTGCAGCGGCACGGCCGGCCGATCACCTACAAGTACGTCGGCCGGCGTTGGCCGCTTGCGTCGTACCAGACTGTCTTCGCACGCGAGCCTGGAAGCGCGGAGATGCCCAGTGCGGCGCGGCCGTTCAGCTTCGAGCTGGTCAGTCACCTCGCGTCGGAAGGCGTACTGATCGCGCCGATCCTGCTGCACTGCGGTGTGTCCTCGCTGGACAGCCACGAACCACCGTTGCCCGAGCGGTACGACGTGCCGGCGCACACGGCCCGGTTGGTGAACTGGGTGAAGGCCAACGGCGGCCGGGTGATCGCAGTGGGGACCACCGCAGTGCGAGCAGTCGAGTCAGCGGTCGCCGCCGACGGCACGGTCATTGCCTCGCACGGCTGGACCGACCTTGTCCTCGGCCCGGACCACCCGGTCCGCGTCGTCGACGGCCTCGTCACCGGTATGCACGCGCCCGAAGCCTCGCACCTGCTCCTGCTGGAGTCGGTCGTAGGCGGCGACACCGTCCAACGCGCCTACGATGCGGCCCTCAACCGGAGCTACCTCTGGCACGAGTTCGGCGACACCTGCCTGCTGCTGCGCTGACGAGCAGTGGTGGTGCTCGTTGCCTGGCCGTGCTCGCTTGTCTACCGCACGTGGACTCATCGGGATGTCCTTACCAAGTTGGTCCCCCGTCGGGACGTCACCTGGTACGACGAGCGGTGGGCGCGGTGGTGATGGGCGTTCACCGAAACGATCAGGAATTGTGGCCTAGGCCATTTAAGATTCAACGGGCGTCGATGTGCTCGGGGTCGAGCAGGTCGGGGGTGATGAAGCTGTGCGGGAAGCCGAGCTCGAACGCGGTCGCGGACTCCAGGCGTCGTACGGCGTCCGCGGGCAGGGCGAGGTCGATCGCGGCCAGGTTGTCCGCCAGTTGCTCGACCGAGCTCGCCCCGGCCAACGGGTGGACGGCGCGCGAGTGCACTCGGGTCCACGCAAGCGCCACCTGTGACGGCGTGACGTCCAACTCCTTCGCGACCTCTTGTACTGCGGCCAGCACAGCCCGCTCGCGCTCGTCGGCATCGGGGCCGGCGGGTTTGGCGAGCTTGCCGTGGGCAAGAGGCGCCCAGGCGGCGACGGTCATGCCGAACGCTTCCGCCATCGGCAGCAGTTCGCGCTCGATGTCGCGTTGCAGCAGGCTGTACGGCACCTGCAGCCCGGCGA
The DNA here is from genome assembly GCF_040653975.1 of Kribbella sp. NPDC050820. NCBI lineage: Bacteria > Bacillati > Actinomycetota > Actinomycetes > Propionibacteriales > Kribbellaceae > Kribbella > Kribbella sp. NPDC050820. The sequence goes on from NZ_JBFAHB010000031.1 coordinate 42,368, forward strand.
ACCCGGACCAGTCCCGCCACTCGGCCAGCGTGTTGCCGCGAGCAACTAGCCAGGCGGGTGCGTCGGAGATCCCGGCGTACAGGATCTTGCCGGCCCGGACCGCGTCGTCGAGTGCGCGCAGCGTCTCCTCGATCGGGGTGTGCCGCTCCCAGTAGTGCACCCAGTAGACGTCGAGGTAGTCGGTGCGCAGCCGGCGCAGGCTGGACTCGAGCGCGAGCCGGAGGTTCTTCCGGTGGTTGCCAGTGGCATTGATGTCGGTCCGGTCCCGGGACAGCGTGTACTTCGAGGCGAGCACGAAGCGGTCCCGGCGGCCGGCCAGGATCTCGCCGACGATGTCCTCGCTCGCGCCGTACGCGTCGGCGGTGTCGATCATGTTCCCGCCCGCGTCGGCGTACCGGTCGACGATCGGCCGGGCCTGGTCGACGGAGTGGAACCGCATCGCGCCGAGGAAGAGCTCGGACACGCGCAGACCGGTAGGCCCGAACAGCCGGTACCGCATCAGCCGACACACCCGTACAGAAAGGAGTCCACGCCGGTGATCTCGTCGGGGGTCATGTCCGGGCTTTGTTCTTGCGGCGGCGCTTGGTGTCTTGGAGGAAGAGCCAGGCGACGGCTGCGCCGACGACGAAGCCGCCGAGGTGGCCTTGCCAGGAGATGTTCGGCAGCAGGACCGAGATGACTGCGGTGACGGCGACGTACCCGAGGATCCAGGTGACGTCCATGCCGCGGGCGCGGCTGATCACCAGCAGCGCGCCGACCAGGCCGAGGACGGCGCCGGACGCGCCGAGGGTCGCCGACACCGGAGCGGCGAGGAACCAGACCGCGACGCTGCCGCCGAGCGCGGACAGCACGTACAGCAGGATGAACCGGGTCCGGCCGAGCATCTGCTCCAGCGGCGGACCGACCTGGTAAAGCATGAACAGGTTCGCGAAGATGTGGAAGATCTGCACGTGGGTGAAGGCCGACGTGAGCAGCCGCCACGGCTCCGACTCCACGAGCACCGGGACCATCACCAGGTCGTTGACGATCCGGCTGCTGCCCGCGCGCACCGCGATGAACACCAGGATGTTGATCGCCAGGATCGTGATCGTGACGACCTGCGGGTTCCCGCGCTGGATGCCGCCCAGCGACGTCCGGGTCCGCGGCACCGACTTCACGCCGTCGGCGAAGCAGTTCGGGCACTGGAAACCGACCGCGGCGCTCTTCATGCACTCCGGGCAGATCGGCTTGTCACAGCGCTGGCACCGAACCCCGGCGGGCCGATCCGGGTGCCGGTAGCAGACGGTCTCGGTCACGACGGGCGGTCCTTCCCCAGAGTGTCGGCGCGGGCCGGGCTGTGCTGGCACACGGCCCGGCCCGCAGAGAAGAATCAGGCGTTGCGGCGCTCGACGACAACGGCGTTGATCACGATCGGCTCGATCGGCCGGTCGCCCGGCGCGGTCTTCGCGGTCGCGATCGCGTCGACGACCTTCTTCGACTCGTCGTCGACGACCTCGCCGAAGATCGTGTGCTTGCGGTTCAGGTGCGGGGTCGGGACCACGGTGACGAAGAACTGGGAGCCGTTCGTGCCCTTGCCGAACTGGATGCCGGCGTTCGCCATCGCCAGCAGGTACGGGCGGTCGAACTTGAGCTCCGGGTGGATCTCGTCGTCGAAGGCGTAGCCCGGGCTGCCGGTGCCGGTGCCGAGCGGGCAGCCGCCCTGGATCATGAAGCCGTCGATCACCCGGTGGAAGGTCAGGCCGTCGTAGAACTTGGCGTTGCTCGGCTGACCGGTCTGCGGGTCCGTCCACTCCTTGGTGCCCTCGGCCAGGCCGACGAAGTTGCTCACCGTCTTCGGCGCGTGATCGGGGAACAGCCTGATGACGACGTCACCCTTCGTCGTCTGCAGGGTCGCGTACAGCTCTTCGGCCACGGGAGTCACTCCTATTCGTTACGGCTTACGTCATCGATCCTGTCATGCGCCCCCAAGCAAACCCCCACCGACCGCCCGAAAAGCACGACCATCCACTCCGCTCTGAGGCTCGAGGGTCAGGGGGCCTGGGGTTGCGGTGGGGGTGGGTGGGCACCGGGGGCTCAGTGGGATGGATCGTTACAAGCTGCCTGGCTGGATGCTCGGGAGCGGGTTTGTCGGCTGGGTACGTCGTACGATGCAGACGAAGCCGGATTTGTCCAGAGTCGTATCAGTTGCGTCCATACCGCCGATGGGCCAGATGGCTGCCCACCGAGGCGGGCGGCACCGAGGAGGGAACCGTGGGTTTGTCGAAGTCCAAGGGCCGGGTCGAGACCGCGAAGGATCGGGTCCGGCCGCTTGCCGAGTCCGCGTCGGAGAAGATCGGTCCGGCTGTGGGCACCGCACGGGAGAAGGTGTCGCCGTACGCCGAGAAGGCCGTCGAGCGCGGCGCGCACTACGCCGGAGTCGCGGTGGAGAAGGCGAGCCCGGTGATCGACGACGCGCTGGCCAAGGTCGGCCCGGCCACCGAGCACGCGGCCGAGAAGGCCCGCGAGCGGTTCAACGATGACGTGCTGCCGAAGGTGACCGCGGCGCTCGCGTCGCTGGCGGCCGCCGCCGAGCCGGTCGTCGAGGAGACCTCGCGCCGGGGCAGGGCCACCAAGGCCGCGCTCAAGGGTGAGCTCGACGTACCGAGGAAGAAGAGCCACCGCCTCCGCAAGGTCGTGCTGTTCCTGGGCTTCGGCGCCCTGGCCGCGGCGGCCGTGAAGAAGCTGCTGACCCCGCCGGAGCCGGCCTGGCAGTCGACCCCGACCAGCGGCCGCGACTACAGCTCCGCCCCGGCCGGTACGACGTCGCGCCCGAGCGAGACCCGGACCGAGTCGAAGCCGGACGCCAAGGCCGAGTCGAACGGCAAGACCGACGCCCCGAAGGCGGAGTCGGCCACGACCGAGACCGCCAAGGAGGACGCGGACGCCGAGGTGAACGCGGCCGCCAACGGCGCCGCGAAGAAGACCACCCCGCGGAAGACGAGCAACCCGAAGCCGTCCGACACCTGACCGGACAGCAGCATCCGGCCGCCGGGTGACCGGCGACTGCATGTTCCGACCACCGCAACGGCGAAGGCCGCGACCCCCGGAAGGGGGTTCGCGGCCTTCGTTTTGCCTTCGACGTCGCCTTGCGCGAACGACGCCGGACGAGAATCGGCTCAGTTCAGGTTCTGCTGGGTGTTCTCATCGTCTTCGGGCTGCGGCTTGGCGATCGTGTAGCGGCCTGCCGACAGCAGTTGGGTGGCGTACCGGTGCGTGATGCACGGGTAGGTGCCGCCGCAGTGCTGGCAGACGGCGTCGTTGCGGTGCAGCCAGGGAACGATCTTGAACCGCTTGACCCAGGTCAGCGGCTCGCGGTCGGGTGCGTGCAGTTTCAGGGCCGAGCGGGCAGCACTCTGGATCTCGGGTGCGGACCAGTCCTCGGCGCTCTTGTCCATCAGGGCGCTCAGGTCGGGGTGGAGGTGTGCGGTCGAGTGAGTTCTGTTCATTTATGCGTCTTCCGGGGGGCAGGGAGGTACGCGGGCCAAAACGCCACAGGTGAAGCGCCCGCTTCAAACGTGACGATGTGATCGCTGTTAGCGACCTTAGCCCGCCAGTAGCCCACCGGACGGCTTCGCACGCGTCGCCCGGTGTCAGATCTTCGTCAGGTTTCACAGCGTGCTGGTGGGGACACCTTTTCGCTTCCGGACGCGCATCAGCTCCAGAGCGTCTCGAGCGTGATCCGCGCCTCGAGCTCGAGCAGGTGCCGTTTCAGCGGGATGCCGCCGCCGAAGCCGACCATCTTGCCGCCGGCGCCGACGACCCGGTGGCAGGGCACCACGACCGCGATCGGGTTCCGGTTGCAGGCGGTGCCGACGGCCCGGGCCGCGCCCGCGTCCCCGACGATCTTCGCGACCTCGCCGTACGTCTGCATCTCGCCGTACGGGATCCGGCTCAGCTGGGCCCAGACGGCGCGCTCGAACTCGGAGCCGCCGCGCACCGACAGCGGGACGGTGAACTCCTTGAGCTCGCCGGCGAAGTACGCCTTCAGCTGCTCGGCGGTCTCGGTCAGCAGCGGGTCCGGCTCCAGGTGCCGGTCGACCCGCCCGAAGTTCAGCCGGCACAGCCCGGCGTCGTCGACGGCCAGGGACAGGTCGCCGATGGGTGAGTCGATGACGGACCAGCGCATACCCTCATCCTGCCGCCCCGCACCGACACTTTCTGGCCGTTTCGCGACATCGACCGCGGCCGACACCAAGCTAGGGCGTCGGACACGCCCTCCTCCAGCACCTGTTGTTCTCGCCTGGTCACGCCGTGTTGTGCTATTTGTGACACATGTCGACCCAGCCGCTGGACCGCTGGTTCAGCTCCGAGCGGGCGATGGGCCTGGCCGCGTCGATCCTGATCGGGGTCGTCACCGTGTCGACCTGGGCGACCGCATGGTCCGACTGGTACTCGTACCAGACGGTGAAGCAGTACGGCGACGACCCGGACCAGTTGGCCGAGGCGGACCTGATCTCCGGCTCGCTCGGGATCGTTGCCGCGCTCGCCCTGCTGGCGGCCGCGGCGGTGTTCGTCGTGTGGCTGTGGCGGGTCCGGTGGAACGCGGAGATGTTCTGCCGCGGCGAGCACCGGTTCACCCGCGGCTGGGTGCTCGGCAGCTGGATCTGCCCGGTGGTGAACCTCTGGTACCCCAAGCAGGTGGTCGACGACATCGTCGCCGCCAGCGACCCGCGGACGCCGCCGCACACCGCGACCTTGCGCGGCATCCCGGGCACCCGGCTGGTCTGGGCCTGGTGGCTCACCTGGGTGGTCGGCCTGGTCACCGGCAACATCGTCCAGCGCGGGGTGATCGGCGGTGCGACCGAGCTCCCCGACCTGCGGACGAACGTCGTACTGTCCACGATCTCGGCGTTGTTCACCACCGCGGCGGCCGTGCTGGCGGTGATCCTGATCCAGCGGATCGACGAGCTGCAGACGAACCGGGCCTGGGTGCCGTGGTGGTCGATCGGCGAGTCGCAGCCCGGCTTCCAACCCCCTGCGAGGTAAACCAAACCGTCACGCACTGTCCGATCCGTCGTTACAAGTGGTGATGGGCGGACGAAAAGAACACGTTAAGTCGACACCCTCCGTGCTGGACCCGGCTCCACACGGGTACTTACTTCGTGGTATCAATGTGGCTCGGTCATGCGGGGGCAGGATTTGGCCGAAACGCCGAACAGACGGAGTTCCAGCAACGCGAGGGACGAACGTGAGCCACCCGCAGCCAGCAGTACTGTCTGCTGTCCAGAACCATGAAGAAGATTGGCAGCCGCACGCAGCTGAAGAGTTCCAGCAGGTCGGGACGGTCGGAAAGATCGCCATCGGACTCCTGGGCGCGTCGACCCTCACCCATCTGCTCTCCACCTGGTCGGACTGGAACACGTATTCCGTCGTCAACCGCTACCTGGGCGGGATGCCGAACGTCGACGACGCGGACCTGAACCGCGCCGACGCGATCGCCAAGGTCACCGCGGTGCCCAACGTGGTCATCTCGGTCGCCGCCGCAGTCGTCTTCGTCATCTGGCTCTGGCGGGCCCGGGTCAACTCCGAGGTGTTCTGCCAGGCCGACCATCGCCGCAGCCATGGCTGGGTGCTCGCCAGCTGGTTCTGTCCCGGACCCAATCTCTGGTACCCCAAGCAGATCGTCGACGACGTCTGGTTGGCCAGCGATCCGAAGACCCCTGTGTACACCGACGACCTGCGCCGGTTCAGGACTCCCGCCCTCACGTCCGTGTGGTGGGTGACCTGGATCGGCGCACTCGCGTTCGACGTGGTGGTCCGCCGCTTCCTGATGTGGATGGAGGCGACCGTCGGGTCGCTGCGCGGCATCGCCCTGGCCGGTACGGCGTCCCTCGTGCTGACCGCGGTCTCCGCGATCGCCGCGACGATGGTGATCCGCAAGATCAACGCGATGCAGACCAGCCGCGAGTGGGTCCCGTGGTGGGACCAGCGCGAGCCGAAGCTGACCGCCGTACCGACGTACGCGAACGACGACACCGACGAGCAGCCTGCGATCCACGAGCCGATCGCCAACAGCCCGGCCCGCGCTACGGCGCCCGCACTGCGGCTCGAGCGGCAGCCGGAGCTGCAGATGGCCGGCGGCGGTCCCGCTCCGGCCCCGGCTGCCAGCCCGTTCGCCCCCGCTCCTGCCCCCGCCGCCGGTTTCCCGGGCGACGGTGCGGCGGCCGGTGGCTTCTCCGGTGGTGGCAACCCGTTCGGTGGTGCGCCCGCGGCGCCCGCGGCCTTCGGTGGTGACGCGCCGGTCGAGGAGGCGCCGAAGTGGAGCCCGTTCGCGCCGGTCGTGCAGAGCTGGCAGGACGACGACAAGGACGACGCCGGTCCCGCGACCGAGCAGTTCGACGCTGTCACCGCGTGGCAGGAAGAGAAGAAGCCCGAAGAGACCAGCTACGAGCGGACCAGCTGGAGCGACTACCTCAGCAACACCGAGGACCCGCTGTCGACGTCGGCGTCGAGCAGCAGTTGGCTGAACGAGGCGCCGCCGCTGACCGTGGTCGAGCCGGAGCCGTACTCCTACCAGCCCCCGGCCGCGGAGTACCAGCAACCGGCCGCCGACTACCAGCAGCCAGCCGCGCAGTATCAGCAGCCGGTCGCGGAGTACCAGCAGCCAGCCGCCGAATACCAGCCGCAGCCGCAGGCCGAGTACCAGCCGCAGGAGCAGTTCCAGCCCGAGTACCAGCCGCAGCCCGAGGCGCCGTCCTGGGCGAGCAACTACTCCGAGACCTACTCGTACGAGTCGACCTCCGACTACCTGACGTCGACCTCCCCCGTGGAGGCCGACCCCACCCCCGCGCCCGAGCCTGAGCCCGCGCCTGTTGCGCGCGCCGGCCGCCGGGCCGCTCGGGTCGCGGTGGACAGCCCGTCGGCGATCCAGCCCGCTGCCTCGCGCTCGCACGAGGTGGCGCCGGCGCAGAGCCACGAGGTCTACGGACCGTCGTCGCACAGCTCGTCGCCGGTGTCGGCGTCCTCCGGCTACTACGAGCCGGCTCCGGTCGTCACGCCCCAGCAGGACGACTTCCTGACGCCGTCCAAGCCGCTGCCGACCGTCCCGTCGTACGGTCCGGAGCCGTCGTACACCCCCGCTTCGGACGACAGCCACTACAGCTCGTACGACGACCAGTCCGCGAGCTACCAGTCGTCGTTCGAGTCCGGTTCGGACTACGCGTCGTACGGTCAGTCGGACTACTCGAACGGCAACAGCTACGAGTCCACCGACTACGGCTACTCGTCCTCGTCTGCCAGCGACTACTCCAGCGGCAACGGCTACGAGTCGGCGTCGTACGACTCCTACAGCCCGACGTCGTACAGCGGGTCGGAGTACAGCAACGTCCAGCCGTCGTACGACAGCTACAACCAGAGCTACGCGTCGGAGTCGTCGTACAGCTCGACGGACTACAACGGCAGCTACTACTCGCAGCCCGAGCAGCAGCAGCCGGAGTACCAGCAGCAGTCGCCGTACTCGTACGAGCAGCCGCAGGCCCCGGAGCACCAGGAGCAGGCCGACCAGACCAGCACCACTCCGCGCACCCACCCGCGCCGCCGCTGGGTCTGATCGAATAGGCCGTATGACTTTCGCCTTCTCCACGCTCGGCTGCCCCGGAGCGTCTCTCGACCATGTCCTGGAACTTGCCAAAAGCAACGACATTTCCGGCCTGGAACTGCGGGCCGCGGACGAGGAGTTCACGAACACCGGCCTGACCGCGGCCGAGCGGCGTGAGCTGCGGACCCGGATCGAGGACGCCGGCCTGGAGATCCTCGCGGTCAGCAGCTACGTCAAGCTCTGCGCGGTCGAGGAGCAGCCGCTCGAGGCGCACCTCGAGCTCGCCGCCGACCTCGGCGCCCGCGGCGTCCGGGTCTTCCCCGGCGACCCTGATCCGAGCGCTGCCGCGGGTACGGCGGACTCGCCGAGCGCCGGCGAGATCCGCGCCCTCGACCGGGTCACGAGCGCACCGCGAGACAGCCAGATCCTGCTGGAGACCCACGACTCGCACTCGGCCGGCCGCAAGATGGCCGGGCTGCTCACGCTGCTCGACTCCGATGTCCCCGGCCACAACACCAAGGTCATCTGGGACAGCGCCCACACCTGGAGCCACGGCGAGACCCCGGCGGAGTCGTTCGAGCTGCTGAAGCCGTGGCTGGAGTTCGTCCAGATCAAGGAGTCGGACTCGCAGCAGAAGTACCGCCCGGTCGCGATCGGCACCGGCGACTTCCCGATCCAGGACCTGCTCGGCGCCCTCGACGGCCAGGACTACCCACTGTCCCTCGAGTGGGAGCTCAAGTGGCACCCCCACCTCCCGCCCCTGGAGGAAGCTCTCCCCGCCACGCAGCGCTGGATCAGCCCAGCGGGGCAGTGAGGTAGCGAGTCAGAGTCGGGCCGAGAACGGCCGCCAGTTGGTCATGCGTCAGTGCGGTGACCGGGCCGAGCTCGAGGATGTAGCGGCAGAGGGCGAGGCCGAGGGTCTGGGTGGCGATCAGCCCGGCACGGACTGCGGGCTGGTCGACCTTCAACTCGCGCAGAGTGGGGGCGAGTTGCGCGGCGAACAGCTCCCGCATCCGCTCGGCCGCTGACTCGTTCGTGACCGCTGCCCGCAGCAACGCGCGGAGCGTGTCGTCGCCCTCCCAGCGGGTCAGGAAGTGCCGGATCAGCGCCTCCCCCAGCTCGTCTCGCGGTACGCCGCCGAGGTCGGGCAACCGCAGGTCGAACTCGGCCGCCGCGGCGAACAGCTTCTCCTTGTTGCCGTAGTACCGCATCACCATCGCCGGGTCGATCGCCGCGTCGGCCGCGATCGCCCGGATCGTGGCCCGCTCGTACCCGTCCGCACCGAACCGCTCCCGCGCCGCCGCGAGGATCGCCGCCCGGGTCCGGTCCGACTTCCGTTCCGCCATGCCTCCAGCATATGCCAACACTTGTTGACTTTTCCGGCGACCGTCCCTAGAGTAAAAGTCAACAGGCGTTGATAAATACGGAAAGGGGCAACGATGACTCCGAAGAGTGTCGAGGTCGTAGTGGTGGGCGGGGGCCCGGTCGGGCTCGCGGTGGCAACCGAGCTGCGGTTGCGCGGACATTCCGTGGTGGTTGTCGACAAGCAGGCCGAGGGCTCGAACACCTCGCGCGCCTCGGTGATCCACGCCCGGACCCTGGAGATGCTCGAGCGGATCGGCGTCACCAAGCGCCTGATCGAGCTCGGCCTCGAACTGCAGGACTTCGCGATCCGCGACGGCGACCGCCGCCTGGTCCCGGTCAGCTTCCGCGATCTGCCCACGGACTACCCGTTCACACTGATGATCCCGCAGTGGCAGACCGAGCAGATCCTGCTCGAGCGCCTCGAAGAGCTCGGTGGGACCGTCCTTCGCCCGTACTCCGCCACCGGCCTGACGCAGTCCGCGGACGGCGCCGAGGTGACGCTGGACAACGGCGACGTGATCCAGGCGCAGTACGTCGTCGCCGCCGACGGCATGCACAGCACGATCCGCGAGCTGGCCGGGCTGCAGATGCCGGGCAACACCCTGCAGCTGAACTTCAGCCTGGTGGATGTCCGGGCCGACGGACTGCCGGCCGAGGAGGTCTCGCTGTCCTTCGCGACTGCTGGCTTGCTGGTGATCGCGCCGCTGCCGGACGGATCGTTCCGGCTGGTCGCGTCGGTGGACAAGGCGCCGGAGCACCCGGACCTCGCCTACGCCCAGCAGTTGCTGTCTGCTCGCGGACCGCGGAAGACCGCGCCGGTGGTGACCGAGGTGATCTGGGGCTCGCGGTTCCGGATCCACGAGCGGGTGGCGGAGAACTACCGCGCCGGGCGCGTGCTGCTGGCCGGCGACGCCGCGCACACTCACAGCCCGGCCGGCGGCCAGGGCATGAACCTCGGCCTCCGCGACGCGATCGCCCTTGCTGAAGCGCTGTCCACAGCCCTCGGTCAAGGCGATGAGTCGGAGCTCGACACCTACGCTGCGACCAGTCGCACCGAGGCTCTCCGCGTCGTCGGGCTGGCGCATCGACTGACCCGGCTGGCCAACGTTCCGCGACCGGTCCGCCCGCTGCGCAACGCCGTACTCGGGCTCGTCGGCCGGCTGAACAAGACGCAGAACGGCCTGGCCAAGCAGCTGGCCGGAATCCCCGACCGCTGATCGCAAAGGTCGTCCCTCGCTGAACCGCCGAGAGTCGCGGTCTTCTAGCCGGCGGTCGACTCTCGGATCTCCAATGTGTACGGCACGCTGAGGTCGCGACGTGCGGCCTCGGCATTGCCGGCGATGCGCTCCAGGAGCAGGCCGACCGCGTTCTCCGCCAGCCACTCCTTGTCCGGCGAGATCGTGGTCAGTGACGGCGAGTGGTAGCGGCCGTCCTCGATGTCGTCGAACCCGACGACGGCGACATCGTCCGGCACCTTCAACCCAGCGTCGGCCAACGTGCGCAGGGCTCCGAGCGCGAGCAGGTCGTTGAAGCAGAACACGGCATCCGGCGGCTCGGGCAGCGCCAGCAGTTCGCGCATCGACGCCGCGCCGTCCGGCCGGTGGTACCCGGTCCCGGCCAGCTCCAGCGCCGGATCGTGCGGCAGCCCGGCGGCCTTCAACGCCTTCCGATAGCCCTTCCGCCGTACGGCGCCGGTGCCGGCGCCCCCGCCGACGCCGATGGCCGCGATCCGGCGCCGGCCGATCGACACCAGGTGCGTGGTCGCGTCGAAGGACGCCTGGACCGAGTCGACCGCGACGTGGTCGAAGGAGCCGCCGGTCGGCCGTTCGCCCAGCAGGACCAGGGGTTTCGCGGTTCCCGCCGTACCGATCTTGGCCGGAGCGGTGGTGATCGGGGAGAAGATGATGCCGTCGATCAGCTGCCCGCGCATGCCGTCCAGGACCAGCTTCTCGGCCCCGGACTCGCCCTCGGTCTGGTCGATCAGCACGGTGATCCCGCGCTTCTTCGCGGCCCGGCTGATCGCGGCGCCGAGCTCCGCGAAGTACGGCGAGGCCATCTCCGGGATCGCCAGCGCGATGAAGTCCGACCGGCCCTTGCGCAGCGAACGGGCGCTCACGTTCGGCTTGTAGTCCAGCGCCGCGATCGCGGCCTCGACCTTCGCCCGGGTCTGCGAGGTGATGTGCGGATAGTCGTTGATGACGTTCGACACCGTCTTCACCGACACCCCGGCGCGGGCCGCCACATCACTCAGCCTGGTCGTCATCCGTACCTCCGTCTCACCCGGCTGTCACCCGGCCCGCTCACGTGGTCGACGAGCCCGAGTGTGCCACGGCCGGGACGAAACAGAACTCGTTGCCTTCCGGATCGGACAGCACGGTCCAGTGCGGCAGCTCCCGGACGACCGCCGCGCCGGCCTTGAGCAGCGACCGCAGGTCGTCGTCCGCACCGGTGACGTCGAGGTGGATCCGGCCGGCCGGCTTGAGCTCGTCGGCCGGCGTGATCCAGACGTGGAAGCCCTCCCGCGCGCCGAGCAGGACGGACTCGTCGTCCTCCAGCGAGTGCGAGGACAGCGACTTGACGTCGTCCGGATGGATGGGCAGGCCGGTGGCCAGGCTCCAGAACGGCGCGAGCAGGTACGGATCACGGCAGTGGATCACGACTGACTGGATTCTCGGCATGTCACTCAGTGTGCGGGGTCAAGGGCCCTGTCTGGCAATCCCCTGCCTACTGCGCGGCACTCGGCACGGCACCTCGGCGCACTGGAGCAAAGACCACGATGAAACCACATCGAGGCCTTCACTCCAGCACGCCGAGCCACCGCACCGAGCACCTGCTCGCTACGGCAGGGGATCACCAGACAGCGCCCAACCCTTTACAGCAGATGTCAATCGTTGTAGAAATCCGTGTTAATCGTTGTAAAGATCGCTGGGAGGCTTCGTGGCACGGCTTGTGGTGGATCCGGCGTTCGTCGTCGGGGCGCTCGACCGGCGGCTGTTCGGCTCGTTCGTCGAGCACATGGGACGCTGCGTCTACACCGGGATCTACGAGCCCGGGCACCCGTCCGCGGACGCCGACGGGTTCCGCCAGGACGTGCTGGAGCTGGTCCGCGAGCTCGGCGTCAGCACCATCCGCTACCCCGGCGGCAACTTCGTCTCCAACTACGACTGGGAGGACGGCGTCGGCCCGAAGGACCAGCGGCCGCGCCGGCTGGACCTGGCCTGGCGGGCGATCGAGCCGAACCAGTTCGGCACCGACGAGTTCGTCGCCTGGTCCCGCAAGGCCGGCGTCGACCCGATCTGGGCGGTGAACCTCGGCACCCGCGGGATCAAGGAGGCCGTCGAGCTGCTCGAGTACTGCAATCTCCCGGCCGGCACCGAGCTGCCCGACCGCCGGGTGGCCAACGGCAGCCCCGAGCCGCACGACATCCGGGTCTGGTGCCTGGGCAACGAGATGGACGGCCCCTGGCAGATCGGCCACAAGACCGCCGAGGAGTACGCCCGGCTCGCCGAGGAGACCGCGAACGCGATGCGCCGCGTCGACCCCGGGCTCGAGCTCGTCGCCTGCGGGTCCAGCAACGCCGGGATGCCGACCTTCGGCGAGTGGGAGCGGGTCGTCCTCGAGCGCACCTACGACCTCGTCGACCACATCAGCCTGCACGCCTACTACGAGCCTCGCGACGGTGATCAGGCCAGCTTCCTGGCCGCTGCCGAGGAGATGGACCGGATGATCACCTCGATCATCGCGACCGCCGACCACGTCAAGGCGCTCCGGCGCAGCGACAAGGAGATCACCCTGTCGTTCGACGAGTGGAACGTCTGGTACCAGCAGCACTTCCCGGGTGAGCTCGGTCTCGGCATCCGCGAGGTGAGCCCGCTGATCGAGGACACCTACACCGTCGACGACGCGGTGGTGGTCGGCAGCCTGCTGATCACCCTGCTCCGGCACGCCGACCGGGTGAAGATCGCTTGCCTGGCGCAACTGGTGAACGTGATCGGCCCGATTCGCACCGAGCCCGGCGGCCCGGCCTGGCGGCAGACCATCTTCCACCCGTTCGCGCTGACCGCGAAGTACGCCGGCCCGACCGTCCTGCAGACCGTGGTCACCGACGGCCCGGACGTGGACACCGCCGCCTTCGGCCGGGTCCCGGCGCTGTGGAGCACAGCGACGTACGACGAGAACACCCGGGAACTCACGGTGTTCGTGGTGAACCGGAGTGAGACCGACAAGGTCGACCTCGACATCCCGCTACCGCCTGGGTACCGGGTGGTCGAGCACCTGGCTCTGTACGACGACGATCGCGCCGCGGTGAACACCGCGGACGATCCGGACCGGGTGGTGCCCCGGGCCGTCGACGGCACCCAAGTCGTCGACGGCAACTGCACCGCCACGTTGCCCCCTGCCTCGTGGCACCTACTGCGTCTGTCCCAGTGATGGGGCTCTTCCCTGGAGGAACACCATGAACACGATCAGCCGGCGACTCGTCCTCAGTGGTCTCGGCGTGGCCGGAGCGGCCGGCATCCTGGCCGGCTGCGGCGAGGGCTCGGCCGGCAAGCCGGGTGGCGCGGGCCAGGCCACCGGTGACGGCGGCTCGAAGGGTTACGACGGCCCGACCGTCGAGCTCGACTTCTGGAACGGCTTCACCGGCGGTGACGGCCCGTTCATGCGCAAGCTGGTCGACCAGTTCAACAGCGAGCACAGCAACATCAAGGTCAAGATGACCGTGATGCAGTGGGCCGACTACTACACCAAGCTGCCCACCGCGGTGAGCAGCGGCCGTGGTCCGGCGGTCGCGATCATGCACGTGGACTCGCTGGCCACCAACGCGGCCCGGAACGTGATCGAGCCGCTCGACGACGTCGCCAAGGCGCTGAACCTGCAGCAGTCCGACTTCGCCGACGTGGTCTGGAAGGCCGGCGAGTTCAACGGCAAGCGGTACGGCATTCCGCTCGACGTCCACCCGCTCGGCTTCTTCTACAACAAGACCCTCCTGCAGACGGCCGGCCTCGACCCGGAGAAGCCGCCGACGAACGCGGACGAGTACGCCGCCGCGCTCGACGCGCTGAAGGGCAAGGGCATCCAGGGCCACTGGGCCACGCCGTTCCCGTTCACCGGCGTCCTCACCGTGCAGGCGCTGCTGTGGCAGTTCGGCGGCAACCTGTTCAACGACGACTCGTCGAAGGCGGTCTGGCACGAGGAGCCCGGCGTCAAGGGCCTCAGCTGGTTCGTCGACCTGGTGAAGAACGGGCACAGCCCGAAGAACGTCGCCCAGGACGCCGACAACATCGCGGTGATGAACGGCAAGAACGCCTTCGTCTGGAACGGCATCTGGAACATCAACACGTTCAAGGAGAAGAAGGGTCTGGAGTGGGGTGTGGCCGCGCTGCCCACCATCGGCGACAACAAGGCCGCCTGGGCCGGGTCGCACCAGTTCGTGCTGCCCAAGCTGAAGACGGCGGACGAGAACAAGTCCACCGCGGCGCGGGTGTTCGTCAACTACATCAGCCAGAAGTCGCTGGAGTGGGCCAAGGGCGGCCAGGTGCCGGCCCGCAAGCAGGTGCGTGAGTCGGCCGAGTTCAAGGCGCTGCCGGAGCAGGCGACGCTGGCCACCCAGATCGACGACCTGCACTTCCCGCCTCCGGTGCCGGGCATCGGTGACGCGCTGAACGAGATGAACAAGGCGGTCAACGAGGCGGTCCTGCTGAAGGCCGAGCCGGCCAAGGCGCTGAGCGACGCGGCGGCCCGCGCGGACAAGATCCTCGAGGCGAACCGCAAGAAGTACGGCGCGTAAGCCATGGTCGCCCAGGCAGAGGCGGGTGCGATCGGCAAGCGTCGCACCCGCGCCTCCTCCTCGGTGCGTGGGTACGGGCGGGCCACGCCGTACCTGTTCCTCGCGCCCTACCTGTTGCTGTTCCTGCTGTTCGTGGTCGGGCCGGCGCTGTTCGGCTTCTGGATGAGCCTGCACGACTGGGACTTCCAGCTGCCGGGGAAGCCGTTCGTCGGGCTGCAGAACTACAAGGACCTGTTCGACCCGCTGACGGCGACCGCCGAGCCGTTCTGGCACGGCATGCGGGCCACGGGCATCTTCACGGTCGCCTCGGTGCCGTTCCTGGTGGCGGTGCCGCTCGGCCTGGCCGTGCTGCTGAACCGGAAGTTCCCGGGCCGGACGTTCTTCCGGGCCGTGTACTTCGCGCCGTACGTGCTCGGCGTCGCGGTCATCGGCCTGATGTTCCGGTACATCCTGGACACCAACTTCGGCATCCTGAACGCGTTCCTCGAGCTGTTCGGGCTGCCCGAGATCGGCTGGACCAACGACCAGCCGTGGGCCTGGATCTCGCTCGTCCTGGTGACGGTGTGGTGGACGGCCGGGTTCAACTCGATCATCTACCTGGCGGGGCTGCAGGACATCCCGGCCGAGCAGTACGAGGCAGCCGCGCTGGACGGGGCAGGACGTTGGCAGCAGTTCGTGCACGTCACGTTGCCGGGACTGCGTCCGGTCACGGTGTTCATCGTCACGATCACCCTGCTGGCGAGCGCGAACATGTTCGGCCAGGCGCTGCTGATCACGCAGGGCGGGCCGGGTGACACCACCACGACCGCGCTGATGGTCATCACCGACATCGGCTTCAGCCAGTTCCGGATGGGACAGGCAGCCGCGATGAGCTACGTGCTCGCCGCCGCACTGGCGGTCGTCTCGCTGATCGCCTTCGCGTTGATGAGGGAGCGGAAGTCATGAAGCGCCGACCGTCGCCAGCGTTCTGGGTGCTGGTGATCCTGCTGACCCTGCTGGTGATCCTCCCGCTGCTGTGGATGGTGGTCACCTCGTTCAAGACCGTCGGCGAGTCGCAGTCCGACCCGCCGTCGCTGATCCCGCAGGACCCGACCGGCCGGGCGTACGGCGAGATCCTCACCACCGGCGGGCAGAACCCGGTGCTGCGCTGGGCGCTGAACAGCTTCGCCGCCGCGACGTTGCACGCCGTACTCGTCGTGGTGGTCGCGTCGATGGCCGGCTACGCGCTGGCCCGGATGAGCTTCCGGTTCAAGAACGCGATCTTCAGCGTGATCCTGCTGACGCTGTTCGTGCCCGGCTTCGTGTTCCTGATGCCGAACTACCTGCTGATGGACCAGTTCGCCTGGCTGGACACGCTCTGGGCGCTGGTCGTCCCGGGCGCGGCCGGCGCCTTCGGGGTGTTCTTCATGCGGCAGTTCTTCCTGGCCATCCCGAGGGAACTCGAGGAGGTCGCGCTGATCGACGGAGCGGGCGCCTGGACGATCTTCACCCGGATCATCCTGCCGAACGCCAAGCCCGCCCTGGCCACGCTGACCGTGCTGTCGTTCCTGTCGAACTGGAACGACTTCGTCTGGCCGCTGTTCGTGCTGTTCAGCCCGGAGCGGCTCACCCTGCCGGCCGGTCTGTCCCTGCTGCAGGGGGCCTACACCACCGACTACCCGGTGATCATGGCCGGCGCGACCGTGGCCGCCGTACCCGTCCTGATCCTCTACGTGTTCGTCCAGCGGTACGTGATCGAAGGTGTCGCCCGTAGCGGCATCAAAGGTTGATATCAGTCCTGAGAGGGGACCCGCCTGTGCCTCCCAAGAGACGTCTGCTGGCCGCGGCGCTTGCCGTGGCCGCAGTGGCAGCCGGTACGTCGGCTGCCACTGCAGCGCCGGCTCCGACCACGACCAACGCCATCTCGTCGAGCTTCGCCGACACGTTCGCCGACCCGGCGATCATCCAGGGCCGCGACGGCTACTGGTACGCGTACGCCACCTCCGACCCGTTGGTCTCCGGTGGCCCGTTCGGCCTGATGCACATGGCCCGGACCAAGGCCTTCAGCTCCTGGGAGTACCTCGGGACGGTCTTCAACGAGCAGACCAAGCCCGCCTGGGCCGCGCCGGGCTCGTTCTTCTGGGCGCCGGACATCCGGTACTTCGACGGCCGGTACGTCATGTACTTCACCGTCACCGACACCGCGGCCAACCCCGGCGGCGATCCCGCGATCGGCGTGGCCACCGCCCCGACCCCGGCGGGACCGTGGACTGCCACCGACGGCCCGGTCGTCACCCCCAAGCCGGACGGCAACGGCGGCTACTTCGGCACCATCGACCCGGCGCTGCTGACGGCCGCCGACGGCAAGCGGTACCTGTACTACGGCGGGTTCTATGGCGGCATCTCCGTCACCGAGCTGACGCCGGACGGCCTGCAGGCGGTCGGCTCACCTACTCAGGTGACGATCGGAGACCGCTACGAGGGTGCGTACGCCGTCTACCGCGACGGCTGGTACTACCTGATGGGCTCGTCGATGAACTGCTGCGCCGGCCCGACCACCGGCTACTCGGTGTTCGCCGGTCGCTCCCGCTCACCCCGCGGTCCCTTCGTGGACGCCGACGGCGCCGCCATGACGGACTCGCGAGTCGGCGGTACGACGGTCATCACGCAGAACGGCAACAAGTGGATCGGCCCTGGCCACCACGCGTTCATGACGGATGCGGCCGGGCAGGACCACATCGTGTACCACGCGATCGACCGCGCGACGCCGTGGCTGACCGACCCGTTCGGGATCAACCGGCGGCCGATGCTGATCGACCGGATCGACTGGATCGACGGCTGGCCGCGGACCCGTGCCGGTCTCGGTCCGTCCGACGGGCCGGTGCCGGCGCCGACGACCGGATCCGGGCTCGGGATCGACGCCGCGGACCCGGCTGGTGGGCTCATCGGGGCGGTTCGTTCACCTGGTGACGCGCTGGGCGGGCCGACTGCTTCGATTTCCGGAGCGGCTCGGACTCGGCAGTCGGCTCCGGCTGGGTCGCTGCGGGTCGAGGCCGACGTGCGGTTGGGGAACTCGTTCACCACGGTCCTCGGCGGCGGCCAGGTGGTCGCGTCGGTGACCGGGTCCAGGATCACGCTGGTGGCTGGTCGCCGTACCGCGTCTGCTGCGTTGCCTGCGGACTTCGATCGGTCGGACTGGAACAAGCTGAGTGTGCAGGTGACGGGTTCGTCCGTGACCGCGCGGCTCAACGACGCGGGGCTGGGTGACGTTTACGCCGAGGCTTCCCTGCCTGGTTTGTCGGTCAAGTCGGCGCCGGTGGCGTGGCTTGGGTCGGCCGAGGTGGACAACCTGACGGTGCGGCCGGTGGCGCCTCCGGTCCGGCGGCTGGCCGCCGTACCGCAGACCGGGACGTTGCTGTCGGGTGATGAGTTCGACGGCGCGCTCGGATCGGACTGGTCGTGGGTGCGGCAGGACGACAAGGCGGTTGTTGCTGACGGCAAGCTGTCGTGGCCGTTGCAGAACGCCGACCTGGTCGGTGGCGGGAACACCGCCGGGCTGCTCTTCCACAGCACGCCGTCGACCACGAGCTGGATCGCGGAGACCAAGCTGAACCTCGATCTGGGTGAGGGCGACATCCGCAACTACCAGCAGGCCGGGATGATCGCGTACCTGAACGACAGCGACTTCGCGCGACTCGGCAACGTCGCGATCTGGCGGACTCGGCAGACCGAGTTCGGTCGTGAGTTGGTGGCACGGCCGTCCGACGGGGCGACGTCGTACGGTGCGGCCGCGATCGGGCGGTCGGAGCCGACGCTGTGGATGCGGCTCGCGTACCACGAGAACGCTGCAGGTGAGCACGTCTACCGGGCGGCGACGTCGGTGGACGGGAAGCAGTGGACCTGGGGTGCGGCGTGGGTGCTGCCGGCCAAGGCTCAGCTGGGGCTGTACGCGCACGGTGAGTTCACCGGTGCAGCGGTTCCGCCGGTGGCGACGTTCGAGTACCTGCGGTTCTACGAGAGCAGGTGAGATGAGGCGTCGGCTGGGGTTGCTGCTGCTGTTGCTGGTATTGGCCGGCTGCAGCGACTCCGGCGCGGCGCCCTCGTCCACGGAAGGAGCGACGACGGTGGGTTTCACGAACCCGGTGTACGACCAGAACTTTGCCGATCCACAGGTGATTGCCGTAGACAACGGTTATGTCGCCTTCGCGACCAACGGCACGCTCGGCAACGTGCAGACGTTGAAGTCGGCGGACCTGGTGTCGTGGGAACAGGTCGGGGACTCGCTGCCGTCGCTGCCGGAGTGGACGACACCCGGCAAGGTGTGGGCTCCGGAGGTCGCCGTACATGCTGCTGATCGGTATGTCATGTACTACACGACGTCCGACGACGCGTCCGGCCGGCAGTGCATCGGGGTCGCGGTGGCTTCCGCGGCGACAGGTCCATATATCGACAAATCGTCCAAGCCGTTGATCTGTCAGGTGGCCGAGGGTGGGTCGATCGACGCGTCGCCGTTCGAGGACTCGTCGGGTAAGCGCTGGCTGTATTGGAAGAACGACGGGAACGCGATCGGAGTCGACACCTGGATCTACGTGTCCGAGCTCTCCCCCGACGGGCTCACGTTGGCCGGTCCGACCCGTCGGCTGATCAAGCAGGATCTTGCGTGGGAGGGCGATCTGGTCGAGGCGCCGTACATGGTGGAACGGGGTGGCAAGTTCCACCTCTTCTACTCGGCCAACGCCTACGACAAGTCGACGTACGCCGTGGGTCACGCCGTCTGCACGACCCCCACCGGCCCGTGCAAGAAGTCCGGGGACCCCGTCCTGGTGAGCTCCGAAGACGCCGCCGGCCCTGGCCACAACATGGTCCTCACCAAGGACAACCGCGACTGGTTCATCTACCACGCCTGGGACCCCGCCGCCGTAGGCATCGACCCACCCGGCCGAACCATGTGGCTCTCCGAACTCACCTGGACCGAAGACACCCCCGTCGTACAACCCCCACTCAAATCCAACCCCACACGCCCGTAAGCA
Source organism: Kribbella sp. NPDC050820 (assembly GCF_040653975.1). Taxonomy (NCBI): domain Bacteria; kingdom Bacillati; phylum Actinomycetota; class Actinomycetes; order Propionibacteriales; family Kribbellaceae; genus Kribbella; species Kribbella sp. NPDC050820. The sequence continues at coordinate 62,106 of NZ_JBFAHB010000031.1, forward strand.
CCCACGCCCGCGACGCGCTTCGCTCCTACGTCGCTCACTTGCGCAGGCTCCCACCCACCCTCCTCCACGCGTGCTATCGCCCGCTTCAATCACGCGTGCTATCGCCCGCTTCGCGTGCGCGTGCTATCGGCCGCTTCGCGTGCGCGTGCTATCGCCCGCGTACGACCACCCCGTGGCGTCGCACCAGCCACTCACCCGAACAACCGTGGAGACCGGGGTAGCTCGCTGGCCAATGCGGTCCGAAGGTAACGGTTGTAGCAGAGTGGTTGTCCACTTGCGGGACTGTGGATATGGTTTTGAGGTCATATGACTCTGGTGTCATAATTGATCGATGCAGATCGGCTGGCCGCGCTCAAGCATCTTCAGGAGCTCAAGGAGCCGCCCACACGGGACACGGAGACCGCGACGCTTCGCTGGGTTCGGCAGTCGAAGCGGTACCCGTTGTGGAGGACCTCGCATCCGTACCGTCGCGCTGTTCGCGGGTGACAAGGCAAGGATCGGTGACGTCTTCTACAACTCCGTCGGCCTACGCGCTGACGGTCTCATCGATCAGTGGAAGCGAGAAGCGATGAGGGGGCGCGCATGAGCAGGAAGAAGTCGGAGCAGGCGAGGTTTGTGCGGGGCAATGCGCGGGTCGACCGGTTGCTGGCTCGGCCGGAGGTTGCGGCTGGAGTTGCGGAGGTCGAGGCCGAGGCGCGGGAGATGGATCGGGTCTACGCCGAGAATCTCGCGATGATCCGCAGGGCCGGCGATCTGACGCAGGTGGAGGTCGCGGAGCGGCTAGGTGTCGGCCAAGCGGTCGTTTCGCGGCTCGAGCGTCGCAACGACATGTTGCTGTCGACTCTGGCGGACTACCTGCACGCGACCGGCGCGGAGAACCCCCGAATCGTTGCAATCCTCAACGGCATGGAGGTCGAGCTCGACCTCGATCAGTTCCGAGAGCCCCGCTCGGCGTAACTCCCCTGGCCTCCACCCTTGCCGTCCTCCCGGTCTTGGGCGCTGAATGGGGTGGGGAGATAGGGGGCTGGGTGATGTTTGGGCGGGGATTGGTTTGTGGTGGGGTTGCGGTGGTTTTGGCGGCGGTGGGGATCGTGCCGCCGGGGAATGCGGTGGAAGAGCGGGCCTCGGCGGCATGCACGATTGACGTGGGGTCGGTTACTGCGGCTGGGGGGCATGCTTACCACCGGGTGACGGCTGGGGCGCCGCCGACGATGGTGGCGGTGGGCAACCGGACGGCGGGGGCGGTCTATGGACCGGGGCAGGTGCGGCTCAGTACGACATTCCTCAACGAGCGGGACATCTTCAGCTTCACTGCCGTCGTCGGGTGGGTGGTCCAGGGGGACACGTTGTATCGCAGCGGCTACGGGCTCGACAACGTCGGGCAGTTGACGGACCCGCCGTTCCTGATGCGGATCGGTGGGGGCTGGACGAACTACAAGTTCGTCGAGGAGGCGGAGTATGACGAGGTGGAGCATGCGCCGCCGATTCGGACCTACGAGTACGGGTTGCGGAACGACGGGTTGTTGATGCGGTGGCTGAACACCAATGACGTCTGGCGGCGATCGCTCGGTGGGGTCGGGTTCGAGGCCGTGAAGACGATGGCGTTGATCAGCAAGACGCGGACGCACGACACGTTCCTGGCGACCACCCGCGGTGGTGGGCTCTACACCATCCGGATCAATGTGGTTCCGTCGTTCGAGGTGAAGAAGGTCCGGGCCTCGACCTGGCAGGTGTTCGAGACGCTTCTCGCGGCGAAGTGCGGGCTGTCCGGGACGCTGTTGCTCGGCATCGACAAGGACACGCAGTCGGGTTACCTGTACGCCGTTGGCCACGCGAATGGAGCGGCGACGGTGATCAGGTCGCTCGGGAAGGTTCAGGGTACGTTCGGCGATCCGGTCTACTTCCGGTGGCGGCTCGCGTTCGACCCGTTGAACGGGGGATAACTTCTGCGGCCTCGGGCGCATCAAGGTTTGTGGGAGGTGGCCATGGTGCGTCGGTGGGTTTTGTGCGGGCTGGCTGGGGTGGTGGCCGGCATCGTGTTGGCGCCTGTGGGCGCGGTCGCGGAGGGTACGGCCGGGGCCTGCAGTGTGCGGGTGGGGGCGGTGAATGGGCGCGGGGTGCATGTCAGCACGGGCGTGCAGGCTGGTACGCCGCCAGGGGTGACGGACAGTCGGCTGACGTGGGACGTGTTCGCGCCGGGGACGGTTCGGCTGAGTAGCACCACGGTCAGGGAGCCCAACGTGGCCGGGGCCGATGTGCACGGGTGGGTGGTGCAGGGGGACGCGTTGTCTCGGGTTGCCTACACGACCGACGAGTCCGGGCAGTTGGTGAGCACGGTCAGGTTCAGTCGGGTCGGTGGCGGGTGGACGAGCTTCACCGCGCTGGAAGTGGCGCAGACTGCGCAGCGGGCGACGGCGTACGGGTTGCGTAGCGACGGTGTGCTGTTCCGGTGGAACGTCACGAGCAGCGGTTGGCGTAGCGCCGGCTCGGCTGCCGGGTTCGGGTCGGTCAAGGCGATGGCGCTGATCAGCAAGACGCGGACCTATGACACGTTCCTGGTGAACACCCGAGGCGGTGCGCTCTACACCGTCCGCATCCCGACGGCTTTGCCGATGAAGCCGGTCGTCAAGCAGGTGCGCAGCCGGACCTGGCAGGGCTTCGAGGCGCTGGTCGCCAGCAAGTGCGGTCAGTACGGGACGCTGCTCCTCGCCATCGACAGGCACACCAAGCAGGGCTACCTGTACGCCGTCGGTCACGCCAACGGGACCGCAACGGTGATCAACTCGATCGGCAAGGTCGGCTACGAGGCCTTCCCGGAGGCGGTCCACTTCCGCTGGGGCGTCGTACCCGCGCTCGATCCGCTCAACGGCGACTGAGGACGCCGGTGAGGATGTCCAGCGCCTTGTGCAGGTTCTCGGTGGTCGGCGTGGCGTAGCCGATGACGAGGCCGGGCGGGCCGGGAGTCGTACGGCGGTACTCGCTCAGCGGCGCGATCACCACACCGGCCTCGCGTGCGGCGATGGCCACCTCGCGGTCGTCGACGTGCTCCGGTAGCAACAGCGTGATGTGCAGACCGGCGTCCTGGCCGATCACCTGGCCGTACGGGGCAAGGACCGTGCACGTGTGGGTACGGCGGTCCGAGTACAGCCGGCGTGATCGGCGGACCGCCTGGTCCAGGTAGCCGTCGCGAAGCATGGTGAGCAGCGCGGCCTGCATCGGCCAGCCGGGCCAGTCGCCGGACTCGGCGCGGAAGGTCGCGAGCCGGTCGACCATCGTGTCGGACGCGACCAGCCAGCCGAGGCGCAGGGACGGGCTCAGCGTCTTCGAGAGCGTGCCGAGGTGGACCACGCGGTCCAGGTCGAGCTGGGCGAGCGCGGGCAGCGGCGCAACGTCGTACCGGAACTCGCTGTCGTAGTCGTCCTCGATCAGCATCGCCCCGGTCCGGCGCGCCCACCGGATCAGTTCGTTGCGCCGGGCAACGGGGAGCCGGCCGCCGAGCGGGTACTGGTGCGACGGCGTCACGTACGCGGCCGGCACGTCGTCGGTCAGCGCGGACACCTGCAGACCGTCCTCGTCCACCGGTACGTCGACGACCTCGAGCCGATGGTCCCGGGCGGCGATCACGGCGTTCAGGTAGCCGGGGTCCTCGATCGCGATCCGGTCGCCGGGCTGCCGGGTGACCGTGAGGAGCAGCCGGAGGCCGTGGACGGTGCCGTTGGTGATCAGCAGGTTCTCCGGGCCGCAGGCGATCCCGCGGACCCGGCGTACGTGCTCTGCCAGCGCCTCCCGGAGCGCGGGCTGCCCGGCGGCGTCGTCGTACCCGGGTGGTGGGGACTGCGTCGACACCTCACGCCAGGCGCGGCGCCAGCCGGGATCCGGAGTCGGGCCGATGTACGGGATGCCGGGCCGGAGCGTCAGCAAAGGCTCGGCGGGATCAGGCCGGGCCGCGGCGCGTCTTCGTACGGCGGGCTGCAACGGCGCGACGTCCGTCACGAAGGTGCCGGCGCCGGTGCGGCCCTCGATCCAGCCTTCGGCGTGCAACTGGTCGTACGCCGCCTGGGCCACGGACCGGGACACGGACAGGTCCTTGGCCAGGTCCCGCGTGGACGGCAGCCGGTGACCGGCCGCGAGCCGACCGTCCCGGATCGCGGCGCGGAGCTGCTCGGCCAGCTGCAGGTGGAGTGGCAGCCGGTCGGCGCGATCGAGGATCAGCGGCAGCGAGCTCTGCACGAATGGACTACCCAATTCGGTCGGGAATGGACCGTGCCAGCATGCCACTGATTCCCCCAGCCTGGTTACATGACCACAACCCCGCTGCAGCCGACCGACCGGACCACCCTGCGTCGCTCCAAGGAACGGGCGGCCACTGAGCGCGAGGCGTTGTTCGACGTGCTTCTCGACGGCATGTTCTGCCACCTGGGCGTGGTGGTGGACGGCGCTCCGCTCGTGCTGCCGACGGCGTACGGCGTGGATCTCGACCGCGGACCGGACGGGACGCTGTACCTGCACGGTTCCGTCGCCGCCCGCAGTGTGGTCGCAGCGCCGCAGCAGACGGTCTGCGTGACGATCACGCATGCCGACGGACTGGTGCTGGCCCGCTCGGCGTTCCACCACTCGGTCAACTACCGCTCCGCGGTGGTCTTCGGCGTCCCCCGCCTGGTGACCGACCCCGACGAGAAGCTGGACGGCCTCAACTGCATCGTCGACCACCTGGTCCCCGGCCGCTCGCGAGCCGTCCGCCCACCCAACCGCAAGGAGCTCGCCAAGACATCCGTCCTTGCCCTCTCCCTCACCGAGGCCTCGGTGAAGACCCGCTCCGGGCCGGCCAACGACGAGGAGGAGGACCTCGACCTGCCCTACTGGACTGGCGTGATCCCCCTCCAGGTCGTGGCCGGCGAACCGGTCACCAACCCTGACTGCGACCTACTGGTCCCCGCGCACATCCGCACCCGCGCGAACCTGCTCGGCGCCTTGGCTTCAGGCGAGACGCCCTACGCCACCGTGCCCTTGTTGTAGCTCTTCTGCGCCCAGAAGTAGCCGACGATCCCGATCGCGGCGCACCAGGCGAGGGCGAGCCAGCCGGTGCCGGTGTCGACCGGCGTGCCGATCAGCAGGTGTCGCAGCGTCTCGATGATCGGTGTGAACGGCTGGTACTCGGCGAACCAGCGGATACCGCTCGGCATCGCCTCCAGCGGGATGAAGGTGTTGCTGAGGAACGGCAGCAGCAGACTGATCGGCAGCACGATGTTGCTCGCCCCCTCCGGCGTCTTGCTGGTCAGCCCGAGGGCGATCGCGAACCAGGTCAGCGAGATGGTCAGCGCGACCAGCAACCCGCCCGCCAGCAGCCACTCCCCGAACGACGCGGTCGGGCGGAACCCGATCAGGACGGCGAAGCCGACCACCAGGACCAGGCTGACGATCGTCAGGATCACGTTGCCCAGCACGTGCCCGGTCAGGAAGGCCGGCCGGAAGATCGCCATCGTCCGGAACCTGGCCACGATGCCTTCGGTCATGTCCGTGCAGGCGGCGACCGCGGGCGACATCGTCCCGGACGCGATCGACATCAGCAGGATGCCGGGCGTCAGGAAGTCGATGTAGTCGAAGCCGTTCGCGCCGCCGAGACCGGCCGAGAAGGTGTCGCCGAAGACCAGGCCGAACAGCAGCATCATCACGACCGGCATCCCGAGGGCGCCGAGCGACAGACCGGGGTAGCGCTGTGCGTGCCGCAGGTTGCGGCGCAGCATGGTGGCGGTGTCTTGAAGTGCGTAGCTCATTTCGTGATCACTTCCTGGTGGGCGGTGGGCTGACCGGTGACGGCGAAGAACACGTCATCGAGGTCGGGGGTGTGGACAGTCAGTTCGTCGACCTCGAGCGAGGCGTCGTCGATCCGGGCCAGCAGCGCCCGCAGCGAGTGCACGCTGCCGTCGTTCGGCACCTGCAGGACCAGGGACTCGTTGTTCGGCACCGCGGTCGGCAGCACCTGACCGGCGAGCGCGAACTCGTCCGGCGACGTGAACCGCAGCCGGATGTGTCCGCCGGGGACGAGCCGCTTCAGCTCCTCCGCCGTACCTTCGGCAACCAGCCGGCCGTGATCCAGTACGGCGATCCGGTCGGCGAGCTGGTCCGCCTCCTCCAGGTACTGCGTGGTGAGGAAGACGGTCACGCCGCCGTCGGTGACGAGTTGGCGGATCAGCTGCCACATGTTGTGCCGGCTGCGCGGGTCGAGACCGGTGGTGGGCTCGTCCAGGAAGATGATCCGCGGGTTGCCGACCAGCGTCATGGCCAGGTCGATCCGCCGTTTCATCCCGCCCGAGTACGTCATGGCGAGCTTCTGGCCGGCCTCGACCAGGTCGAACTGCTTGAGCAGGTCGTCGGCCCGGCGCCGGGCCTCCCGGCGGCCAAGGTGGTGCAGGTCGGCCATCATGATGAGGTTCTCGCGGCCGGTGAGCAGGCCGTCGACCGCGGAGAACTGGCCGGTGACGCCGATCGCGGCGCGGACCGCCTCCGGGTCCTGGTGCAGGTCGTGGCCGGCCACCCGGATCTCGCCGGCGTCGGCGGCGATCAGGGTCGACAGGATCTGCACCGCGGTGGTCTTGCCGGCGCCGTTCGGGCCGAGCAGGGAAAAGATGGTGCCTTCGGCAACGTTCAGGTCGATGCCGCCGAGCACGACCTTGTCGCCGTACGACTTGTGCAGACCGCGCACGTCGATTGCTGATGACATGAGGGTTCCTTGGGTGATTTCGGGCAGGGTGAACCTGGCCCAGGTGGCCTGAAGGTGTGCGGAGGAGAGGATTTGGGCGTGCTGATCCAGCCGAGCCGCCGGCGGCGGTCGGTGAATCAGGGGTGCTGGGTCAGATGGTCAGATGTCGAGGTCCTCCACCGCGGGCTGGTCGGCGGCTTCCTCGACGAGTTGGTAGAGATCCTCGGGGATCAGTTCGCGCAGTTCCTCGACGGTGTCGACCACGTGCAGCGTGGCCTCGCCCTGCGCCATGCTCCAGGACTGGTCGGTGCTCCAGTTGCCGACCCAGGCGCGCCAGCCGGTCAGGTACTCCTCGTCACTGGCGCCCTGGGTGATCTGGTTGCGGCGGTCGGCGTGCAGGACGAACTTGCCGGTCCGGCTGCGGTAGACCTTGAAGGCCTCGTACCCGGACTTGCTGGAGCGGCCGCCTTCGGCGAGCAGGACGCCGGAGAACCGCTGCTTGCGGCCGGCGCCCCGGCCCACCCGCACGGTGATCTCGTCGTACCCCTCGAGCCGGCCTTCCTCCATCTCGACGTACTTGCGCAGCGCCAGCGAGATCGCCGAGGACAGGTTCCCGGCGAGCTCCTGCGCCCGCTTGTACAGCGGCAGGTCGTCGTCCGACACGTAGATCGTCTTGTTGGGCATACTCTCTCTCCTCCTACGTAGAACTATACGTAGGAGGTGCGTAGATGTCTACATATATCTCTACGTAGACGCGGGCGAGTACAGCCAGGGCTGCTTGAGGTCGAAGAACTCCGGCGGGCCCTCGGCGAGCGAGTTCAGCTCGTCCATCGCCGCCTTGATCTCGGCCGGCGGCTCCTTCTGCTCGCCCTCGCGGGCCTCGGCCTCGCTGGTGAAGTAGATCGCCATCGTGTAGTCGCCGCTGTCGTACATCGTGGTGGCGGTGGCGATCACGTCGGGCCGGAACGCGGCCCACACCTCGGGATCCTGCGCCATCAGCTCGCGGGCGCGCTCGGGGTTGCTGCCCTTGCCCTGCATGACCTGGACGAAACCGGCCGAGTCAGGATCGCCTTGAACATCGAGGGTGACGTCGTCGCTGTCGTGGAAGATCGCGTCGTCGGTCAGCACCGACGCGAACTCGTGCCACCACTTGTCCTGCGCCGGCGAATCGCTGTTCTGCCGGGCTGCCTCGGCGGACTCGAACCGCGCCAGCGCGATGAACCGCCCGTCCTCGGTGACTCCGGCCGTCGTCCCCAGCCAGCCGGTCGCCTCGGGAGCCAGCTCCTCCATCCACCTGTCGAACGCGGCATGTGCCTGTTCGGCGTCCTGCACCTGTCCCTGAATGACCTGAACGAACATCGTGAGACCCTCCCCGTCTCTCAGGCCGCTGGTCGGCACCTCGACCGTACGCCCGCCTGCCACACCCGAGCGAGCATCAAAAGCCCCGCAATCACTCCGGTGGCCCCGAGCGTGATCAGCCGTACGTCGGTTTTCCACAGCCCGAACACGAACCAGCACGACAGCTCACCGACCACCAGCCCCCAGGTCCCCGCCGAGATCCCCGTCGGCCGCTCACTCCGGTACGCCGTCCACAGCGAAGGCGTCACCTGGACGAAGGCGGCCGCGGCGAGCAACGTGCCCAGCCCGACCCGCCCACCGACGAGGGTGGCGATCACGAGTAGGCCGGCCCAGCCGCAGATCCAGCCGATCGCACGCCGGCTCACCGCGCCTCGTCGTACCAGCATCACCGAGACGGTCCCGGCCAGTACGGCGGCCGCCGTCGACGGCACGCTCGCGCTCCAGTAGCCGGACAGCATGAAGTACACGAACCAGGCCGAGTTGTTGAGGCTGGTCAGCGTCGCCCAGGACCACGACACCCCGGCCGTGTCACCGGTCGCCCGCAGCTTGAGGATCTGCGGAAGGTACTGCGGAATGCCGAAGATCGCGGCGGCGATGGGCAGTAGGTCGAGCATGGCGCAAGATTACGTCCGATCCGGCGACGATATCGTGCGAATTCATGCCCGATCGAGGCGCTGAGCGATAGGATTCTTGCCATGGATGCGATCGACCGCAAGATCCTTGCGGTGCTGCAGGGCGAGGGTCGGCTGACCGTCACCGAGTTGGCTCAGCGGGTGGGGTTGAGTGCGGCGCCGTGTCACCGGCGGCTGCGGGAGCTGGAGCGTGCCGGCGTGATCAGTGGATACCGGGCTGTCGTCGATCCGGCGACGGTCGGTCGCGGGTTCGAGGTGCTGGTCGCGGTGACGATGGACCGGGAGGAGTCGGTCGCCGGGTTCGAGGCCGGGCTCGCGGAGATCGAGGACGTGGTGCACGCGGAGCGGCTGTTCGGGGAGCCCGACTACTTCATCCGGGTCGCGACGGCGGACATCGCGGCGTTCCAGAAGGTGCGGGACGAGAAGCTGGCCCGGTTGCCGGGGGTGCTGCGAATGACGTCGACGATCGTGATGACGAAGGTCGTGGACAACCGTCCGACGCCCACATGAACGGTGTGGAAACTGACCGAATCAAACCTCGGATATCCACAGATTTCGAGAGATTTCGGCCGGTGACCGTGGAGAAACCCGGGGTGACCTGGGGACAAGTCGCCGAAAAGCTGTGCACAGTTGGGGATACGGGTGTGGATAACTTCAGTCCTGTGATTCGGTCACCCCGCTCACCGCCCGGAGCGGGGATCAACGTTTCAGTGCGGTCAGATCCACTGGGTGGAGACGACGAAGCCGACGGCGATCAGACCCATGCCGATCAGCAGGTTCCAGTTGCCCAGGTCGTTCATCACCGGGATGTCCTGGCCGGCCACGTAGAAGACGACCAGCCAGGCGAGGCCGAGCAGCCAGCAGGCCAGCATCAGCGGCGCCACCCAGACGCGGCTGGTGGTACGCGGCTTCTTCGGCGTCTTCTCCGCCTTGACCTTCTCGGTCTTCTTCTTGTTGCGACTGCTCGACTCGGGCACGACTGAACTCCTTGTAAGGACGCATAAGCTGAGCGCTGGAGGCCCAGGCCCGGACCGTAGTCGGGTCCGGTCCCGGGTTAGCGTAGTGCAGAGAGCAACATGGAGATCACGGGTGCGTAGGTTCAAGCGGATTTCGTTGTGGCGCGTGGGGGCGCCGCTGGCGCTGCTGTGCGCCGGTCTGCTCTTCGCGACCAGCGCCACCAACGCCCGAGGCACCGACCTGCGCCCTAGCCGCAACACTACGCTCGCCGGGCTGGTGGAGGAACAGAGCCGCCGCAGCGCGAGCCTGGTCCGCCAGCACGCCGCGCTCACCCAGGACATCGAGAAGCTGCAGGCACAGCAGGGCTCGATGGACCCGAAGCTGTCCACCCAGCTCAAGGAACTGTCCGAACAGGTCGGTACGACGCCGGTCACCGGCCCCGGACTGACCGTCACGCTGAAGGACGCGCCACCCGAGGTGGTGAAGGAGAACCCGGACGTCGACGCCGACTGGCTGGTGATCCACCAGCAGGACATCCAGGCCGTGGTGAACGCGCTCTGGGCCGGCGGCGCGGACGCGCTCTCGATCCAGAACCACCGGGTCATCTCCACCACCGGGATCAAGTGCGTCGGCAACTCGGTCGTCCTGCACGGCGTCCCGTACCTGCCGCCGTACAAGATCACCGCGATCGGCGACCGGCAGAAGTTGCAGAAGGCGCTGGACGACTCGCAGTACATCGAGAACCTGCAGGACTACGTGGTGAAGTTCCAGCTCGGCTACGAGGTGAAGAACGAGTCGTCGATCGCGATGCCTGCCTACGAGGGCACCCTCGACCTGCAGAGCGCCACCGTCCCCGGCTTCGACCGCACCCCCTCGGTCAGCCCGACCGCGACCGGCCGCTAGCTGCCACAGCTGCCACAATGGTTCGCATGCCGCGGATCCTTGTCGTCGACAACTACGACTCCTTCGTCTACAACCTGGTGCAGTACCTGCAGCAGTTGCAGGCCGAGACCACTGTGCTGCGCAACGACGAGGTCACCCCCGACGACGTCACGTCGTACGACGGTGTCCTGCTGTCCCCCGGTCCCGGTACGCCGGAAGAGGCCGGCGCGTGCGTGGACATCGTCCGGGAGCAGGGCGGCCAGGTCCCGATCTTCGGCGTCTGCCTGGGTCTCCAGGCGATCGGCGTCGCGTACGGCGGAGTTGTCGGGCGGGCCGACGAGTTGCTGCACGGCAAGACCAGCCAGGTGTTCCACGAGGGCGCCGGTGTGCTCGCCGGGCTGCCGTCGCCGTTCACCGCGACGCGGTACCACTCGCTGGCGATCGCCCAGGACAGCGTGCCGGACGAGCTGCAGGTGACGGCCCGGACCGAGGCCGGCGTGATCATGGCGGCCAGGCACCGCGACCTCCCGGTCGAGGGCGTCCAGTTCCACCCGGAGTCCGTGCTGACCGAGGGCGGTCACCGGATGCTCGCCAACTGGCTGGTGATGTGCGGCGACCCGGACGCGGTCGCCCGCTCGGCCGGCCTGGCACCCGTCGTCAGCTGAGGCAAACGAAAACCCCCGCGGAAGACCGCGGGGGTTTTCTTCGGTTCAGCCGCCGATCGTGATCGGTGGCGTGGTCGGATCCTCCGGAGTCTCGGTCTCCGTCGGCGTCGGCGTCGGCGTGGGCGTCGGCGTGTTCTCCGGCAGCATGTTGATCGTCAAGGTGACCAGGCTGCCCTTCGCGGCCTGGGTGCCGCCCTTCACGCTCTGCTGGAGCACGGTCTGGTCGGGCTTGCTCGGGTCCTGGCTCTGGTCGTAGCCGACCTTGAAGCCGAGCTCCTTCAACGCCCTGGTCGCGTCGTCGAAGGTCATCGTGACGACGTTCGGGACCTCGACCATCTCCTTGCCGCTCGACACGGTCAGGGTGAACTCGGTGCCGGACGGGTACTGACCGCTCGGGTCCGGCGAGACCGCGAGCACGGTGCCTTCCTTCTCGGCACTGTTCTCGGTCTTCACCTCGTCCTTGACCTTGAAGTTCGCCTTCGTGCCCTCGATCGCCTTCCGCGCCGCGGACTCGGACTTGCCGAGTACGTCGGGTACCGGGAACGCGCTCGGACCGGACGAGAACACCACCGTGACGGTCGAGCCGGTCTCGGCCTCGGTGCTCGCCTGCGGGGTCTGCGAGATCGCGAGCCCGCGGCCGACCGTGTCGCTCGCCTGGGCCGGGCCCTGCGCGAACTTCAGGCCCGCGTCGGTCAGGATCGCGGTCGCGTCCGCCGACGACTTGCCGCTCACGTCCGGAACCTGGACCTTCGCCGGCGGGGTCGCCCCGCCGCCGTTGTCATTGCCCATGTTGGTGAACAGCGCGTAGGCGCCGACCGCGACGGCGACGATGGCCAGGCCGAGCAGGAAGTAGGCGAGGCCGCGGTTGCGCCGGGCCCGCGCCGCCTGCGCCTCGTCGAGGCCGTCGTCCGGCGGCAGCAGGTCGTCGCCGCCGGGCTGCTGGTACGCCTGGGTCGCCGCGGCGGGCGAGTAGGCGCTCGTCATCGCGCGGGTCTCGGCGACCGCCGCCATCGGCGCGGTCACCTGCTGGCCGGCGAGCACCCGGTGGATGTCCTGCCGCATCTCGGACGCGCTCTGGTACCGATCCTCGCGGCTCTTCGCCAGCGCCTTCAGGACGACCGCGTCGACCTCCGGCGGGATGTCCGGGTCGAACGACGACGGCGGCAGCGCCTGCTCCCGGACGTGCTGGTAGGCCACCGACACCGGCGACTCACCGACGAACGGCGGCCGGCCGGTCAGCAGCTCGTACAGCAGGCAGCCGGTCGAGTACAGGTCGGAGCGGGCGTCGACGGTCTCACCACGGGCCTGCTCCGGAGACAGGTACTGCGCGGTGCCGATCACGGCCGCCGTCTGGGTCATCGTGGACGAGGTGTCCGCGACCGCCCGGGCGATGCCGAAGTCCATCACCTTGACCTGGCCCTGCGGGGTCAGCATCACGTTCCCGGGCTTGATGTCGCGGTGCACGATGCCGGCCCGGTGGCTGTAGTCGAGGGCCTCGAGCACGCCGGAGGTGATCTCCAGCGCCCGCTCGGGCATGATCTTGCGGCCCTCGCGGATCAGGTCCCGCAGCGTCTTGCCGGTCACCAGCTCCATCACGATGTACGGAATGGTGACGCCGGAGCCGTTCGGGTCCGGCTCCTCGCCGGTGTCGTAGACCGACACGATGGTCGGGTGGTTCAGCGAGGCGGCCGACTGGGCCTCGCGCCGGAACCGGGCCTGGAAGGTGGCGTCACTGGCGAGGTCGACGCGCAGCCGCTTGATCGCAACGGCCCGGCCCAGCCGGTTGTCGACGCCCCTGCGGACATCGGCCATGCCGCCGCGGCCGAGCGGTTCGCCTTCTTCGTACCGGCCGCCGACGAGACGTGCCTGCGATGTCATGACTCAGCCTTCCAACCTGTCCGAAACACACTCAACTTGCCCACGGTAGCGGCCGCCACACGTGGATCCCCGTCGGAAAGACACGCTGTCACGGCATCATTCCGTATCGTCGTCATTGGCCCAGCACCGCCTCCATCACCCGCTTGGCGATCGGCGCCGCCAGGGTGCCGCCGGCGATGTCGTTGCGCGGGATGTTCGCGTCCTCGATCATCACCGCCACCGCGATCTTCGGGTCGTTGGCCGGGGCGAACGCGGTGAACCAGGCGAACGGCGGGCGTTCCTTCGACGTCTGCGCCGTACCGGTCTTGCCGGCCACCTCGACGCCGCTGATCTGGCCGGGCCGGCCGGTGCCGTTCGCGACCACGTCGACCATCATCTGGGTCAGCTGCGACGCGACCTCCGGGGTGACCGCCTGGTGCAGCTCCTCCGGCTTGGTCTCGGAGACCGTCTTCAGGTCGGCCGTCTTCACGTTCTGCACCAGGTACGGCTTCATCACCGCGCCCTTGTTCGCGATCCCGGCCGCCACCATCGCCATCTGCAGCGGGGTGGCGCGGACGTCGAACTGGCCGATCGCGGACTGCGCGGTCTGCGGCTCGTTCGGATCGCCCGGGAACTGGCTGGCGACCGCGCCCAGCTCGGGCAGCTGCCGCTCGCCGAAGCCGAACTTCGCCGCCTGCTCGGCCAGCGCGTCAGCCTTCAGTTCCAGGCCGATGGTGCCGAACGCGGTGTTGCAGGAGTAGCGCAGCGCGATGGTCAGCGTCGCGTTGTCGCTGCCGCCGCAGTTCTGGCCGTTCTCGTTCACCAGCGGGACCGTGGTCTGCGGCAGCGGCAGCTCGGCCGGCGAGTGCACCTTGGTCTCCGGCGTGAACTTGCCGCTGGACAGCGCCGCGGCCGCGGTGACCAGCTTGAACGTCGAGCCCGGCGGGTAGAGCTCCTTGACCGCCCGGTTCGACATCGGCTTGCTCTCGGCCTCGTTCAGCCTCTTCCACGCCGCGCTGACCCTGTCCAGGTCGTGCGAGGCGAGCTCGTTCGGGTTGTACGACGGCCGCGTGGCCAGCGCGAGCACCCGGCCGGTCTTCGGCTCGATCGCCACGACCGCGCCGGTCTTGCCGGCCAGTCCGTCGTACGCCGCCTGCTGGGCCGCCGCGTTCAGGGTCAGCGTCACGCTGGCGCCCTGCTGGCGACGGTTGGTGATCACGTCGATCACCCGGCGGAACGCCATCGACGGGTCGCTGCCGTTCAGCTCGGAGTTCTGGGTCAGCTCGATTGCGGATCTGCCGTACAGGTAGGAGTAGTACCCCGTCACCGGTGCGTAGACCGGGCCGGAGGCGTAGGAGCGCTGGAACTCGAACCGGTCGTTCGACGGCTTGCTCTGGGCGATCGGTGTGCTGCCGATCAGGATCGGGCCGCGGTCGATCGAGAACTGCGAGTCCCGCACCCGGCGGTTGTCGTTGCGGCCGTTGAGTTCGTTGGCCCGGAAGGCCTGCAGGTACGTCGAGTTCGCCATCAGCGCGAGCATCAGGATGATCGCCGCCACAGCCAGTCGCCGGATCGCTGAGTTCACTGCTTCTGCACCGCCATCGCGATCGTTTCGTCGGACACTGGAGCGGCCGGCGTCTGCGGCCGGCGGGCCTGGTCGCTGATCCGCAGCAGCAGCGCGATGATCGCCCAGTTCGCGACCAGCGACGTACCGCCGAGGGCCATGAACGGCGTGGCCAGACCGGTCAGCGGGATCAGGCCGGTGACGCCGCCCACGATCACGAACACCTGCAGCGCGAACGACATCGCCAGACCGGTCGCGACCAGCTTGCCGAAGATGTCCCGGCAGCCGAGCGCGGTCCGCAGGCCGCGCTCCACGATCAGCGTGAAGACCAGGATGATCGCGATCACCCCGGTCAGGCCGAGCTCCTCGGCGAACGAGGAGATGATCATGTCGCTCTGCGCGTACAGCGTGATCTCCGGGCGGCCCTGGCCGAGACCGCGACCCAGGATGCCGCCCCAGGCCTGGCCCATCAGCCCGGACGCGACCTGGCCGCCGTCGATCGAGAACGGGTCCAGCCAGTCCGTGATCCGTTTGTGCACGTGGCCGAAGGCCTGGTACGCGAAGAACGCGCCGCCGGCGAACAGCAGGCCGCCGATGATCAGCCATCCGGCCCGCTCGGTCGACACGTACAGCAGGAACAGGAACAGGCCGAAGAACAGCAGCGACGACCCGAGGTCGCTCTCGAAGACCAGCACGCCCAGGCTGACCGCCCAGGCGATCAGGATCGGCCCGAGGTCGCGGGCGCGCGGCAGGTCGAGACCGAGGAACCGGTGCCCGGCCAGGGTGAGCACGTCGCGCTTCACCACCAGGTATCCGGCGAAGAAGACGACCAGACAGACTTTCGCGAACTCACCGGGCTGGAACGACATACCGGCCAGCCGGATCCAGATCCGGGCGCCGTTCAGGTTCACGCCGAGCCCGGGGATCAGCGGGAGCACGAGCAGCACCAGGCCGGCCAGGCCGGCGGTATAGGTCAGCGCCTGCAGGCGGCGGTGGTCCCGGATGACCAGGATCACCACCAGGAACAGCACGACGCCGACCGCGGTCCAGGTGATCTGCTGCGGCGCCGCCGGCGGCTTCGGGGTCCGGCCGTTCGCCTCCGCGATCGCGGCCAGGCCGAGGTCGATCCGGTGGATCATCGCCAGGCCGAGCCCGTTCAGCGCGACCGCGCAGGGCAGCAGCACAGGGTCGGCGTACGGCGCCCGGAACCGCAGCGCGAGGTGGGCGATCAGCGCGAGCAGGCCGATGCCGGCGGCGTACAGGCCGGTGCTGGCCGGGATCTTGTCCTGGACGGTCAGGCCGATGTTCACGTACGCGCCGACCGAGACGACGACGGCGATGATGAGCAGGAACAACTCCACCCCGCGCCGGCTGCGCGGGATGATCTGGATGACGGACGTCGACGCGATGCTCATCGGACGCCGTCACAGTCGTCGGGGTTGACCGTGCCTGGCGACGGCGAGGTGGTCGGCTTGGCCGTCGCGGGCGGCGCACTCGTCGCCGGCTTGCTCGTCACCGGCTTGCTGGGCACCGGCGTACTGGGCTTCGGTGTCGGCGACGGCGTCGGCTTGGCGCACTCGTCGGCGGCGCGCTGCAGCTCGCTCACGATCGTCCGGGCCCCGGGCAGGTCGTCGGCCTGGATGTTGCTCTCCACCTGCTCGCGGTTGTACGTCGGCAGCTTGTCCACCTGCAGGGCCTGCTTCTCGTACATCTTCGACAGCGTCAGCCCCGGGATGTCCTCGTCCACACCCTTGAAGATCGCCACGTAGTCACCGTCGGTGCCGACGTAGTACTGGCTCTGCGTCCAGCTGTACGCGAACCACCCGCCACCGAGGATCAGACCGAGCAGCACCGCCAGTACGGCGATCCGCCGCAGCCACGGGAACCGCTTCGGCGCCCGCGGCGCGTACCGCAGCTCCTCCGGGTCGAGGGCCCCACCGTGTCCGTGACCACCACCGTGCCCATGACCACCAGGTACGACGATCGTCGGTTCACCACGACCGGTCCCGCCCTGAGCCAGCTCCGCGGCCGCGCCGACCAGCTGCGGCGACGCGCCGCTCGACGGCTGCGTCTCGATCACGTCCGCGACGACACACGTCACGTTGTCGTTCGACCCGGCTTCCAGGGCGTGCGTGATCAGCTCCACGACCACGGAGTCCGGCGTACCGTCGGCCATCGAGGCCGCGATCACCTCGTCGCTCACGTAGTCGGGCAGGCCGTCACTGCACAGCATCAGCCGGTCACCGGCGCGGACGTCGAGGATCTCCAGGTCCGGGTCGGAGTCCGGCCGGCCGTCGAGGACGCGCAGGATCAGGTTCCGGTGCGGGTGGGTGAAGGCCTCCTCCTTGGAGATCCGGCCCTCGTCCACCAGCGACTGCACGAACGTGTGGTCGTGGCTGAGCTGGTAGAGCAGCCCGTCGCGCATCCGGTACGCGCGGGAGTCGCCCAGGTGCGCCATCCCGAGCTGACTGCCGTCGAACATCAGCGCGGTGACGGTCGAACCCATGCCCTCGCGCTCGGGGTCCTCCTCGACCAGCTCGGACAGCCGCTCGTTCGCCCGGTGCACCGCGCCGGCCAGCGCCTCGATCATGTCCTCGCCGCTGATCCCCGGCTTGTCCAGCTTCCGGATCACCTGGACCGCCGCCGCGCTGGCCACCTCACCGGCTGCGGCGCCGCCCATTCCGTCCGCGAGCAGCAGGAGGTTCGGACCGGCGTACGCCGAGTCCTCGTTGTTGCGGCGCACGCGTCCGACGTCGGACAGTGCGGCGTAGTCGAGCGACAGGGTCATCGAGGCAGGCCTACTTCGCGATGTTCAGCGTCGTCCGGCCGATCCGGATCGAGCCGCCGATCTCGGCCGGCACCGGGCGGGTCACCCGCTGGCCGTCCAGGTACGTGCCGTTGGTGGAGCCGAGGTCCTCGACCCACCACTGGCCCTCGGAGTGGAACAGCCGGGCGTGCCGGGTGGACGAGTAGTCGTCGTCCAGCCGGATCTGGCAGTCCGAGCCGCGGCCGATGATCACCGGCTCGTCGACCAGGGTCGCGCCGACCCCGGCCTGCGGGCCGTCCGCGATCGACACCGACCCGGGCAGGCCCTTGCGCTTCTTCACCGGTTTGGCGGGTTTCGGCGTCCGGGTGTTCTGCGGTACGACGGCACTCGCCGTACGGCTGTCCACCTTTGCGCCGAACAGGTCGGACCTGATCACGGACAGCACCGCGAGGACGAACATCCACAACAGGGCCAGGAACCCCAGTTTGATCAGGGTCAGGGTCAGTTCCGACATGGAAGGTCAGTCACCACCCGCTGCTCGGCGGCTGGGCGAAGGGCTCGTCCGCCAGACGCAGCGTCATCGTCGTGTTGCCGATTCGCACGGTCGAGCCGTCGACCAGCTCGGCCTCCGTGGACCGCCGGCCGTTGACCAGCGTGCCGTTGGTGGACCCCAGGTCGACCAGCACCACCCGGATGCCGCCCGGGCCCTCCGGCATCAGCCGGATCTCGGCGTGCCGGCGGGAAACCCCGGGGTCGTTGATCTGGATGTCAGCGTCGGTGCCACGGCCCAGCACGACGCCCGGCGGGTTGACCGGCCGGCGGCGGCCGTTCACCTCGAGCATCACCTGTGGGTGGCCGCGGCGGGCCGGGGGCTGTTGCGGGGGCGGTGGGGCGCTCTGCAGCGCAGTCTGGCCGTCGTTCGGCGGCACGTAGGGCTCCTGCTGGTAGGGCTGGGGCTGCGGACGGGGTCGTTGGGTCCCGACTGTCGCACTGACCACACGGAACTTACCTGTCGGCAGGTCGTCCTGCTGGGTCAGCACGATCTCGATCGGGCCGGAGAACGTGTACCGCTGGATGTCCGCGTGGTCCCGGAGCTCGTTCGCGAGCTCGTGGTTCAGGGTCTGGCCGTAGGCGTTCAGCCGTTCGAAGTCGCTCGGCCCGAGCTCGATGGTGAAGTGGTTCGGCACCAGCCGGCGGTCCCTGGACAGGATCCGCGCGGTGTTGTCGATCTCACGCTTGAGCGCCGCCGCCAGCTCGATCGGCTCGACGTCGCCCTTGAACGCACGCGCGAAGACACCGCTCACAATGCCCTCCAGACGTCGCTCGAAGCGCTGCAGCGGTCGCACGCCTCCTCCTCCACGGTCGGTCGCCGGTTGTAGCCAACGATCGTGCTTGCCGTCCGGCGCCCTCAGCAGGCACGCCGTACGCCGTGTCCACCGGTCCTGTGGACACACCGGGTACGACGATCGATCGTATCGGGAGGTTCGACCCAACCCGCAATGTGAACGTTCCGCACAACCCGTGCTACTGTTCCTTCTCGGTTGCAGACGAGACTCTCAGACGCATCCAAGCGCGCGGGTGGCGGAATAGGCAGACGCGCACGGTTCAGGTCCGTGTGCCCGAAAGGGCGTGGGGGTTCAACTCCCCCCTCGCGCACAGCAAGTCCCGGTCAACAGACCGGGACTTTTTGTATTTCCAGGGTGTGTTCACCATCACCCTGCCGAGCCGGTCGTGGCGGTGCGGGGTTCTGGGGGTGGGGGCTGAGACTGTAGGGCGGTGACGGGGATTCGGGTTGGGATTGCGCAGCCGGTGATCGGTGCGGACGCCAGGGGTAACGGGAAGACCGTGCGGGCGCTGATGCGGAAGGCGGCGGGTGCGCGGGCGCGGCTGGTGCAGTTCCCGGAAGGGATGCTGAGCGGGTACGCGAAGGAGCAGATCGCGGACTGGTCGCAGGTCGACTGGGACGTCGTCCGCGACGAGCTCGAGAAGATGATGGCGCTGGCCGCCGAGCTGAAGATCTGGGTCGTGCTCGGCTCCGCGCACCCGCTGACCCCGCCGAACCGGCCGCACAACAGTCTGTACGTGATCTCCGACACCGGCGAGCTCGTCGACCGCTACGACAAGCGGTTCTGCTCGAACACCGAGATCAACCACTTCTACACACCCGGTTTCGACCCGGTCGTGTTCGACGTCGACGGCTACCGGTTCGGCTGCATGATCTGCGTCGAGGTCAACTTCCCGCACCTGTTCAGTCAGTACGAGCAGCTCGGCGTGGAGTGCCTGCTGCTGTCGGCGTACCCGGTCGACGAGGTCTTCGAGGTGAAGGCCCGCGCGTACGCCGCGATCAACTGCTACTGGGTCGCGATGTCGCTGCCCGCCCAGACGGTCGACCTGATGCCGTCCGGCCTGATCGCCCCGGACGGCACCTACGCCGCCCAGGTCGCCGGCAAGTCCGAGCTCACCGTCGCCACTATCGACCGCGACGACCCGGCCCTGAAGGTCCCGCTCGCCCACGCCCGCCCCTGGCGCGCCACCGCCCGCAAGGGCGCCATCTACCGCAGCCGAGCCGTCACCGACCCGCGCTCCGCCGACCGCACCACTACCTGAGGCGGACTCCGCGGATCGGTCCGCGGGCGGACGCCGGGGTGGCGGGGCGGGTGTCACAGTTACCGGCATGGAGCACGCGTTCGAGCTGGTCGGGTTGACCAAGGTGTTCGGGGAGCAGCGGGCGGTCGACGACCTGAGCCTCGTCGTGCCGAAGGGGTCGTTCTTCGGGATGCTGGGCCCGAACGGCGCCGGCAAGACGACCTCACTGTCGATGGCGGTCGGGCTGCTGCGCCCGGACTCCGGTACGGCGAAGATCTTCGGCGTCGACGTCTGGGCGCAACCGACCGAGGCGAAGGCGCTGGTCGGCGTCCTCCCGGACGGGCTCGGGATGCCGGAGCGGCTGACCGGCCGCGAGGTGCTCACCTACCTCGGCCTTCTCCGCGGACTCCCGGCCGACGAGGTGGACCGCCGTACGACGGAGCTCCTCGAGGTGCTCGAGCTCGACCACGAGGACGACAAGCAGGTGATCGGCTACTCGACCGGGATGCGGAAGAAGCTCGGCCTGGCCGTCGCGTTGCTGCACGCGCCGCGGCTGCTGGTGCTGGACGAGCCGTTCGAGGCGGTCGACCCGGTGTCGGCAGCGACCATCCGGACCATCCTCAACCGCTTCATCGCCGGCGGCGGCTCGGTGGTGATGTCGAGCCACGTGATGGCTCTGGTCGAGCAGCTGTGCGACCGGGTCGCGGTGGTCGCCGACGGCAAGGTCGTTGCCGCGGGCACGGTTTCCGAGGTGCAGGCAGGCGGCACCCTGGAGGACGCGTTCGTGTCGCTGGTCGGCGCCTCGACCCGAGGCGCGGAGGGGCTGTCGTGGCTCTCGGCCTGACGCACGCGACCTCGCAGACGCTGGTCCGGATGCGGCTGGCCGCGTTCCGGCACGCGCTGAAGGACCAGAACCGGGTCAGCTGGATCGGCACCGGTGCGTTCGTCGGCGCGGTGCTCGCCGGCGGGACCATCTGGGTGGCGGCCCGGGGCGAGCTGGACCTGCTGGTCGTCGCGCTGGCGGTGTGGATGCTGGGCTGGATCGTCGGCCCGCTGTTCGCCGGTGGCGGCGACGAGACGCTCAAGCCGGAGTACTTCAGCATGCTCCCGCTCAGCCCGCGCACGCTGTCCGCCGGACTCCTCACCGCCGCACTGGCCGGTGTCGCCCCAGTCATCAGCCTGCTTGCCCTGCTCAGTCTGGTGGTCGTCGGTGCACAGCTGTCTGTCGCCGCGACTCTGATCGCGCTGCCTGCTGTCGCTCTGCAGCTCCTGTGCTTCGTCCTGGCGTCCAGGCTTGCCGTTGCGGTGTACGGCGTACTCCTGCAAGTGCGGTCCGGCGCCGTACTCGCTGCCGTCGTCAACGCCTTCATCCTGGCCTTCACCGCACAGGGGTGGGCGCTGATCGTCGCCTTCGTGTCGACCGACGTGCAGGGGACCATGGCCAGCGCGTCGCGCGTTGCCCCGTCCGGCTGGGGTCTGGGCGCAGTAGAGGCCGCCGGGCGCGGGGACTGGCTGCGGGTGCTGCAGTCCCTCGCCGGTCTTGCACTGCTCGCCGTGGTCATGTTCGTCGGCTGGTCCGCTCTCTTGGTACGGCGTACGACGGCCACCCACTCCGGTCGCAAACCGCGGCGGTTGCTCACGGCCACGGGTCCACGAGACGCAGCGGCGGCCAAGGAGCTCCGGTCCTGGACGCGCGACCTGCTCTACGGCCATCGGGCCGTGTTCGCGATCTGCTACGGACTCTTCTTCTGCCTTATGCCGCTCGCCATCGGCTGGAAGGGAATGCTCCCCTGGGCCGGTCCGGCCGCCCTCGTGATGGCGGGCTCGATGTCGTCCAACCTGTACGGCTCGGACGGTACGGCGCTGTGGACAACACTGATGACACCCGGGTCGGCCGGGCCCGATGTCAGGGCTCGGCAGCGTGCGTTCCTGCTGGTGTTCGGTCCGCCGACGTTGCTGATCACGCTGCTCCTCACCTGGTGGTCCGGCTCCGCCAGCGCATGGCCGCTCGTGCTGAGCGTGCTGCCGGCGCTCCTGGGCAGCGCGGCCGGTCTGGTCGTCGCCTGCTCGGTGTTCGCCGCCGTACCGACGACCGACGCGCACAAGCGGTCCGGCAATCCGCTCAACTCCGGTGAGAACGAGGGCGAGACGATGGGCATCGTCTGGGTGATGCTCATCCTGGGGTCGATCACCGCCGGCCCAGCACTCGCCGCAGCCCTGGCCTGGTCGTGGTGGGGCGTTCCGGTCGGCGTCGCGTCCGGCGTACTGGCCTGGTGGTACCTCGGTCGACTCGCAGCCACCCGCCTCGAGCAGCGCGGCCCGGAGCTCCTCACACTGCTCCGCCACGGCCGCTCCACCACCGAGCAAGCCAAGAAGGCCGCGCAGTACGACCACATCCCGCGCTGGCGGCGAACGCTGGCCAACTACTGCCTCGGCTTCGGCGCCATCCCACTCTTCCCGCAGGCCGTCGTACCCGCGATCTTCCTACTCACCGGCAACACCGACACCAAGTCCTGGTTCCTGGCTCTCCACCTCGACCCGCAGTGGCACTGGCCGGTCATCGCCCTCATGGCAGCCCTCGGCCTCTCCATGTATGCGTTCGGAGGTCTCACCTACCTCAACGCGAAGCGGAAGGCGGATCCGCTGCTTGTTCAGTGACCCGTCAGTAGGGTGAGACGGCTGCTCTGACCTGTGGACATTGTGTGCCGGACTGAGTACGGTCCGTTAACGGCGTCCGCACCACGCCACCGTGTCGGTGAGGTGCTGCCCGCCAGTAGCGCCTCACTGGTGGATGGGCAGAGCAGCCCGCGGCAGTTCGTCGCGGCCTGATGGGGGCCCATACACCTAGGTGGGGCGGCGAGCGACACTCACTCGCTCACCGCCCCACCGACTCAACTCTCCCCCAACGCCGCACCGCCGTCGTTCGTCTTGTTGGCTGACGGACGAACCGACAGGACGGTGCCGATGGCTGACTGGGAACGCGCGTTCAGAGAACTGCTGGCAGTTCGAGGCGCCTCGCTACGGGCGTACGCCTACCTCTTGACCGGGGAGTCGGCCGCCGCGGCCGACCTGGTGCAGGACGCGCTGCTGCGCGTCTTCAGCCGGCTGCGGGTGCGCGGGGACGTCGAGCAGCTCGAGGGGTACGTGCGGCGCGCGATGCTCAACCAGTACGTCGACGGTCGCCGGCGAGCCAGGTGGTGGAACGCCAACCGCCATCTGCTGGTGGATCCCGCCGTACACGACGACGGCGACCACGCCCTCGCGGACGACGTCCGGCGGGCCTTGTCCACGCTGTCGCCCAGGCAGCGCGCCTGCGTGGTGCTCCGGTACTACGAGGACCTCTCCGTCACCGAGATCGCGGGCCAGCTCGACTGCGCCGAGGGCACGGTCAAGCGACATCTGGCCGACGCCCGGTCCAAGCTCGCCACCCAGCTCGCCGTACCCGAGGAGACCATGAAATGACCGCCAAGGATCTCAAGGACCTCCTGCAGACCGTGGCCGGCGACAGCACCCGCGTCGAGCTCGACGAGCACCGGCTGGTGCCCCAGATCCGTCGCCGGCGCCGGCGGCGGACGGTGCTCGCGGGCGCGGTCGGCCTCGGTACGGCGGGAGCGCTCGCCGTCAGCGCCTACGCGGTGCTGCCGGGCGCCGACCGCGCCGAGGTGGCGAATCCGGGCCCGACTGTGGTCTCGACGTTTGCGCCGCGGCCGTTCGAGTGTGGTGCCGCTTTCCCGGCGCCGGGCACCGGGGCATCGATCCGGCAGGTGACGCAGACGACCATCACGGAGAGCCGCAGCGGCTGGACCGGAACGGTTCAGCTTGTGCAGACCAACGCGGTCGACAGAACGATGGTGATCGGCAAGCCGCCCCGGCACCTGGCCGTCATCCAGGAGAACAAAGTAGTCGGTCACGCGGAGCTGACAGTCGCGATCGGGGTCGTGCGGATCCCGCCGAAGCAGACGCACACCTCGCCCGCCGGCATCGTCATCCGGGGCTGCGGCGGTGCCCGGCTGCCGGCCGGCTCCTACCTGCTCTACGAAGACCTCGCGCCCTCCAGCAAGCCCGCTGCCGGCCCGGCTTCGCTGGTTCCGCTCGGCCGGATCGAGCTGCGGTAACCCGGGGTTCGCCGGATCGTCGGACAACTTTGGTTTCGGATCAAGGGCGGAATGGGCAGACTGACACGCGACGCAGTGGTCCCCAACCGCCCCTGGGAGATGCCGTGCTTCGTTCTCGCGTCCTACGTCCCACCGTGATCGTCAGCGTCGTACTTGCGCTGCTCGGCTTCGGTATCGCGCCGTCGTCGGCCGCGACCCCGATCAGCGTGAGTACGGCGATCGGCCGACAGGACGGGTCGACCGCGACCGTCACCGGGTACGTCGTCGGCCAGCCGATCGCGACCAGCACCGTTGTGCGGAGCAACTTCCCGAACGACTACGCGCTCGCGCTGGCGGACTCGGCGTCGCAGACGAGCACGTCGTCGATGCTGTACGTCCAGATCACGTCGGCGTTCCGGTCGTCGTACGGGCTGCAGAGCAACCCGGGCCTGCTCGGGCAGAAAATCACCGTGACCGGCACGCTGAGCGCGTACTTCTCGCACGCCGGCCTGAAGGACACGACGGCGTTCAGCGGGGGTGGATCCTCCGATCCGGGACCGGATCCGGGTGACTACTATGCCGGCGCGGAGGGCAAGACCGGGGCTGCGCTGAAGTCGGCGCTGCACACGATCATCTCGGAGCAGACCAAGCTGTCCTACGACCAGGTCTGGAACGCACTCAAGGACACCGACCAGGACCCGGCGAACAGCAGCAACGTCATCCTGATCTACTCCGGCCGCTCGCAGAGCAAGAGCACCAACGGCGGCGACCCGAACGACTGGAACCGCGAGCACGTCTGGGCCAAGTCGCACGGCGACTTCGGCACGGCGACCGGCCCGGGCACCGACATCCACCACCTCCGCCCCGAAGACGTGTCGGTGAACGCGGCCCGCGGCAACCTCGACTTCGACAACGGCGGATCGGCGGTGTCGGAGTGCTCCGGTTGCACCGTGGACGGCGACTCCTTTGCGCCGCGCGCCGCGGTCCGCGGTGACGTCGCCCGGATGATCTTCTACATGGCGGTGCGCTACGAAGGCGACGACGGCTTCGCCAACCTCGAGCTGAACAACTCGGTCAGCAACGGCAGCGCGCCGTACATGGGCAAGCTCTCGGTCCTCAAGGCCTGGGCCGCCGCCGACCCGCCGGACGCGTTCGAGAAGCGCCGCAACGAGGTCATCTACAGCACCTACCAGCACAACCGGAACCCCTTCATCGACCACCCCGAATGGATCTCGTCCATCTGGCCGTGAGGCCGGCGGTCAGCGAAGGACAGCCACGACTGCCGCGGCGACGGCCGCGTCGGTTGCACCGATGCCGGTGAGGTCGGCTACCGAGCGCCGGGTGCGGTCGATGCCGTCGCGGAGTACGGCGCCGACCGCGAGGTCGGCGTTGGCTGGTACGACTCCGGCACGGACGGCGTTGCCGTAGTCGCCGTGGTCGAGGCATTGGTCGTGGTCGTCGGTGGCGATCACGGCGCCTGCGAACACCTCGGGTGGCAGCTCGCCCTTGCCGGGCATGTCGGTGCCGATGCCGGTGATGTGGACGGCATCGCGGAACGCCTCGACTGGTAGGGGCGAGCGGGCAGAGGTCGTTGTGATCACGCAGGCTGCGCCGTCCAGCGCGTCGGGCCGGGCGTCCAGACCCTCTTGGGCGAAGGCCGCGCAGAGCTTGTCCACAGCCTCTGGGCGTCGGCCCCACACCTTCACGCGTCGCAACGGCCGGAGGTGACGCAACCACAGCACCTGCAGGAGGGCTTGCTCGGCGGTCCCGAGTACGGCGACCTCGTCCACGTCGGGCGGGGTCATGGCGTCGGTGATGAGCGCTCCCGCGGCCGCCGTACGCCAGGCCGTCAGCTTGCCTTCGTCGGCGAGGAGGGCCGCGGGGGTGCCGTTGGTCGCGTCCACCACGAGCATCAGGCCGTTGTTGACCGCGGCGAACGTGCTGGCGATCTTCACGGTGTAGTACGGCGAGCCCTCGACGTACCCGGCCTTCACGTGGCAGTCGCCGGAGCTTGCTGGGAAGTCGAGAACCATCGGCGGCGGGACCGCCGTACGATCCTCGGCGTGGGCGATCAACGCATCGCGGACCGCCTTGAAGACCAGGTCCGGTGTGGCGGCCTTGCTGATCTGGGGTAGGTCGATGACAGGCAGGGTCATCCGCGCTTCTCCAGCCAGTCGGACCAGGCGGCGAGGGCCTCGGTCGGGTTGCTGCGGCCGAGGCCGACGCGGAAGCGGTCGCCCGGGGTTTCGGTGAGGGCGGAGCTGTAGATGCTGGCGGGCAGGAGCAGTACGCCGGCCTGCTCGACCAGGTCGGTGCACATGGCTTCGACGCCGTCGGGACCTCGGTAGCGCGGGAAGCAGACGCAGCCGCCGTCGGGCGGGGTGAACTCGAACAGGTCCGGGTAGCCCGCGAAGAACTCGGTGAAGACCGGCAGGTTCTCCGCGACGATCCGGCGGTTGCGGTCGAGCAGGTGGTCGCGGGCGCGCAGGGCGATCAGCGCGAGCACCTCGCTCGGCGCGGAGTTGCAGATGGTCGTGTAGTGCTTGGCGCGCTCGAGCTTG
This sequence comes from Kribbella sp. NPDC050820, assembly GCF_040653975.1. NCBI lineage: Bacteria > Bacillati > Actinomycetota > Actinomycetes > Propionibacteriales > Kribbellaceae > Kribbella > Kribbella sp. NPDC050820. Next base: position 88,730 of record NZ_JBFAHB010000031.1, read on the forward strand.
TCGAGTACGGCGCTGTCCCGGCAGGCGATCCATCCGATTCGCAGGCCGGGCAGGCCGTACGCCTTCGACATGACGTTGAGGGAGAGCGCCGTACTCGAGAGGTCTGTTGCTTGGGGCAACGGTGGTCGGGTGAGCTCGAGGCCGCGGTAGACCTCGTCGCTGAACAGGGTGATCCCGCGGTCCTCGCACAGTCGGACCAGGTCCAGCCAGGATTCTTGGGTCGGCACTGCGCCGGTGGGGTTGTTCGGGAAGTTGACCGAGACCATTCGGGTGTTCGGTCGTACGGCTTGTGCGACTGCGTCGACGTCCAGTGCCCAGTTGTCTTCCGGGCGCAGCGCGACTCCGGTCACCTCGCAGACGGCGAGCGGGACTGTCTCGGCTGCTTGGTAGTTCGGCGTCAGTACGACGAGGTGGTCTGTGGGCTCGAGGAGCGCGCGCATCGCGAGGTAGATGGCTTCCTCGGCGCCGGCGAAGCACAGGATGTCGTCGGGCTCAGCCTCCGAGTACGTCGCGGCGATCTCCTCGCGGAGGGAGGGCAGGCCGCGGGTTTCGGTGTAGCCGAGGGTGAGGGACTCCCAGCGCTCTCGGCCGTCGTCGTCGGCGAGGGCGAGGAGCTCGCTCAGGCTGTGGGTTTGCGCGTCGGAGGCGGTCAGGTGGTAGCGGGCGTTGAACTCCCACTTCGCGAAATACGTCTCCAGCCGGAAGTCAGGCAGGGTCGGCATGGGGCTCCTTCCGGGTCTGGGCGAGCAGTTGGTACAGCGCGGAGCGGGACATCCGTAGTGCGCGGGCGACAGCCGGCACCGATCGTCGCTGGCTAAGTACGCCGGCGGCGTCAAGTTTGCCGAGCAGTTCGAGGCGGTCGTCGCGGGTGAGCCGGTCCACCGTGACGCCGCGGTCGCGGACGTACGCGGCGACGATCTCGTTGAGGGTCTCGGACCAGTCGTTCTGGAAGAGGACGCGTGGCTGACCGTGAGCTGGTGCGGCGAAGGCGGCCAGTAGACGGCTCGCCTCCTCGAAGGCGGTGCGGTCGACGTTGACGCAGAACACGTACGCCGGTTTGCCGTCGGCGTCTCGCATGATCGCGCTGATGCTGGAGAGGCGGCGGCCGTCTGGGAGCACCTTGGGGTACGGGCCGTAGACGTCTGGGTCGGTCGGGGACAGCTCGTTGAGCTCGCCGAGCAGCGAGGGATCGCCTGGTTCGCGGCCGGACAACGGATTCCAGATCGCGACGATCTCGTCGGCCGCCGGATCGTGCAGTACGACCTCCGCATGCGGCGACAACAACCGCGCCAACGCGCCCCCGATCGGCGCAAGCTGCTCAGGAGTCATGCGTGGACAGTAGGTCCACCGTGGACGAGTTGTCTACCCCACGCCCGTGGAAGTCCCACGCGGCGCTACGCACGCTCCTACGTCGCGTGCTCGCTGCCGCTCCCGCCCGCCCGGTTGTATGCGCTTGTCGCGCTTCGTTGACTGCCTCGTGGGGTCGTCGGCTCGTCGTTCGTGAGCTGGCCCGTTGTTCGTCCACCCGGCGGGGTGCGAGCTGTCGCGCCTAGTCGAGCGCCCGGTGGTGTGGTCGGCTCGTGGTCTGTGAGTCGGCTCGTGGATCGTCGAGAGCTCGCGCGCGTGCTGGTCGGTCGGCCGCGGATCATGGAAGCTGTGCGGGGCGTCTCAGTCGGAAAGGTTGCCCACTCAGTTCGGGGGTTGCCCGCTGGGATTTTGAGGGGGCAACCCCCCACTCGCGGGGGCAACCAGCCAGCTGATCAGCCGAGCGGGCTACGCGGCCAGGACCCGGTTGTCTACTCGTTGGGCGCGCTTGAGGCCGTACAGGAGTAGGCCGATCGAGATCGCTCCGACGATGACGTACGTGACCCAGCCGCCGATCCCGTCCCACGTGGTGTGCAGGGCGACGGCGAGCGCGTACATGCCGAGGAAGCCGGCGAAGTGTTTGCCGGTCGGCTCGGTCACGAAGCGCCAGAGGCCCCAGCAGGTCAGGCCGGTCCAGGCGGCGTGGCCGGCGGGGGACAGCAGGCCGCGGATGAAGAGGGTCTCTTCGGCGGCGCCGACGTTGCCGTTGGACTGCAGGAGTGCGACGAACGCGTAGCCCATCGTCTCGAGTACGGCGAAGCCGGTGCCGACTGCGACGCCGATGATGATGCCGGTGCCCAGGGATGTCCGGTAGCGGTGGCCGAAGAAGATCACCAGCGCGGCCGGCACGAGGAGCTTCGCGGCCTCCTCGATCAGGGCGACGCCGACCATCGGGAGCGTGCCGAGCCGGCGCATCGCGTCGTACTCGAGGAGGCCGGCGACCACCACGCCGACGACGCCGCCGAACAGCAGGCAGCCGCCGAGCGTGGGCCCGTCGATCAGCCAGCGGCCGGAGCGGCCGGCTGCGAACGTCACGAAAGTGAGGGGTACGACGAGCGCCCCGAGCAGGATCATGGTCGGGACCAGGTTCGGGTTCCCGGTGTCGGTCAGGACGGCCAGGACGAGGAGGTACAGCACTGCGCCGACGAAGAACGTGCCGACCCAGGCCCACTTCAGGCCCCTCCGGCGTGCCACCTGCTGCTCGGTCATGGGGCCTCCCGGCCTGGACTGAGGAGTGGAGGGAGCGAAGCGACCGGAGGGACGAGGGAAGGCCGGGAGCTCCAGCCCCATGACTCCGCCGGCGCCGGAGGCCCGGCCGTGAGCACTGTCATGAGGGAGATGGTGCCGGGTTTTGGCGTGTGTGTGCCATGTCGCAGGGACGGCAGTGATGGACAGGGCGGATCTTCGTGACCAGATTGCAAACTCTCCGGAAAGAGAGGTGCGCCTGCCCCCAGCCTCTAAGGAGAATGATGTCCCCCCATCGGATCACTGCCGCCACCCTTGCGGCACTGCTGACCCTCGGCGCGGTCACGGCGACCCCGGCCGCCGCCGGATCGCCACCACCGACACCGGCCGGGAACGCCGGCCCGACCAGCAAGGTCACGTTGATCACCGGCGACGTCGTCGAGGTGAGCGACGCGGGCGCCGGCAAAAGGGCGGCGACCGTCACCCCCGCGGCCGGCCGCGAGCGAGTCACGTTCCACACCATCGAGGTCGACGGCGGCCTCCGGGTGCTGCCCGCCGACGCTGTCCCGTACCTCTCCACCGGCGTCCTGGACGCCGACCTGTTCGACGTCGAGGAACTGATCGCGGACGGGTACGGCGACTCCACCGCCCAGCAGCTTCCGCTGATCGTCAAGTACGACCAGGGCCTGCGCAGCTCGCAGGAGCTGGCCGGTACGACGGCCAAGCGCGACCTCAGCTCGATCGGCGGCCGGGCTGTCGACGCGGCCAAGAGCCGGCTTCCGGAGCTGTGGAAGTCGCTGAAGCCGGCCGCGGGCGCGCGTTCGCTGAACAGCGGCGTGAGCAAGATCTGGCTCGACGGCAAGGTGCGCGCGGTGCTCGATAAGAGCGTCCCGCAGATCGGCGCGCCGGCCGCGTGGCAGGCCGGGTACGAGGGTTCCGGCGTCAAGGTCGCCGTACTCGACACCGGCGTGGACAGCCAGCACCCGGACCTGGCCGGCAAGGTGCAGGAGGCGCAGGACTTCTCCGGCAGCCCGACCGGTCCGGCCGACCACTTCGGTCACGGCACGCACGTCGCCGCCACGATCGCCGGCACCGGAGCGGGCGCCGGCGGCACCCGGAAGGGCGTCGCGCCGAAGTCCGACCTGCTCGTCGGCAAGGTGCTCGGTGACGACGGCTGGGGCTACGACTCCTGGATCATCGCCGGGATGGAGTGGGCGGCCGCCGAGGGCGCCAAGGTGGTCAACATGAGCCTCGGCGGTGGACCGACCGACGGTCTCGACCCGCTGAGCCAGGCCGTCAACGACATCACCGCCCAGACCGGCACGCTGTTCGTCGTGTCCGCCGGCAACGACGGCTCCGACGAGTCGGTCGGCACGCCGGGCGCCGCGGCCTCCGCGTTGACCGTGGCCGCCGTAGACCGGAACGACGCGCTGGCGGACTTCTCCAGCCGTGGACCGCGGCTCGGCGACGCCGGCCTCAAGCCGGAGATCTCCGCGCCGGGTGTCGGCATCGTCGCCGCCCGCGCCGCCGGGACCGCCATGGGCGAGCCGGTGGACAACCTCTACACGGCAGCCTCGGGTACGTCGATGGCCGCGCCGCACGTGGCCGGAGCCGCTGCCCTGCTCGCGCAGCAGCACCCGGACTGGACGGCCGGCCAGTTGAAGGACGCGCTGGTCAGCACCTCGAAGTCGCAGCCGGACCAGTCCGTCTACGCGAACGGCGCCGGCCGGGTCGACCTCGCCCGCGCGACCTCGCAGCAGGTCACCGCCAGCGCGGTCGCCGACTTCGGCCTGCAGACGCTGACGGACACCAGCACCCGGACCATCACCTACCGGAACTCGGGCAGCGCCCCGGTCACCCTCAGCCTGTCCGCTGCGGTGACCAACCTGGACGCACGCAAGCCGGAGACCGACGCTTTCGGTGTACCGGCCACTGTCACCGTCCCGGCCAACGGCAGCGTCGACGTCCCGGTCAACCTGGACGCGGCCAAGCTCGACCGCGGCCTGCACAGCGGCCGGATCGTTGCCACCGGCGCCGATGGTGTCGTCGCCCAGACCGCGGTCGGCGCGCTCCGGCAGGGCAAGAAGTACAAGATCACCCTGCGCGGTGTCGGCCTGGACGGTCAGCCGTCCCCGGTCCCGGTGGTCGCGCTGTTCGGTGACAACTCCCGGTCGGACGTGCTCGCCTGGATCCCGGACAACGAGAGCATCACCGCCGAGGTCGAGGAGGGCACCTACCTGCTGCACGGCCTGGTCGAGAACTACGACCCGCAGAACGAGCAGGTCAGCCTGTTCACCAACCCGAACATCGTGGTCAGCAAGGACACCGAGGTCGTGATCGACGCCCGCACCGCGGCCCCGATCACGATCGAGACGCCGAAGCCGTCGGAGCAGCAGGCGATCCTGAGCTACTACGTCAACCGGGTCTACGGCAACGGCCGGTCGATCAGCCACGGTGTGATGCACTTCAGCACCGTCAAGCAGGTCAACGTGACCGCGACCAAGCCGGTCCAGGAGGGCACTTTCGAGTTCTCGTCCCGCTGGCAGCTGGTCGCGCCGCTGGTCCAGGCCACGGTCCAGGGCGTCACCGGTCCGCTCGACATCAACTTGCTGCACCGGTCGCCGAGGTACGACGGTAAGACGAAGCGGTTGCCGATGGTCTACGCAGACTCCACGCTCCAGGGCGTGAAGGGCGCGCTGGCCGTGATCGACTCCAGTGAGGACGGCTGGGGCAACGGCAGCGAGCAGGAGCAGATCGCTGCCGCGGCCGAGGCGGGTGCCGCGGCCGTGATCCTGGTCCGGCCGGCGGATTGGTCGGCCTGGACGGTGTGGCGCCCGATCGGGGACCGGGAGCCGATCCCGGCGATGGTCACCGGGTTCAACGACGGTCAGAAGCTGATCGAGCGGGCCAAGCGCGGCGGCGCCACGATCGACCTCACGCTGACCACCTCCAGCCCGTACCTGTACGACGTCAACCAGGTCTCGAACGGGTTCATCCCGGCGAAGATCAACTACAAGGTGACCACGGCGAACAGTGCGCGGATCACCACCAAGTACGCCGACAACGGCGGCTTCAACTGGGCCAAGGAGCAGCGCTTCGGGTGGCGGCCGTGGCAGGAGTACTCCTGGAACGACTCGCAGCGGTTCGTCGAGACCCCGAAGGTGCGCGAGGAGTGGGTGACGTCCGGTGACTCGCTCTGGCAGCACCGGGTGCACCACCTCTACACGTGGGACGAGATGAACCCGCTCCGCGGCGGACTCGTCGAGGACCCGCGCAGCTACAAGAGTGGTCAGTCGTCGGAGACCTGGTTCGGCCCGGTCGTCCGGCCGGCTGCCATCGCCGGCACGCCGTCGACGCGGACCGGTGACCGGCTGTCGCTGCGGATCCCGTCGTTCGTGGACGCCTCCGGGCACTACACGATCGGCGAGACCACGGCGGCGTCCGCGGTGCTCTCCCGCAACGGCGAGACCATCGCCGAGCTGCCCAACGCCTGGGCGGACGTGATCACCACCAGCGGCGACGCGTCGTACAAGCTCGATCTGTCGACCGAGCGGAACGACACCGAGGGCGAGTGGACCTGGGGTACGCGGACGCAGACCTCGTGGGAGTTCCGGTCGAAGAAGACGGCCGAGGACAAGGCGACGCCGCTGTCGCTGCTGCAGGTCGGCTACACCGTTCCGGTCGACCTGACCGGCCGGGTCGCGGCCCGCACCCACGCCGTCGGCTTCACCGTGACCGGCGGAGCCCGCTCAACGGCGCTGCAGGCCTGGGCGTCGTACGACGAGGGCAAGAGCTGGCAGAAGCTCACCGTAGTAGGTGCCCTCGGCCACTACCTGGCTGTGGTCCCGTCCGCGCACGGCACCGTCTCGCTGAAGGTCCGCGCGACTGACGGCACCGGTGCTGCGGTGACGCAGACCGTCATCCGCGCGTACGGCGTGAAGTAGCAGGACCGAGCCGGGGCAGCGGGGGCTGCCCCGGCTCAGATCCAGCCGCGTTTGGCCGCTTGGAAGGCCAGCCCGGTCCGGGTGTCCACCCCCGCCAGGGCCATCATCCGGTCCAGCCGGCGCTGGACGGTACGGCGGCTGATCCCCAGCTGGGACGCGATCGACTTGTCCGGTACGCCGGCCACCAGCAACGACAGCAGGAAGCGTTCGGAGTCGTCGAGACCCTCGACTTCCGCGGTGGCGTCCGAGTGCATCTTCACCGGGGTCGCCCGCTCCCAGTGGCTCTCGAAGAGGGCCAGCAAGGCATCCAGCAACTGACCGCGGCCGATGACCGCGGCCGTCGGCTCGCCGATGCCCACCTCGTCGTCCCGGACCAGCGGGCAGACTGCGGTCGCCCGGTCCACGATCGCCAGCCGGACCGGAAGGCTCGGCAGCGTGCGGGCCTCCTCGCCCCAGCTGATGCCCTCCGCGATCGTGTCGAGCTCACCGGGCGTTTCCAGCAGGGCGCGCTCGTAGATCGCGCGATACCGGACTCCGCGGCTCAGGGCGCCGTACTCCTCGGTGTTGTCGGCGCCCGGCATCGCGAGCGGGTTGGCCCGGCAGAACCAGAGGATCTCCTCGCGGGCCGACTCCTGCAGGTCGCGCAGGCGCTCGCGGAGCGCGTTGGCGCCGACGATGACCTCGACCAGGTGGTGCGCGTCCCGGCGGCTCGCACTCGCCCGGAACTCCTCGCTCAGCGCGGCCACGGTCTTGCGGGCCGCCTCCAGCGACTCCTGCCGGCGGAGCAGCGTCGTACCGAGCGCGACGTCGGGCGGGAGCGCACGGAACACCGGGCCGTCGACGTGCTGGACCGTGACGAGCCCCTTCGCCTGGAGCCGTTGAAGGACCTCGTCCGCCTCGTGCTGCGGCAGTTCGGCCACCTCGGCGAGCTCCGACGGCCTGGCCGCGGACAGCCCGACCAGCAACCGGTACGCCTGCTCCTCGCGGGCGTCCAGCAACGCGCCGTTCTCCATCGTTTGACCCCTCCTCGTGCGCCCACCTAACCAGGCCCGCCGACCGAGGCGCGATCCAACCTCCTGGCACACCCAGGCCATGGCATGCCAGTGCCATCACGGGTTCGGCTGGACCGCGTCCCTCCCGGTCAGAGGCAACCCGGCCCTTCGGCTCCCGAAGGCCAGCAACCCGGAGCGGGCTCGGCGGTAGCCGCTAGGAGGGCGCTGAATTATCGGCGCGTTCTGCCGCGGGTGTGATCGCTGGGCTGGGACTATCTCTTGGTGCAGGGTGTGGAGCGGGATGACCGG